>PTLH01000122.1 GCA_002938035.1 Alphaproteobacteria bacterium MarineAlpha3_Bin6
AAGAGATCCTTCGCTGAATTAGCGCGACGTTCTCCTAACCCTAGGTTATACTCCCTTGTACCACGCTCATCAGCATGCCCTTCGATGGTTACATTGACGTTGCCATAACGTTTGAGCCAAGCGACCTGTTTTTCTAGCATTGCCCTAGCTTCAGACGACAAATTTGACTTGTCGACCGCAAAAAAGACGCGGTCACCGACATTGACGACAAAATCCCGCCCAGAACCTGGTGTGATACTAAAACCCTTAGGCTTAGGTGGCCGAGGTTTCATAGTAACCTGCCCACCATAGGTCTTGGCTTTTAACTCGCCAATTCCCTGAGCACTACCCTTTTCCTCCAGGGTCGTCTCACAGGCGCCCACAAGAAAAAGACCCGCTAACAAATATGTAAGGTTCCTTAAACGCATTTCATTGATCCCCTTGATCAGAAGGTATGAGATATTAGAACTTTAGTAAAATTGCAACCCACCTCATAAAAATATGCTGAAGTGTCGAAAATATGCCGAAGTGTCGCCAAGAAACCGATTTAACTAATTATAGTAACCGAAAGACAAACAACTGGCCCAAAGGGACTATAATATGCCAATCTCATGGAATCAAGGGGGACCAAGCTGGGTCAGAAGCTTCCATGGGTGTAACGATTTCACGCTCATTCTGGCCAGTAAGATCAATAGAATAAATCTTCGTTTCTTTATCTCCCAGTTTTCCTTTTGGAATTTCCCTAAAAAACATTATTACTCGCCCATTGGGCGACCATGTGGGCGATTCTACCAAAAACCCATCTGCCAGAAGGCGTTCCCCTTTGCCATCGACACCAATGACACCGATATAGAACTTTCCTCCAGCCATTTTAGTAAAGGCAATAAGATCTCCCCGTGGCGACCAGACCGGGGTCGCGTAACGGCCTTTACCAAAACTAATTCGCTTAACCTTTTTCCCATTAGCATTCATTATATAAATTTGCTGCGTGCCGCTACGGTCAGAATTGAAAACAATATATTTTCCGTTGGGCGAATAATGAGGCGACGTATCAATAGCCGAGTGCCGGGTCAGGCGCTTCGCCTGGCGGGTTCGAAGGTCCATTGTATAAATTTCTGTATTTCCATCCTTCGCCATACTCATAATAACGGTGTTCCCGTCTGGGGAGAACCGGGGCGCGAAGGTCATACCCGGGAAATCACCCAAAACTTCTTGTCGACCAGTGTCTATGTTAAAAATGTAAACCCTTGGAACCTTGCCGTGATATGACATATAGGTAATTTCTTGACGGCTCGGAGAAAAACGCGGCGTCAAAACTAATGAACTCCCATCTGTCAAAAAGTGATGGTTCTCGCCGTCTTGGTCCATAATAGCCAGCCGCTTTATCCTTCGCATTAAAGAGCCAGTCTCAGCGATATAAACAATTCGGCTATCGAAATACCCTTCTTCACCAGTAACCCTTTTGTAGATTGCATCCGCCACTATGTGTGAAATTCGACGCCAGTTGGTGCCAAGGGTCGTATATACTTGCCCAATCATTTGTTGCTGTGCGAATACATCCCAAAGGCGGAATTGGGCCCTCATACGATTATTAGAGATTAACGTGACGTGCCCCTGAACCAGGGCTTGGGCGTTGAGGATACGCCAATTCTGAAATTGAGGCACTGTATCCAAAGTCCGCTCCACATCAATAAATGCTTGGTTATCAATGGCCTGAAACAAACCTGAACGCTCCAAATCCGCCCTAATGACACCAGAAATACTTTGGCCCAATTCTATTTCCTGCTGTGTCTTACCGATAAAATTGGTGACGGCGATTGGTAAGGGCTTTACCGTACCACGAGTAATGTCAACTCTGAGTTCTCCCAGGGCTGACTGGAATGTCAAGAAATTCAATGGCACTAAAACGATAAAACCAAAAAATACCGACTGTAAGCGTGTAATTAAATTCTTCCGCACGGTTACCTTCCTATTCATCTGCCAAACATTTCACTAGGATTAAAATTCAGAGTGACATCCTTCCAGATGTCATACTTCTTTGGATCAAGTTTGAACGGCTGGCAAGCCTGATTTAAAATTGCTCGTTGTGCTGCCTCGGCTGCCGCTAGTTTAAAGGGGTCCTCAATTAGTACACTCCTGTTTTTAACCCATGCTCTTGTCACACGTCCATCCGGGTTTAGTGATGCCCCGATAATAACCACAATGTTCTGAGCTCCTTTAGCACCGGGCTGAAGATTCCAGCAGGGCATAATTGCCGTTCTTATCGTGTTAATCATGGCGTGCATCTCGGTCATCGTGATGCGGCTTGATGAAGATTCATTGATCGGGCGTCTCGTCAAAACTTTAGCAATCTGTTGTTCAAAATCTGATTTTTTACTCTTGTTTTTCTTTTTTGGTTTTATAGCCACTTGTGTCGTTTTAATTTCTTTCTCAAGATTTTTGAGCACCAACGCAAAGGGATCCGGGGGCGTCGGTTTACGTCGCGGTGTAATCTTTGCTAGCTTCTTGGACGCCACTGGTTTTAATATGCGTTTAGGTTTTGCAACAGGTTTGGGGTTTAGATCACGTTTAACTGTCGGCTTCGGCTCGGGCAGTATTTTGCTGATTGGTTCAGGTCTTTTCTGCTTTAATACCACTTTGGTTTCCGATTTTGCTGGTATTGGCAGAGGAGGATTGGCTTGCTTAATTTTGGACACAGGTTCCCGAATAGGTTGAGCCGGTAGATTGGTTTCTGACGCAATAGACACCAATTCCACAACCATCGGAATATTTTCCTTTGCGGGAGTACGCTGTAAATAGGGCAGCCCAATAACGCTTAACAATACCACTGTCACATGCAACACTAATGACATCAGGAAGCTTGATCGCATGTGCTTTACTTAGCGACCTTATTAAGTTTTTTTTGTGGCAATGTTACCCTATCAGGCATTTCCGTGATCAAAGCCACCCTTTTGAAGCCTGCAGCATTGATAGTACCCATCACCTGCATAACCCTGCCATAATCAATAGTTTTATCACCGCGGACGAAAATGCGTATATCCGGATTAGCGCCAGTAACAGCTATAAGGCGAGCCGTCAGTTTTCTGAGGGCTATTTCACTATCCTGAACGTATACGCGTCCCTCGAAGTCAATACTAACGGATAGTGGTTCATCTGGTTCTTGAATAAGCGAAGCTTGTGCTTTTGGCAAATCTACCGGGACACCCACGGTTAACAAAGGTGCTGTAACCATGAAGACGACAAGCAAAACAAGCATAACATCTACAAATGGTGTAACGTTTATATCTGACATCGGAAGTCGGCGTTTTCGACGACCACGCCGACCAGATCGGGCTCCTTTATTTGGTGCCGTTACCATGTGCCGTTACCATGAACAGTCCTATCCATCCAATTGACGCGAGATAATAGCGGAGAATTCGTTCGAAAAATCTTCAAGACGGGCAGCATAACGATCTACATCTTTAGAAATTTTGTTGTAAGCAATAACTGCAGGAACAGCCGCCAATAAACCAAGGGCTGTGGCAAATAGTGCTTCCGCGATTCCCGGTGCGACTACAGCAAGGCTGGTATTCTTGGAAATGGCGATTGACTGAAAGCTATTCATGATACCCCATACGGTGCCAAAAAGACCAATGAATGGTGCAGTTGATCCTGTGGATGCGAGTATAGTTATCTGACGTTCAACTCTCTCAATCTCTCTATTCAAAGTAACGTCCATCACACGGTCGATGCGGTCAGTCAAGCTTGAACCATGGTCTGCGCCGGTTACACCCGAGTCAATTGCTCTTCGCCATTCTTTCATGGCGGACACGAATACGGCTGCCATCGGATCTTTTGGCAGGGTGCCTATCTTTTCGTAAAGTGTATCTAATGAACCGCCTGACCAAAAAGAACCCTCGAACTCGGCAGCTTCGCTGTTAAGGCGTTTCAGGCGCAGGCTTTTTTCAATAATTATGGCCCAACACCAAACAGACGCCACTATCAATACAAGCATCACGAGCTTCACGATCATGTCAGCTTTTAAAAACAAATTCCAGACCGAAAAATTTAATTCCTGAGATGCAGCCACTAAACCTGCGGCATTTACCGCTTCATTCTCCATTCCTAACCCTCATTTTCTAGTTCCGTAAATTGTTGAAATGCAACACGCACTTCGGTGGGAATCCTCACAGCTCTGCCGCTTGTATGGCTGCGGCTTGCAATTATTACATCCATTACTACCAACTCCTCTCCATTTTTCACTGCGGCCTGGCGCAACGAAATCGAGGCACCCTTTATTTTGGTGCAGGTCGTTCGCACCTCTAGAATATCATCCAGAAATGCCGGCGCTATGTATTTTGCGTTGCAGTTTCGTACGACAAACTCTACACCCCATTTTTTTTTGATACTTTCATGGGCAACACCAATTTCACGTAATAGCTCGGTACGCGCCCTCTCGGCAAATCTCAGATAATTAGCATAATAAACGATGCCAGCAGCGTCCGTTTCTTCATAGTAAACACGAACCGGAAGCGTGTGAAAACCTGCGCTACTGAAGCTACCCTTTTGCGCGTCGATTTTATTCACTCCCTTCCCCATCTTGAGCCAGCAATTCTAACTGGTGAATGTTCTTAGGTGCGCTCACACCTATATGATGGTAGGCGCCCTCAGCCAGCACACGGCCTCGAGGCGTCCGCATGAGTAGTCCTTGCTGAATAAGATATGGTTCAACTACTTCCTCAATCGTATCCCGTTCTTCTGATAAAGCGGCTGACAAAGTCTCCGCACCTACCGGTCCCCCCGCATAGTTATTGGCAATACACGCCAGATAACGCCGATCCAGAGCGTCGAGCCCCCTAGCGTCTACCTCCAGCTTTTTGAGCCCCATATCCGCAACTTCAGCATCCACTGAGTCAATACCAGATACCGCAGCAAAATCCCTTACCCGCCGAAGGAGCCTCCCAGCGACCCGAGGGGTGCCGCGAGCTCTTTTAGCAATTTCCCTGGCGCCCTCTTCCAGGAGATTTACACGAAGTATAGCCGCACTTCTCTGGACAATCTCTTTCAAGTCTTCCACGTCATAAAATTGCAGGTGTAATAATATACCAAAGCGATCTCGAAGCGGCGTCGTGATTAGTCCCGAACGGGTAGTTGCCCCTACAAGCGTGAATGGCTGTAGATCAATTCGGACGGAGCGCGCCGCTGGGCCCTCGCCAATAATGAGATCAAGTTGAAAGTCTTCCAACGCCGGATAAAGAATTTCTTCCACCGCTGGGTTGAGACGATGGATTTCATCAATGAATAGGACATCGCAGGCTTGCAGGTTGGTGAGTATAGCAGCGAGGTCGCCTGCCTTAACTATCACTGGGCCGGAAGTGGTCCGAAAACCAACTTTGAGCTCCCTAGCGATAATTTGGGCGAGAGTTGTTTTGCCTAGTCCCGGCGGACCGTGCAAAAGCACGTGATCCATGGCCTCGCTTCGCCCCCGTGCTGCATCCACAAACACTCTCAAATTTTCCCGAACCTGGGTCTGACCGATAAAACTGTTCAGTTCTTGAGGGCGAATTTTTTTCTCGCTGGTGTCATCAAGTTGCTCACTACCCGCGATAAGGCGGTCATCGACCATTACTGGGGATCTCCTGGCCTAAACGCAGCTAGTCCTAAGAGGCCGTCTTTGATCAACATTTCCACAACTGCTGAATCCCCGAGTCTCTGCACAGACTGGGCAACGGCTGTATATGCCTCGCTACGCCCATAGCCTAAATTAACCAAAGCGGAAACTGCATCCGCTGTCGCTTGATTGGCATTGGGACCTTTAATCATATCTGCTTTTAAACCGATCCCGGAATCAAAAGGACCGATGCTAATGTCCAAATCACCGATCTTGTCTTTCAATTCGCTAATTATCCTGCTGGCGAGCTTGGGTCCAACACCAGGCGCTTGGCTAATCACAGCCTTGTCAGCCGCAGCTACTGTCTGCGCCAAGGTTTCGGGAGCGACAACTGAGAGGATTGCAAGAGCAACCTTCGCCCCAACACCCTGGACCGTTGTCAAGAGCTTGAACCACTTCTGCTCTAACTGGTCTACAAAACCGTAAAGATGAATATGGTCTTCTCGTACATGTGTTTCAATGTAGACGCTGACCATCTCCCTCTCAGCTAAAAGGAGTTCTAATGTTCTTGTAGAACAAAATACCAGATAACCCACTCCTCCA
>PTLH01000123.1 GCA_002938035.1 Alphaproteobacteria bacterium MarineAlpha3_Bin6
GAGATGTTCAACTGAATGGTGGCCAAAACGCCTCCAAACGCTATCAGCAAATGCGGCAGCATCCTCGTGAATGGTATTTTTACCTTCAAATTTAGGTCGACCTAGTGACCAAGCTCGAAAAACAGATGGCTCGATCGGCCCAACTTCTTCTGCAACAAAAATAGCAGGGATCAGTTTCTTGCCTTGATAAGCAGTGGCATAATAAGCTTGGGCTAAAAACATTAAGTAATGAAGTTTTATAGGCTGTAAATACTCATTGTCATTCAACGCACGGTCGCAAAACCAGAATGCTAACTCAAAAGCTGAATCAACGGCTGCCGGCATAGCTACGGGCTCTCCTATTTTGAGGTGATATTAGATTGATCTAGTATAAACTTCATCAGGTTCGAGCATCAAGTCTAACTCCCTATATTTGGTTTATTTTTACCGCTCATTAACCAACTGACTCCATTATATCTGGGGGATATACCTACCGAAGTTGATCAATTCTATGAAACCCAATCCATTGTCGACAGATGATACCCCCGATAACGCAAAACAGTTGGTGACGGAAGCGGAATCCTTATTTTCCGTTGGTAACGTGTCTGCATCTGAACAGCTCTGCCGCCGGGCATTGAAAAAGGATAAACTAAACGCTGATGCAATTGGGCTTTTGGCCTTGGTTTCATACCAAGCTGGTAATGTAGACCAAGCAAAGAGGCTATTGTCTCAAGCTATTGAAATAACACCAAGAAACGCCGTCCATCATTATAGATTGGCTAATATTCACCAGGACCAACGTAATCTTGACGAGGCCATTGCCTGTTACACCGAGGCTTTAAGACAATCACCAAATTTCCTTGCAGCTCTCGTAAATCTGGGAAACTCGTTTTTACAAAACCGAGATTTCAAGCAAGCAATCAATGTTTCCTTAAAGGCGTTGGATCTGGCTCCAAAATGCATAGAAGCAATTAGCAATTTGGGACAGTCATACCTTAAGTCTGGTCGTCTCTCCTATGCCCACAATACACTGCTCAAAATTGTTCAACATAACCCTAACAGCGCAGAATTCAGAAATAATTATGGTGTTGTTCAACAACTAATTGGTGATGTGGATGGTGCAATCAAAACGTTTAACGTGGCACTAAATCTGGATCCAAATTGCCGCCTGGCTGAACGTAACTTAAAGATAGCGGTTTTGAATTCACCAAAATGGACAGTGAAAGAGCTATTTAATCTTCAAAAGAGTTTCTGTCGTCCCTACCCCAAGATCCAAAATTCAAATAAAGTATTTGCAGAACACGACTTTTCTATCGGACGCAAACTTCGGGTTGGATACTTAACGTCTGATTTTTGCGAACACCCCGTGGGTTACAACTTGCTCCCTCTAATCAAACACCACAATCAAGAAGCTGTTGAGAGTTATCTATATTCGAACGTTGAAACCCAGGACTTTGTAACCAATCAATTTATTGAAACAGCAGATCAGTGGCGTGGCATTAGGCACTTAAACGACAAGCAGGTGGCTAATATTATCAGGATTGATCAAATTGACATTATGGTGTATCTGGCTGGCCGTTTTAACGGAAACCGTCCCGAGATAGCAATTTACCGACCCGCACCAGTACAGATCAGTTTTCACGATTGTGCTACAACTGGTATAGAAGCCATAGATTACTGGTTAACAGACCCGGATTTACACCCCATTGAAACAGAAGAGTTATTTGTCGAAAAACTCTACCGCCTACCACAATTTTATCAGTTTACTGTCCCATCAAATACTCCTCACACGGCACCACCACCTGTATTACACAATCAACAAGTGACATTTGGATCCTTTAACAAACCTGAAAAATTAAATCGGGAAGTAATCGAACTTTGGGCGCGCCTCTTATCCTCAATTCCAGGATCTAGACTGCTACTTAAGTATCAGAATTTCTTTTCAGATGACGCTATGAAAACTCTTTGGAAAGGGAAGTTTAAAGAACATGGATTGAGTATCGACCGTATTAGCCTTCTCTCACGGGATGACCAACAAGCAGATCATCTTGCACTTTATAGTCAAATAGATATTTGTCTGGATCCATTTCCATTCAACGGCGCTACTGCCACATTCGAAGCATTACTAATGGGTGTCCCTGTCGTTGCCTTGGAGGGGAAACATTTTGTAGATAGGGTTTCCACGACACTCCTTAAGCAGGCAAATCTCTCTCAGTTTGTAGCTAAAACAACTGACGATTACCTTTCAATTGCCAGAACTTTGGCTCTAAACACTAAGGAACTTGTTAATTTTCGAACCAAAATCAGGGAAAACCTTATAGGCTCTAATCTATGTAACGCTCCAAGATATGCCCGACAAATTGAAAAAGCGTATCAGTGCATGTGGCAAAACCGTTGTGAAGAAACTGTTTAGAACCAGCTTATACTCTAATTATCATTCCTAAACTGACAACCCACAGGTAAAAAATGGCATGACCTTAAGTCTTTCACTCTATTTTGGTTTTAAAAGTTTTCTACCAAGTTAATCAAAGGCTTAGATTATTATCTATTTTTGGGATGTTACTTCCGTTCTTAGCATAATTGTAAAACCCTTATCATTGTGAATTAAAGGTATGATATAAATTAGATGAGGAACCGTCGCGAAGGGTTTATTTTGATGTCAACGGGCAGTGCTAAAGTGCTGGCAGAGTACCCACTGATTTTGTTAATATTAATAACTAGTCAATCGTTTAACCTATAAAGATTTAATAACAAGAGGCAGATCATGACCTACAGTATTAACATGACGGTCAATGGGAAGGAAGTGACAGGCGAAGTCGAAGGCCGGACATTGTTAGTTCAGTTTTTGCGAGAACATTTGGGACTAACGGGAACACATGTAGGGTGCGACACCGCTCAATGTGGTGCGTGTACAGTCCATGTTAATGGACGGGCAGTAAAATCGTGTTCATTATTGACAACCCACCTAAATGGAGCCGACGTTTTAACTATTGAAGGCCTTGCCGATGGTGACAAATTGCATCCCATGCAGGAAGCCTTTCGAG
Source organism: Alphaproteobacteria bacterium MarineAlpha3_Bin6 (assembly GCA_002938035.1). GTDB lineage: Bacteria > Pseudomonadota > Alphaproteobacteria > Rhodospirillales > UBA2165. Next base: position 3,024 of record PTLH01000123.1, read on the forward strand.
AATATCATGCTCTCCAATGTGGCTTTTGCACTCCCGGCATGGTTTTGAGTGCTATTGGTATAGTAGATGACAATCCTGATCCTAGCCATGACGAGATCCGCCATGAATTAGAAGGGAACATTTGCCGCTGTACCGGCTATCACAATATAGTATTAGCAATCGAAGCCGCTGCTAAAGAAATGCGCGGCTAGGAGGTATACAAAATGTATGATTTTACATATCAGCGCGCTTCCTCTCAGGATGAAGCCATATCGAACTACAAAAATGCGGATGACGCCCGCTATCTTGCAGGTGGAATGACCCTAATTCCGGTCCTAAAACTGCGCCTAGATAAGCCAAGTGACTTAATTGATCTTGGAGATTTAGAAGATCTGGAAGGAATTTCTGAAGATAACGGAAACATTGTTATTAAAGCCATGACCAACCACCACACGGTTAACTACAGTGATCTGGTCAAGAAACATATACCGGCATTAGCAACACTTGCTGGCACCATTGGAGATCCAATGGTTAGAAATCGTGGTACCATCGGCGGTTCTCTAGCCAATAATGACCCGGCGGCGAGTTATCCTTCTGCAGTGCTTGCCCTCAATGCAACAATAACCACAAATATGAATAACATCGAGGCCGACGACTTCTTTAAAGGGATGTTTGAAACTGCTCTTGAAGAGGGAGAACTGATTAAAAGCGTTTCATTTCCGATACCAGAACAGGCTGGTTATCAACATTTCCCCAATCCAGCCAGTCGTTATCCAATTGTGGGTGCATTTGTTGCAAAAACAGGCGGTAGCGTTCGGGTTGGCGTTACAGGCGCGGGACCCTGTGCCTACAGACAATCTGAATTTGAGGAAGCTTGGTCGGATGGAAACATGGATCCAGAAAGAATTAAAGATATTAAAATTTCCCCAGAGGGGCTAAATTCGGACATTCACGCATCTGCCGAATATCGTGCCCATCTCGTTAATGTGATGGCGAGGCGAGCAATTGCATAAGTAATTGATGTAAACCAAGTGAGTATCCCAAAATAACCAAATTATATGAACAGCCATGGCCACCTCCACTGACGTTTTAGAAAAAGCTGCAGACTGGCTATCCAGCGGCAAACAAGTAGCCCTGGCGACTGTTATTGGCACATGGGGGTCTTCTCCGCGACCTGTAGGGAGCCAACTCGCTGTTGATGACCAAGGTTCATTTGTAGGTTCTGTTTCGGGTGGCTGTATTGAAGGAGCCGTTATAGGAGAGGCACTGGAAACAATTTCAGATGGTACAGTCCGTGTCTTAGACTTTGGGGTGACCAACGAACAGGCCTGGGAAGTTGGGCTCTCGTGTGGCGGCGATATTAAGATATTTGTTGAAAAGGCAACCGATAAAAAGGTTATTGATCGGCTCACTAAGGAACGACCCATAGCCACCTTAACCGATATTGAAAATGGCAACAAAAACTTTGTTACCAACGGAAACGTGGACGGTCACCTAGGCCTTACTCAAGAAATACTAACTGATATCAGAGAGGCAGTAAGAGACGATCGAAGTAAGATTTATGAATTGGGAGGACGTTCCCATTTTCTTCAAGTCTTAAACAAACCGCTTAGACTATTGGTCGTTGGAGCTGTTCATATCTCTCAAGCTTTAGTGCAAGTCGCACAAGTTTCAGATTTTGCTGTAACCGTAATTGATCCCCGTGGCTCTTTTGCCACCGACACACGATTTCCAGGTGTTACAGTTCTAGATCAGTGGCCCGATGACGCTATCAAGGAGTTGGCGCCAGATACTAGAACAGCCGTCGTGACCCTGACGCACGACCCTAAGTTGGATGACCCTGCGTTGGAAATAGCGCTTAAGTCCGAAGCCTTTTATATTGGGTCATTAGGGAGTAGGCGGACCCACGCTGCAAGACTAGAGAGATTAGCTAAAATCGGCTTTAATGAGGAAGATTGTGCCCGAATTAATGGTCCCGTCGGACTTGATCTAGGTGCGTCTTCGCCGGCAGAAATAGCGATCTCAATTCTAGCCCAAATCATCGCAGCCAAGCACGATAAGCTCAATACTTCATGAAGTTTGGGAAAATTCCGCTGGATCAGGCGGCAGGGACAATCCTAGCGCATAGTACCCGTCTAACTGGGCGTATTTTTAAGAAAGGACACATTCTCGCGCCAGAGGATATAGTTGTCTTGCAGAACTCTGGTATTACTGGAGTGATTGCCGCTAGGCTTGAGTCTGAAGACATATTGGAAGATGAAGCGGCTTCAAGAATTAGCAACGCAATTGCCGGTCTTAATATCAAAATTGGAAATACTTTCACTGGTAGATGTAATCTCATCGCTGATGCCGATGGGCTCATTAACTACGACAAAGTTCGATTGGACGAACTTAATCTCATTGATCAATCAATCACTGTCGCCACTCTCCCTCCTTATACTGTGGTAACACCCAGACAGCTTATAGCGACAATAAAAATAATTCCCCTGGCTGTCCCAAATAATGTTCTCAATAAAGCAGAAAAAATTGCAGGTTCAGTGGCGCCTATTATTTCGGTATCTCCTTTCCAAAAGAAAAGGGTTGGCCTGATTATGAGCCGACTTCCTGGAATGAAAGAAAGTATTCTGGATAACACCCTAAAAACAGTTTCTGCCAGGGTCGCAACCTATGGAAGCGATATTACCCATGAAATAAGAGTAAGCCACGATCAAGAAGAAGTTAAGAGAGCTATCGAAAATATGAGTAGCCTTTGTGATATCCTGCTAATTTTTGGCGCGTCTGCAGTGGTGGACCGTCATGATGTACTCCCTGCAGCTGTAGAAAGCGCAGGAGGCAGTGTAGATCATTTTGGAATGCCCGTGGATCCCGGTAACTTGTTATTCATAGGGCAGCGTGGCGGTCTCCCAATAGTTGGCATGCCCGGTTGTGCCAGATCTCCCAAACTCAATGGTTTCGATTGGGTACTATGGCGCCTATTAGCAAATATAGAAGTGTCCCCTCAAGATATAATGCTGATGGGAAGCGGTGGCTTACTGAAAGAAATTAATGAACGGGGGCAATTGAGACAAAATTCTAATGGCGCAAATGAGAAAGCGACAGGCGGAGAAGCAAAAGTTATTGCACTAATCCTTGCGGCAGGGAGTTCCACACGTATGGGTGCGA
>PTLH01000124.1 GCA_002938035.1 Alphaproteobacteria bacterium MarineAlpha3_Bin6
AAGCAGGGTTAAAGTTTTGTAGCCTTGTCCATTAGCTTTGATAAGAGCGTATCAAGTTCTGCAGCTTCCCGTTCATCTAAGGAATCTTTAAGTCTGGCTTCAAAAGCCACAGCTTCAGGCGCAATCTGGTCGTAGACTTTCCATCCCTCGATTGTCAAATTGAGTATTGAGTTTCTTCGGTCGATATTGTCTGCACTGCGTTCAAGCAATTTCTTCTCAATCAGGCCGGCTACTGCTCTGCTGACTTGAACCTTATCGAGAGCGGCGTGATGAACAATATGAGAAGCTGAACAGTTGGCTTGGCGAGCGAGAGCGAATATCGCACGCCACTGCTGATTGGTGATGCCAAATTTCTCCCTATAAATTTTTGATAAGGATATCCCCACAATTTTGGCGAGCACCGCTAGACGATATGGGAGAAAATCGTGCAGCAGTAAAGTATTTTCTTCGGGTGACGAAATTTCGGTCATGGGAAAATAATAATTGTAAATAGTTACAAATGAAACTATTATTTTTACTGCATAGTATGGGAGGGTGAAGTCATGGATGCGACCCTGTTAATCACAACCGATTACCAAAGCGGATTTGGAAACGAATTTGCGAGCGAGGCTCTACCAGGCGCGCTTCCTAAAGGACAAAACTCGCCGCAAAAGGTTGCTTATGGCCTCTATGCGGAACACCTGAGTGGTACCGCGTTCACGACACCCCGGGATCAAAATTTGAGAACCTGGTTCTATCGAATGTGTCCATCAGTCAAACATCTACCATTCCAGCAGGTTTCTAATGGTCTGCTGAGGAGCGCACCGTTCGATGAGATGACGGCGACACCTAATCAAATGCGATGGGATCCTCTGCCTATTCCGACAAAACCTACAGACCTCATCGAGGGCCTGGTGACGCTTATGGGGGCAGGTGAGGTTGGTATGAGTGGCTTAGCCGTGCACATTTATACTGCCAATTCATCCATGGATGACCGCTATTTTTATAATGCAGATGGCGAGATGCTGTTTGTACCGCAGCAGGGTCGAATAAAATTACTGACCGAAATGGGTATACTTGAAATTTCACCCAACGAAATAGCTGTAATCCCACGCGGGGTCAAATATCGTGCCGAATTGCCGGATGGGTCTTCGCGGGGGTATGTACTGGAAAATTATGGTGTCCCTATGCGCTTGCCCAATTTGGGGGCTATTGGTTCTAATGGTCTAGCTAATCCTAGGGATTTTCTTGCGCCTGTCGCGAGCTTCGAGGAACGAGAAGGGCAATTCAAACTGACTACAAAGTTTGGCGGCAACCTGTGGGATGCTGATATTGGACATTCGCCGTTGGACGTTGTCGCATGGCATGGAAATTATACGCCCTATAAATATGACTTAGCCAATTTCAACGTAATTAGTACCGTGAGCTTTGATCATATTGACCCAAGTATTTACACAGTTTTGACTTCACCAAGTGATACAGAGGGGGTTGCCAATGTAGACTTTGTAATTTTTCCACCTCGATGGGTCGTGGCTGAAAATACTTACCGGCCACCATGGTATCATCGGAATATCATGAGCGAGTATATGGGACTTATAAAAGGCCAGTATGACGGTCGTAAGGAAGGCTTTGTTCCTGGTGGTAGCAGTCTCCACAATTGTATGTCGCCTCATGGCAATGACGCCGACGTTTTTGAAGCGGCAAGTCAGGCAGATCTGGAACCAATATATCTCGACGGTACGATGGCGTTTATGTTTGAGACAAGGCATCTGTACAAGCCGACAAAATTTGCTCAAGAAACCCCGGCACTTCAAAGTGATTATTTTGAGTGCTGGCAAGGACTTAAAAACCACTTCAATGGAAATTTATAAATGACCTCACTTAATGACACGCACAATCCCAAACTCACTAGTTGGGTACCTTCGGCAAACGAAATTGGCAGTGACTTTCCTATCCAAAATTTGCCCATGGGGGTTTTTCGCAATGCAGGTTCAAACGGAGAGTACCGTGGTGGGGTCGCAATCGGGAACCAAATACTGGATGTCGGTAAGGCATTTGATGCTGGACAGCTAAAGGGTGACGCGGCGGCGGCATGTAAGCAATCAACTCTAAATACGTTAATGGGATTGGGTCGCGGGCATTGGGTGAGTTTGCGGGATCAACTTTCTAGACTGTTGCGGTCAGGAGGCAATGAAAAAGAGGGACGTACATGTTTGGTAGATATGGCGGGGGCCGAAATGACAGTACCGGCCCGAATTGGCGATTTTACAGATTTTTATTCGTCCATAAACCATGCAACGAACGTGGGGCGGATGTTTAGACCTGAAAATCCATTACTACCGAATTACAAGTATGTACCTATTGCCTATCACGGACGTTCATCCTCTATCCGTGTCAGTGGTACGCCGACTAAACGGCCTACAGGCCAGTTAAAAGGCCCTGACGCTGAGACACCGAATTTTGATGCCTGTCGACGACTAGATTATGAGACAGAATTGGGGGTATTTGTCGGTCCGGGGAACGTGCTTGGTTACCCTATTCCGTTGGAAGAGGCGGAAGATCATGTTTTTGGTCTTTGTATCCTGAATGACTGGTCAGCGAGAGATATCCAGACTTGGGAATACCAACCTCTGGGGCCATTTATGGCTAAAAATTTTTCTTCAACCATTTCTCCATGGATTGTAACTTTGGAAGCCCTGGCGCCCTATAGATCAGCCATATTTAAGCGCCCAAAAGGTGATCCAGCGCCATTACCATATCTCCACACTAAGTCCCACGAAGGTTCCGGCGGGCTCGATATAAACATTGAAGTTGCGGTTCTTACTGACAAAATGAGGAAAAATGGTGATTTGCCTCATGTCATTGGAGCTCCAAACTTTAAGGGCATGTATTGGAGTGTCTTTCAAATGTTGGCACACCATTCCAGCAATGGATGTAATCTCAATCCGGGTGATCTTTTTGGAAGCGGCACCGTCTCAGGGACAACACCAGATACATACGGCAGTATTCTTGAAGCCTGTAAAGGTGGCAAGCAAACCATCTCATTTCCAGGCGATGAAGAGAGGACCTTCCTTGAGGATGGTGATGAGGTTGTCATGCGGGCGTGGTGCGATGGTGATGGTAAGGCTCGTATTGGCTTCGGTGAATGCCGGTCCGTTATTGTCTCTGCTGCATAAGAAATAAGGCATCAAATGAAATTTTCATTGATACTGTTCGGGTTGAGCTGGTTGTTGAGGTATACGGCTTGGCGAAATCCAGCTTTTAAAGCGCGCCTCAAAGAGAAAAATTTTGTTGCTCAGATCAAAATTGCTGATGATTCCCTCGGCCGTTATTTTTCATTTCAGGACGGCAAAGTTTCTTCCCAAGCATTTATTCATCATTCACCAGAAATTTGTATGTCATTCAAATCTGCTGAAATTGCAGCCCAACTTCTGATGCCGCCGGTTAACTATCAAAATCAAATTGATGCTCAAAAAGAATTTAATCTGACAATGACAGGCCCCGATGAACTAACCTACTGGTTCGCGCAGACAATAATGCTTACTCAAAACCTTCATTGGAAATATGGCGTTTTGGCACCGGACGGCTCGAAGCGTTATACGAACATGACCAATGGGGGGCCAATTTTCGTTTACGTAAAAAATGGAAAAATCGTTCGCACTACAACGATTGAATTTGATGACGACGATCCAGGTACCTGGACTGTCACAGCCCGCGGGAAAAAATTTACGCCACCCAGAAAAACAACACTATCGCCGCATGGTCAGAACTGGAAATCAGCAATCTATTCACCTGATCGTATTTTATATCCGATGAAGCGAGTTGATTTTGACCCCAATGGAAAACGCAATGGCAACAATCGCGGCATTTCTGATTATGAACGAATTAGTTGGGATGAGGCACTCGATATTGTCTCTGGAGAAATACAGCGCACAAAGCGTGACTATGGGACAGGGGCTATCGCTTCAAGCCATGGTTCCCATCATACTTGGGGTAATATTGGTTATTACCTCTCGGCAAACTTCCGTTTTATGAATTTGATTGGCCACACCGAAGTACACCATAATCCCGACAGTTGGGAGGGTTGGTATTGGGGTGGAGTACACCATTGGGGGCATTCCATGAGGGTTGGTATGTCAGAGAATTACGGAACAGTCGAGGATCTTCTAAAACACTGTGAAATGGTTGTTTTTTGGTCTTCTAACCCGGAATCAACAAGCGGTAATTATGCGTCACAAGAGGGTTCAATCCGTCGCCAATGGCTTAAACAACTTGATATTAAGTTTGTCCATATTGATCCACATTATAACGATACTGCGCAAATGCTGGGTGGAAAGTGGTTGGCTCCGAAACCCACAACTGACCCGGCTTTGGCACTGTCTATCGCTTATGTTTGGATCACTGAGAACCTCTATGACAAGGATTATGTCTCTGATCGAACGGTCGGCTTTGAGGTCTGGAAAGACTATATTCTGGGAGTAGAGGATGGGATCCCTAAAACTCCTGATTGGCAAGAAGTAGAGACGGGTGTGCCAGCTAAAGATGTTAGAGCATTGGCACGTGAATGGGGAAGAAAAAAAGTATATTTATCGGCTGGTGGAGCTGGAAATGGGTATGGGGGTGCGTGTCGTAATTCTACTGGCATCCAATGGGCTCGCACGATGATCTGTTTGATGGCTATGCAAGGTATTGGTAAGCCGGGAATAAACCTCGGTAATCTACAGCGGGCCACACCGATAGATCTCAACTTCTATTTTCCGGGATATGCGGACGGCGGGATGTCTGGGGATCTTCAAGGGACGGCATTGTCGGTGGCTCTTTATCAACGCATGCCACAATTACCTACCGTGAACACCAGTTCGCAGAAAATTCCGCGTCTTCAGCTCCCTGAGGCAATTCTTGAGGGTAAGGCTGAAGGATATGCCTGGGACGGGAAAACTATCGAAGGGCAGTTTAATAAAATTGTATATCCAAAACAGGGCCATGCACCAGTAAAGATGCTCTATAAATACGGTGGTTCGATGTTTGGTACTATGAGTGACACAAATCGTTACGTAAAAATGTATCGAACGGACAAATTAGAATTTGTCGTCAATCAATCAATCTGGTTCGAAGGTGATGCAAAATTTGCGGATATAATATTGCCAGCGTGTACTAATCTGGAGCGTCCGGACATAAGTGAGTGGGCCGGCATAGGGGGGTATACTCATCACGGTCAAAACCAGCTAAATCACCGGGTTATCGTTTTTCAGCACAAATGCATTGAACCCTTAGGGGAGTCAAAATCGGACTATCAGATATTTTTAGCATTAGCTCAAAGGTTAGGTTTGGGTCTATTGTTTTCTGAAGGTATGAGCGAGTTGGATTGGGTAAAACGACAATTTAATGCTTCTGATTTGCCAAAAGTTATTTCTTGGAAAAAGTTTATCCGTAAAGGCTACTTTGTTGTCCCTCCTTTAAGAGAGGAGCTTAGGCAGCCTGTTTCTTTTAGGTGGTTTGCCGAAGGCCGGAAAAAAGATGTGCCGGAACCTCACCCCTTACCTGCAGATTATACCGAAGAATTTCTTAAAGGTCTGCAGACGCAGTCTGGAAAGATTGAATTCGAATGTAATAGCCTAAAACGATTTGACGCCAATGACCCGGAACGTCCCCCTATAGTTAAATATAATCCCTCTTGGGAGGGTCCCGGGGCGACTGAGCTTACAAAGAAATACCCACTCCAAATGATTACGCCGCATGCGCGGTTTAGCTACCATAGTCAGGGTGACGGTAAAGACGCATTTATTAATGACATCGTTGATCATCGAATGATGGTAGATGGTTACTATTATTGGACACTTAGAATAAATGCCGAAGAAGCGTTTGAGCGTAATATCAAAATGAGAGATTTGGTTAAAGTATATAATGGCCGTGGTGCCGTTATTTGTGCGGCATTTCCAACCGAAAGATTGCGTCGCGGCTTGGTGCATGGCTATGAATCATGTGCAACCTATGAGCCTATCGGTGAGCCCGGAAATTCAGTTGACCGGGGGGGCTGTCTCAACCAGCTAACGCCGAAGCGCAGCCAGATTAAAAAAGCTCACTCCATGGGTAGTAGTGCTGC
>PTLH01000125.1 GCA_002938035.1 Alphaproteobacteria bacterium MarineAlpha3_Bin6
AAAAAAGAAACAGCAACTGAGGAACAACTAAATTCCTTTCTTGGAGCTGCTAAACAACTTAAAGACAAAGTGCCGGGCATTTTAGACGTAAAACATGGTGAAAATTTCACGGACCGCGCACCACACTCACACGCACTGATTGTAACAATGGCAGATAGGGATACATTGGCAGGGTACGGTCCCCATCCCGCCCATCAGGAAGTTGCAACAATGTTGAAAGAAGTCGCTAAGGATTGGGTTATAGTTGACATAGAACCCTAAGAATACATTCCATGAAAATCGTGCAGTTTGAACAGCCCTGTACACCCGATGTTTTGCAACTTAAGTATGCCGAGGTGCTCCGGCGGGCGGGCGATGAACTGGGTAGTGCTATCGAGCGCGGAGAAATCCGGTCGCCGATCGACAAGGTGTTCCCGCTGGAAGAGACCGCCCAGGCACTAGCGCGGATGAATGCGAACGAGCATTTTGGCAAGATTGTGTTGTTACTCGACGACTAAACGAGCCTTGTTTCTCATCTAAAATGATTAGACACTTTTTATCGGACATAAAGGGCTAAAATACCATAATTAGACACTTTTAAAATATAAGTCCATTGATGTTAAAGGGTCTGCTTCTTATGAAACCGAGACATACTCTTTAACGCCTTATCGACGTCACTCTTCACACTTATCTGCATGGCTGGGTTGACCTAGAAACATCCGAAAAACTGCATGGCTGGAAGGATTAACCAGCACTACTCCTTGTGAGCGAACCAGCCTATCTAAAGCGCATCACATATGGAAGGAACCGACTTTGAACGCTTTTACTCAACAAGACTTTAAAGGGGCTTATAACTCTGCCTCAATGCAACAACTCAGATCACTTGCCGACCACGGCCATGCCGAGGCACGGGAGTTACTAGCCCTCGGACTATCCGACGACCAAGTATCCAACGTCTCAACCCCTAACCAGTTGAGCCTATTCGCCAGACTTGCCCGGTGGTTTTGGGCCTATACAGAAAGTCTATATGAGAGCTGGAGCAAGGATGGACAAAACATTGGTATCTGAACGGAGTTAACTCAGCTTTTCAATAATTACAATTAGCCACGGTGCATCCTCAAGATGAGATTTTGATGGACTGGTGCCAATGGGTTCAAGTGCTTAGATCCACTCATCTCCGCCACCTCCAGGGTAAAATTTCCGCTCTTCATCCTCCGCTACCTCTCTAATACGGCGTTTAATATTTTCATCAGAGATTGCTACGAAGTGCCATGGTTGATGATTAGCTCCGCTAGGTGCCAGACCTGCAGCCAATGCACGTTTGTATTACTGACAGTTCAACCGATTGGGTCGAGTAGTCCCGAACAGTATGTCTCTGTTTGATTTCGGTATAAAGAGCTTCGGCGCCCGACTTCGTTTCTGCATTGGACTTGCCTGCTCGGTAGGGTAGAGAAATAGGCTGATAATTCACCTTATGTTTTTGAAACATATTGATTTCTCCAAGGCGCTGGCTTCTGGAAAGTAATGTGAGTGCGAAGAGATCCCGCTCTCGATATACTCGAAAACCATTATAGCTTAACCTAAAATCAAGGAAACTGTATGGTCCAACCAAGTATTTTTATACCACATGGCGGTGGCCCCTGCTTCTTCATGGATTGGGATCCGCCAAATACCTGGAATAGTATGGCCAATTTTCTACGAGGGTTTATTAACAACCTACCGCAAAGACCTGATAGGATGGTCGTCGTTTCAGCTCATTGGGAATGCCCAAAGGTGACGCTAACTGCCTCCGAATTTCCCGGTTTGATATTTGATTATTATGGTTTTCCTGAACACACCTATCAGCTCTCGTGGCCAGCACCAGGAAGTCTTGATCTGGCACAACGTGTTTCCAAATTACTGACCAACGCTAATATACCCTGCCAGCTAGATCGTGACCGTGGCTTTGATCACGGGGTATTTATCCCGCTGATGCTCGCTGTCCCAGAAGGAAACATCCCAACCGTTCAGTTATCTTTACACGATCTTCTGGATCCTGGATTCCACATACGAATAGGGGAGGCTCTCTCCCCCCTTAGAGAAGAGAACGTGTTGATTATAGGCTCAGGAATGAGTTTTCACGATGTATCAGCTTTAATGGGGCGAAGTCAGAATGATGCCTCTAAGCTATTTGACGATTGGTTGCTGAGCGTAGTTAGACAGCCCCGTAGCGCACGTACCTCAAGCTTGATGGAATGGCAGCAGGCTCCGGGGGGTAAATTGTCGCACCCAACTGCAGAACACCTCGCACCTCTTTTTGTGGCCGCTGGCGCCGGACTGGACGACTTAGGCCTTCAGACCTATGCCGACCAGGTAATGGGTGCAAACCTGTCTGCTTTTCAATTTGGATGAAAATTGACATTTGATACAGTCTTTAGATCGAGAACAAAACTTGGAATTCGGCTGACAAGTCAAGAAATCCTTTAGAATAGTATGTCCGTGTTTGCATCAACACCCGTCATTGTGGAATGTAGAACCTACAAAGGTAATCGTGGTAACCATTCCGTCACTTTTGCGGATGCGATATAGTAAAAAAACCTAATTAAAGAAGATATGAAATGCCCCCGGAAGAAATGAAAAATAAAGTCTGCATCATAACCGGCGGCGGCGGCAGCATAGGTCTGGCAAGTGCCCGTCGCATGTATGACGCTGGCGCTCGCATCATGCTTGTTGACCTTAACGAAGATAATCTCGCGATAGCAAAGGCAAGTTTTGATGATAAAAACCGAGTTTCCGTATGCACCGCAGACGTCTCCGTTAGCGCTGAAACTAAACACTATATAGCTAAAACTGAAAAAAATTGGGGTAAGATTGATGTGTTATTTGCCAATGCGGGATTTAGTGGCACTAGTGCACCGACCACGGACTACCCTGAAGATCTTTTTGATAAAGTCATGGCCGTTAATGTCAGAGGTTCCTTCCTCGCCTGCAAATACGCTCTACCTAAAATGAACGACGGTGGGAGTATCATTATCACATCAAGTATTATGGGAGTAACCGCTAGGCCAGGCTCAATTGCCTACATCACTTCCAAGCATGCCGTCATTGGTTTAATGCGGGGTGTCGCCAAGGAAGCCGCACCACGTAATATTCGTGTCAATGTCCTCGCGCCTGGTCCCGTCGACAACGCCTTCCAATTGGAAATCGAAGAACGTGCGTCTAAGGCCTCCGGTATAGATGTAACTAAAATGCTAAATCAATGGATTTCGTTGGGAAGGCACGCCAGTCCAGAAGAAATAGCCAACACCGCCTATTTTTTAGCATCAAACCAGAGCAGCTTTTCTACAGGCAGCGTCTTTATGGCCGATGGCGGCATGCATATTTAATTTTTCGGTGAAAAGTTCCTTCAATTCCAGCTAGTGCCCAGTCACCCAGTGCAGACGCTTGTGCAATCGAGGCTTTGATTAAGATGATGTATCTTTAGGGATCTGCTTTTCAAAGTCCTCTTGAAATTGACGAAGCTCTTCGATTGCCGCGCGGATGTCAGAACTATCGATTACATTTATCTCAACATGTTGACCAACTCGTGACAACTCTGGGCGTCTCCCACGATGCGCCTCGGAAATAAAATCCCCCACTTGGTAGACTTGTACGGAGCGGGAAAATCCTTTGGGCGTGATCTTATCAATAGGTTCGCAACTTACGTGGCTATGAACCAGGCCGTGGGTATTTTCGTCTATTAGGATTGCGTCCGGATCTGCTATACCCTGCAGCCTTGCTGCAAGGTTCACCGGGCGACCCAGAGCTGTGTAGTCGAGGCGTTGCTCCGAACCAAAGTTGCCAACAGTGCAGTAGCCTGTGGCAATCCCCATACGGACATGCACCTCTTGCGTGACACCGTGACTTTGCCAGTACTTCTGAAGTTCCGCAACACGCGTGCGCATACGGACCGCCATTTCTACACACTTGAGAGAATCTTCTACCTCCCCATTACTTTCTGGATCCCCAAAGAACACCAGGATTGCATCTCCAATGAACTTGTCGATTGTCCCGCCGCAGTCGATTGCTATTGAGGACATTTCAGATAAGTAGGAGTTGATGACCGTCGCAAGACGTTCAGGCTCTAAAATATCGGTGAGGTCAGTGAACTTGACAATATCCGAGAAAAAAATGGTAAGATTTTTTCGCGCATAAGCAGCGCGTGTCTCTTCAATATCCGAGAAGATACTCTGGTAGATCTGCGGCGAAAGGTATTTTGCCAAGCGGTGTGCTAGATTCTCGAGCCTACGGCTATTTTCCTCTATGATTTCTTGATCGCGAATTTTTTGCTCGAGAAGTTCTTCTCTCTCATTCCGAAGGCTCCACTCGGCAGTGCGGTCGATAAACTGACCTTGAATGCAATTGAGATAAGTAAAAGAATCGTCATCCGTGCGCGTTGATAAAAGGGAGTATACACGTTCCTCGTTGTCAACGTGGATATGGATTGATGGTATTTGAACAAACCCTTTGCTCTCAATGTCAGAGATGAATTGCGTAATTTGTTCCCCTGATACACCAAGTTGCGCGAGGACGTCCGGAAAATATGCGTTAGTTACGTTACCAAGGACTGGAAAGAACTTACGAAAGTTTTCATTTACTCTTAAAATTTGCAAATCATTGTTAGCTAAATATGCTGCCGTGATAGCGTTACGGAAATTGAAAAAGCTAAGATCTATTATGTTGTTCTTATTAAAAAACTCCTCCAAATTCATTGTTCCCTGCGCTCCTCTAATTAGGAATGCGGATCCGCATTCCGGCGCCACTGCGCAAGTTTACCCGTTACCGCGCCCCAGGTAGTGACACAATAGGGAACGCAATATGTAAGAATTATCTTCCACGGTGCCGGCATTGATCCGTCCAAAATAATGTCTCCGTGATTAATCGAAATTAAAATACTTCCCACTACCAATGCGGTCAGGATCGCCCTTTTCGGAGTGCCGTCACTAAACATCATCTGTAAAATTGGGGGCGGTGATGAGGCTTGTTCCATAATAGACATCGATAGACCTTTCTAATTAATTTTCAATTCGTTACGGGAGAAATAGTGACCCCTACGGGAAAACCTTAAGTTGACAATTTCAAATATTTACAAGTAATTACTTAAATATTGATTTCCCATTTAAATCCGTATCTTACTGCGAAGTGACCACCTTTTATGAGTAAAAGGCTCGGTAACCCCTGTGATACGCAATCTCTCTTACGTTAAAAATTACACCCTTTCAACAACCTTGCAAAAGACCCTCGATCGCTAGGATCTGAATACTCTGATGAACTGGCTTTAATGTTAATTCAGAGTAATAATTTGAGCTGCTTGCGGTTATGACAAGACACTACTAGTTTTCTTCAACAACTATTACTGGAGTATTTTAAATGGATTGGTCGGAACGTCGATCCCGTTTCAGAGAGCTGTTGGAGGGTGACGAATGTCTACAACCAGCGTCTGTCTATGACCCCATTTCCGCTCGCATCGCCGAGAATTTAGGATTTAAAATTGGCATGTTCGCCGGCTCAGTCGCCTCTTTTACAGTGTTAGGGGCGCCAGACTTGATTCTTCTAACCTTGAAGGAATTTTCAGATCAAGCTTACCGCATATGCAGAGCCGGAAAGCTAGCTCTCTTGGTTGACGCAGACAATGGCTACGGTAACGCACTAAACGTACGCCGGGCAGTGGAGGAACTAGAAACTGCTGGGGTCTGTGGAATGACCATTGAAGATACAGATCTACCACAACGCTTTGGCTCGAAAGGCTCGCCAGGCCTTATTTCCATCGAGGAAGGCATTGGGAAGGTGAAGGCTGCATTAGATGCACGTCAAGATCCGAAGCTCGTCATTGCGGGACGCACCAGCGCACCCGCTACAACAGGTATCGATGACGCTATTATTCGTGCCAAAGCCTATGAAGCCGTTGGCGTGGACGCTATTTTTTTCGCAGGTGTTAAGACCCGTGAACAGCTAGAAGAACTCTCTGCTAGCGTCCACATACCTATATTTCTTGGCAGCACGCCAGAGGAACTTGCAGACTTTGATTATTTGTCGGCCAACAAGGTCCGTGTTGCCCTTCAAGGGCACTT
>PTLH01000126.1 GCA_002938035.1 Alphaproteobacteria bacterium MarineAlpha3_Bin6
ACGCAATTAATAATTTTGTTACGTTTATGGACATAATCGATGCCGAACCGCTCCAATTATTTCTAATCATGTTTTCAAAGCTCAGCCAACCTATGCCTGAAAAGGGACCGTGTAGTGAGTATTATCTTGAGAGTGTTTATCGGTAAATATACTTGGCGCAAAAATTCCGCCTAAACACGGGCCTACCAAATGTATATTTCACCCTTAGTCACAGCATACCAAATTAATAATCCAGTAACCTAAAACATTAATCTTTTAATCAAAAATTCCTTCCAATAATCCTTTTCTCTTGCGCGTAACACTGGGAATATCCTTTGAGTTAAGTGGCTTACCAAGTGATTGTGCTTCACGAATACGTTTTAGCTCTTTTTGTGGGTCAAGTGCTACACCCTTATTCTTAGATCGCCAGAAAACCATTTTATCGATAAAAGTTTCATTAGTTTCATACAAGTCCGCGGTTTTTTCCTCAACCAACTTCCTGATTTGGGGATTTGCTTTATTGGCGCCAGTCAAAGCGAGAAGAGCCCGTTCTCCATTACTCAATCTGGTTATATCTTCTGACTTAGAAAGGTCAACTTTGTCAGTTTTTTTTGCTGATAGACCAAGTGCCGCGCGGGCCTGGTCTCTTGGGTTTACAACCTGCGGGCGCGAGACACCGGGGGTCGGTGGGCGGAGATCACTATCGGGAGGTAAGCTTAGGGGAGCTCGTCGATATACCGCAAACTCGTCGGGGGCTTCCTTGGTTTTGCCAAACACACGTTTGGTCTCTTCACATCCAGTCAGAGCTATGACAGAAACTAGAATTGATGCAAAGGCGGCACTTGTTTTCATAATTAACTACCGAGTTCTCACACTATCATTAACATTATCGTCATTCTTTTGCCGTGAAAACAATGAATCAACAATTAATACTGCAGCTCCTAGAGTTATAAAACTATCTGCGGCATTAAAGGCGGGCCAATGACTGCTCCCCAGATGGAAATCTATAAAATCCAGAACCGCCAGGTGATTTACCCGATCAATCACGTTGCCAATTGCTCCACCAATAATAAAACCTAAGGAAATCGACTGCACTTTAGTTTCGGCTTTACGGAGCCAAATTAATAAAATCCCGACTATGATAATGGCTAGAATTGAAAAAAACCACGCCCCAAAATTACCCTCATTGTTAAATAACCCAAAACTGACTCCCCGATTCCAAGTAAGCACAAAATTCAAAAGAGATGTGACCGGAATGACTTTTGGCGGATCCATAACTTCTACAAGTATCCACCACTTACTCGCTTGATCAAATAAGATTGACGCCAATGCAACAATTAAACCCAAACGGATGGAAGACGACATAGCGTGTTTATTCCGATAATGCCAGGTATTCGGCAACAGCATCCGCACAACGACCACACGCCATTTCATATCCTAATATTGTGCCTACTTCTGGAAGAACTCTATAACAGCGTGCACATTTGTTGCCTTTGGCTATTTCTGACACAACGCCTACATCGTCTATATCTTCTAAAACAAATGCATTTAAGGGGGCAGGATCATCGATCATGGTAACACCGGAAGTAATCACGATCTCAGCACAATCTAAATTTGCCATCTCATCAATATAAGTTTTACTGGTGTAGACGATCGGGTGAGCCTGAAGACTTGACCCGATACGTTTTTGAGCACGTTCAACTTCAAGCGCTCCGGTAACAACACGACGCAAATTTCGTATGTTCTGCCATTTTGCTGCCAGTGCGTCATTTCGCCAATTCTCTGGAATCTCCGGAAACAATCGGAGATGGACACTTTCATCTTCGCCGGGAAAACGGGTAAGCCACGCTTCTTCAGCTGTAAAGCAGATAAAGGGTGCTAACCAAGCCGTAAGGCATTTGAACAGCTCGTCAAGAATTGTTCGGACTGCCCGCCTTTTAATCGCATCGACACGATCACAATAAAGTGAATCTTTCCGTATATCAAAATAAAACGCCGATAGGTCCACAGTACAAAAACTGTGTAATTCGTTGAATAAAGAATGAAACTCGAAGTTATTGCAAGCCAGGCGCAACATTCCATCTAGCTCCGTTAGACGATGTAAAACCCAGCGTTCGAGCTCTGGCATTTCAGAAATATGGAGACGCTCAGCATCGCCAAAACCGTAAAGGTTCCCCAATATATACCGCAAAGTATTACGTAATCGGCGATAAATATCCGTATGGTATTTAACTATCTCAGGTCCAATACGCATGTCTTCTGAATAATCGGAACCAACCACCCACAATCTGAGGATGTCGGCACCATTTTGTTCCACCACTTCCTGTGGAGCAGTAATATTACCCAGTGACTTTGACATTTTTTGACCGTCCTCTGCCATAACAAAGCCATGGGTTAACACTGCGTCAAACGGTGCACGTCCTCGGGTACCACAAGACTCCAAAAGCGAAGAATGAAACCAACCACGATGTTGGTCCGAGCCTTCCAGATAAAGTGATGCGGGCCAATCGAGGTCATCGCGGGCTTCTAACACAAAACTATGGGTCGATCCCGAATCAAACCAAACATCAAGTATATCCATAACTTGTTCATAGTTTTCAGCCTTAAATTTATCACCTAAAAACCTCGAAGGATCTGAGGTGAACCAAGCATCGGCACCTTCCTTACGAATAGCCTCCACTATTCTCCCCATAACCGTTGCGTCGCGCAAAACTTCCCCTGTTTCTTTATTAACGAAAACGGTAATAGGAACTCCCCACGCTCGCTGCCTGGACACGCACCAATCCGGTCGTGTTTCTATCATACCAGCTAGACGACGTTTTCCTGACGCTGGAAAAAATGCGGTTTCTTCAATAGCATTTAGAGCTTTTTCCCGAAGGTGATTTATCTCCATACTTATAAACCACTGGGGGGTGTTGCGGAAAATTAATGGGGCTTTTGAACGCCAGGAATGAGGGTACGAGTGTTGTATTTTCCCCGCAGCCAACAAACAACCAGCCTCCTTGAGTTTCTCTATCACGAGAACATCTGCCTTAAACACGTGATTTCCACCAAATAAGGGTACGTGTTCAGCAAACAACCCGTCATCCAACACTGTCTCGGGTACCGAGAGACCGTGTTTATTGCCCAATTCCCAATCATCAAAACCATGTCCCGGAGCAATATGAACAAAACCCGAACCC
This sequence comes from Alphaproteobacteria bacterium MarineAlpha3_Bin6, assembly GCA_002938035.1. Taxonomy (GTDB): domain Bacteria; phylum Pseudomonadota; class Alphaproteobacteria; order Rhodospirillales; family UBA2165. The sequence goes on from PTLH01000126.1 coordinate 3,162, forward strand.
GTTTCCATGTCGACAAAATCTCCCGCTAAAAGGGGGACCTCGAATTCATAGCCCTGACCATTAAATGGGTGGCTGCATATCGTTCCTTCCAATTCACCGCCGACAAACTCCATTAGTATCTGATATTCAGTAATTGCGCATTCTGCTGTCACTTTATCAATCAGGCTTTTGGCAATTATGATTTCCTCGCCAATCCGTGAGAGAGAGTTTTCACCCACCGTAGTTACTCTTAGTCGAACATATTCATCCCTGGTACTGTAGGCGATCCCCCTATTACCTGGAATGGTCCAAGGTGTCGTAGTCCAGATAATTATAGAAGCGCCCTTAACAATGTCGTTGGCAGTCGCCTCCTGTATCTGAAAACGTACAAAGATAGTATTTGAGGTATGATCGTGATATTCGACTTCCGCTTCTGCAAGCGCCGTTTTTTCCACGACTGACCAGAACACCGGTTTGGCACCCCGGTATAAGCTACCATTGAGGAGAAACTTTCCAAGTTCCGCAACAATTTGGGCCTCCGCTTCATATGTCATTGTCGTATAAGGGTTTTCCCAATCCCCTATTATACCTAAACGCTTAAATTCATCCCGCTGCACATCGATCCAATGTTCTGCAAACTCTCTACATTCGCGGCGAAATTGAACTGGCGGTACAGCATCTTTATCAGCACCTTTTTTTCGGTACTTTTCCTCAATCTTCCATTCAATAGGCAAGCCATGGCAATCCCAACCAGGCACATAGTTAGCGTCCTTACCCAGCATCTGCTGGCAGCGAGTTATTACATCTTTCAGTATCTTGTTAAGAGCATGTCCAATGTGCAGATTACCATTGGCATATGGAGGTCCATCGTGGAGAACAAATTTATCCCTACCGTTGGATTGTTCTCGTTGTCGGTTATAGAGGTCTAGCTTTGCCCAGTGTTCTAAAAGCTCCGGCTCCTTAGACGCGAGCCCTGCCTTCATTGGAAAGTCGGTTTTAGGCAAGCAAACGGTCGATTTGTAATCCACACTCATATCAATACACCAAAATTCCTTAACTATTGTTTTGGAAACATCCCATTATCGAAACTCAGGGGGCTTGCCCGAAAGTATTAGTTTAGCCAAACCGGTATCGGAAGTGATCTGGGCCTGTAACTCATTTATGCCATCAAATTTTACCTCAGGCCGAATAAACCCTACTAAAGCCACTCTCAAATGTTTGCCATATATATCCTCGTTAAAATCAAATATATGCGTCTCTAATAAACACGTCGTTCCTCCAAATGTTGGCCTATAACCTAGATTTGCAATGCCATCATACCAAATTGTGTTGTTTCCCTCGGATAAACCTGCACGCACTGCATAGCCGCCAATGGCGGGCTGCATCATAGAACTCACCACTATATTTGCCGTAGGGAAACCAATTTTTCTTCCACGTTGGTCACCCTTCACAACGCGACCTTCAATCTCGAAACCTCGACCCAATAGCTCAGCTGCTTCCGCCGGTTCAGCTGTGACCAGACAATCCCTGACCCTGGTAGAGGAAATCACCTCGCCAGATCCATCCATCACCTGTGTAACACCGACACTCTCAAAATTAAGTTTAGCTCCCTTTTCTTTCAGAAAACCCACCGTGCCACGACGTTGGTTTCCAAAAACAAAATCGCTACCGGAAACAATATGTTTGGCTTGGAACCCACAAACTAAGATCGCGGTAATAAAATCCTCCGGTGACATTTTCGCAAGATCATGATTGAATTGGAGAACAACAAGAAAATCCACTCCCAATTCATTTATATAGCGGGCTTTCAAATGAAATGGGGTTAATCTAAAAGCCGCCGTGTCTTTATTAAAATAGGAACGCGGGTGCGGTTCGAAAGTCAATACGCCCCATGGATTACCCTGTTTTTTTGCGATCTTTCCAGCTGCATTGATCACTTCCTGATGACCAAGATGGACCCCATCAAAGTTACCAATAGCGATCGAACCGCCCAAGTGTTCTTGCAAAATTCCGTTGAAATGTCGGTATAAACGCATGGGAGCGGAAAGTGTCAGCCCCATGCTGTGTGGTCAAGTATAAAGGATTATTTATTGCTCACAAAATTAATATATTTAAACTCGTGTTGGCTTTTCAAATTAGCAAAATACAGTAAAGCCTTTAGGTTTCAAATAATGACATGACACTATGTTCAACCTCCCTTGATTGATCTTGCAGAGAATTCATTTGGCAAACTCCGATACTGAAACAATGGTTAAAAAGGCCCACGGGATGTTTAGGGATGGTAACTTGCTCCTAGCAGCCGATCTATGCAGGGATACACTTAAAATTGACGCAGATAATTTAGAGGCGTTGAATTTACTGGCTGCGGTCTTAACTGAGGGGGGCCTGAATGAACAAGCTTTAAAATTTTTTCAAAAATCTCTTTTAGTGGGCGGACCCAATTCCGCCGTACTCTACAACTATGGTGTCGCGCTAAGAGCAACCGGTCTCCTGATTGAGGCTATAAGAGCCTTTACGAATGCAGTCCAGGCCAGCCCCGAACGAGCTGATTGTTGGTTCATCCTTGGAGAAACCCAGCGTCAATTGGGAAACCATTCAGAAGCCATAAAAGCACTCGAACGAGCAACGCTAATTGATACCAATAACTCCTCCTATCTCTTTACCCTTGGCAACGCCTTTCTTGATACTGAACGCCCCAATGACGCCGTGGCAAAGTATCAAGCAGCCCTGCGATTGACCCCCGATAACATAGAATATAAAAATAACCTTGGTGTTGCTCTTAGAAAAGTCGGCAAATTAGATGACGCCGTCCATATTTTTAAAGAGATACTGACACTAAACTCTAA
>PTLH01000127.1 GCA_002938035.1 Alphaproteobacteria bacterium MarineAlpha3_Bin6
AGGTTGGGTGGCAACTGACATGGGTGGACGCTTTGCACCTGTGAGCGTAGAGGAAAGTGTTAATGGTATGCGGAATGTAATAGAAACACTAACCAGCGCTGATAGCGGAAGTTTTTTTAACTGGAAAGGCAAGAAACATCCCTGGTAGGACTAGGAGGTTTATTTTTACAGTATCAGATCAGCAGTAATACGATATTCGGAAATAAGGGTGTGGAAAGGCGGAATATTTTACCGTCGGTCAAATAATAAGCGATTGATCTGGTTATCTTTGCATATTAATCGGGATATGACACAAACAATAATATGAAACTCGTTTTAATTACTGTCTTTTTTCTCTCGTCTTTTGCCTTCGAGGGTGTTGCACAAGTATTGAAGCTGCGATGTATGGATGCCACGGGCACCGAAAAGAGTTTTTTGATATTTAAAGAAACAAAAAAGGTTCAGTTCTCTTCTATCAACGGCGGGACACTTGGTAGTTTCAGAGAGACATCGACTGAGTATTTGTTTAAGTTTCCAAAATCAGATAAACGCTCAGAAGCATCAGTTAAGGTTGATAAAAATTCCGGAATGATGGAGTTTGAAACGGGAAACTTGCCTTATCTCTCCATACTTTGGACAGCCAACTGCTCAGAAATTGCGCGCTGACAAAGTTTTAGAAAACATATAGTTTGTAGCGCCCAGCCCATAAAAATAAATAGGAAAATTTTTAGATTCTAACTTTGTTACTGCCATATGTTGTTTAACAGCGTTCGAACGCAATGCGGCTAAAGGCCTGGAGGGGTAAATGAAACATGATTTATGAACAACGTATATACAAATGTTATCCAGGACGTATGCCTAATCTACTTAAGCGATTTGAGACGACTACACTCTCTATCTGGGAGCGTCATGGTATCCGTCAAGCCGGTTTTTGGACCCCTGTCGTTGGAAAATCAAATTTGGAACTTTTTTACCTTCTTGCATGGTTATCAATGTCCGAACGAGAAGAAAAATGGGAGGCGTTTAGAAAGGATCCCGAGTGGCTCCAAAAACGAGAAGCCTCCGAGGAAGATGGTCCTATTGTTGCGTCTATAGAAAATTCATTTCTAGAACCGACAAGCTTTTCATGTGTTAAGTAATACGGCAAACAAGACTGCCGCAACCCAAGCTTGCGACCCATCGCCTCGGGCAATCTCCATAATCAACTCTGCAACAGTTTCCCAGTCTTCTTGATGACCGCCATACCGGGTTGGGATCATTGTCCTCAGCACACCTGACAGGATCAAATCGTCAACGGTTTATCGGGGTATATTTCTATGCTTTTCGCCATCACGAGCCCTGTCTTTTAAGCGTGGTACAAGCGCCCGGGCCAAATCAACAATTTCATGATTCACGTCTGATCCGCCCAGACTGTTTCAGTAGAGTTCGAATGGGAAAAGAAACTTACTACCAGGAACCCTATATCATCGTGGTTGTGAAATACAAGGGATACGCAATTCGTATAGTAATTCACGTTATTTTCGCTCTAGCCCTATTATGACAGCCACGGGTGATTCACCAAATGTTAAATGAAACTAATTATTATTAGATCCAATAATAAACCAATTAAGAACGGGAACCCTCGCCGCCTGATATTCATATTCAGGCGGTTTTTTTATCTATTGAATCATTTATACGAGATGTTTGTGTGTTGCTGAGAAATTTCACTCACTAGTTCCGTTATAATAAAGATCATCTGGGTTCTATGAATTTAATAAAAGGTAGTTTAGTCACGTAATGGTAAATGGATAATCCCGTTAATCTGTAAATTTATGTCAGGTGAAATTTGAATGGACAATCGCGTAGGTAAGAACCGCACACATGCAACATCTCTTTATAGGACAGAATTGTTGGGCAAGTTATCTAGGATTGAAATAACTTCCAGATGGTCTAATGAAAGGATTCGGTTTTTCTGGGTTCGAGTTCATGGCAAACTCAAATCTAACTTTATAGGCTAAACCACTAGCGCAGATTTTATACCACACCGGTGTATAGAAAGGCAGCAGTCGTGAGGGTTTTAAAAAATATAAAAGGGAGAGATCACAATGATCGAGAAACTTGCCGATTATGTGAATAATAACCATGCGCTTGTGCGACAGGGGCGCTTTATAAACTATTCAATTCTGGTGGGGGTTGGGGAGACAGATTTTATTATCAGGATTGATGGGGGGCGTGTTACGGGGGTACGCCATAGGCAGCTAAATATTGACTCCGGTCGCTTTGCAATTCGTGCCCCCACCGAAATTTGGGAGGAATTTTGGCGTCCTATGCCAAAGCGCGGACATCATGATTTGTTCAGCATGATGGCTGCGGGTTTAGCCCAAATTGACGGAGATCTTTTACCTTTCATGCAAAATCTTCAATATTTCAAAGATCTTCTGGGGGCCCTTCGGCCTGCAAGTATAGGGAATTAAGTTATGCCTACTTTCGAGCCAATTGTGGGGCGTTATATCAGCATGGTTGTTGCTGGCGACACTATGCGTATCTATGTGGAGGAAGCAGGTTCCGGTATTCCATTAGTTTGCCTCCATACCGCAGGATCTGATTCACGCCAGTTCCGGCATTTGATGACCGACCCTTCCATTACGGATCACTACAGAGTTTTAACCTTCGATTTGCCTTGGCATGGTAAGTCCAATCCTCCTATTGGTTGGCGTGAAATTGAATATAAGCTCACGACCGGGCTTTATAAGGAAACCGTTGTTGCGTTCTGTCAGGCGATGGAATTAAACCAACCGGTAATTATGGGTTGTTCAATGGGTGGTCGCATAGTGCTGCATCTGGCACTGGAATATCCGGATGATTATCGTGCTGTGATTGCTCTTGAAGGTGCGGACCGGCTCAAGCCTTATTATGATACCGACTGGCTACACCGGCCTGATGTGAACGGAGGCGAGGTAGCGGCTGGATTTGTTTCTGGACAAATCGCACCACAGAGCCCATCGGAGTATCGCTGGGAGACTTTATGGGCCTACATGCAGGGTGGCCCCGGTGTTTTCAAAGGAGACTTGTATTTTTACTGGGTAGACGGCCATTTTGATGACCGTTCCGTACAAATTGATACCACACGCTGTCCAGTCTATCTGCTATCAGGCGAGTACGACTCATCTTGCACGCCAGAGCGTACTCGTGATACGGCAGAACGCATTAAGGGATCTAAGGCAGTCGTAATGAAGGGAATGGGTCATTTCCCAATGTCAGAGAACCCCGCCTTATTTCGCGAACATATACTTCCCGTTTTGAAGGAAATCCGGGTAAACAATTGAAACTATTTGCTCCTCGTTCTTGAAACCGTTTTCAGGACCCAATCGCCTGTCTATCAGGGTTTAATCACTTGTTTGCTTACCACTTAATGATTTTAACCCCAGCAAGAAATTTACAGGTTAACCATTTAAAATGGATATTGCGGAGTGAGAAATAGCATCTATCGTCATTTCGATGTCATCATCGCTCAGTGCAAGCGATACATATAGTTTGTTCGGCGATTTCAAAATACCGTGTAGCTTCAGCGAGCAGTTGAATGCATTTTTCTTGTCGTTATCACATGCAACAGAATCACGATAATTATTTACCGATGCCTCTGTAAAAAGAACGTCAAACAGTTCCGGTTCCCCAACAATTTGATGGGCTTGACCGGATTTGTTTAACTGCATAGTCATTGCCTTCATTAATTTTTGTCCTGATGTTCGAAGCCGTTTATAGGAGCCCGGTCGCCTTAGAATTTCCAAAGTTTTAAGACCAGCAACGGCGGCGACGGGGTTTCCGCTTAAGGTTCCATTTTGCATGAGAAAACGATCTTGACCTACTTGGTTCTTATCAAAATGTGCCATGATATCTGCCTGTCCGGCGATGACGGCAAGGGGAAAGCCACCACCAATTACCTTTCCAAGAGTGCAGATATCGGGGGTGACACCGTAAAGCTCCTGCGCGCCGCCATAGGCAATGCGGAAACCAGTTACAATTTCGTCAAAAATAAGAACAATATTATTTTTTGTACATTCTTCCCGGAGTGCCTCTAAAAACCCTGGTGAAGGTGTAATGATGCGTTGGAGCGGTTCGACAATAATCCCACTAATCTCACCCGAATATTCGGAGATCAGAGAACGGACAAAATCGATATCGTTAAATGGAGCGATCAGAACCTGATCGCGCACGGTATCGGGTATGCCTGCCGAATCCGGTACGGCAACCGGAAGGTTCATTAGTTTTTCTGGGGCCAAGCTCATTTGGGCTTCGGCCGACATTCCATGGTATCCTCCTTCAAATTTCACGATCTTATCGCGACCGGTGAATGCTCGGGCTAACCGCATCGCGTACATGTCGGCTTCACTTCCAGAGGTTACGTAACGGACCCGTTCGGCGCAGGGAAAAGCTCGGCAGATTTCTTCTGCCAACTCAACACCGTGTTCATTATTGGCAAAAAAGGTCATGCCTTTTCCAAGCTGCTCTTGAACTACTTCTATAACTTCGGGATTTCCGTGGCCTAATATCAATGGGCCGGAACCAATCAGGTAATCGATATATTTGTTTCCATCTTCATCCCAAATATGGGAACCTTTGCCCTCACGAATGAAAATGTTTGGATCAAAGTTGCCAAAACCACCTTCCGGAAGAACTTTTTTTGCGCGATCAATCAGTTCAAGTTGGTTCATGTGTCGGCGTCCACGTTCAAAATTTAATCTTAGTCGGATAACGCATCAGAAACCGTAGACTTCTTTGGCGATGCGACGGCTAATTTTGCCCAATAATAGATCCCGTTGTACCGCTTTTCGATCCCGATCCCGGGGGTTTCCCCAACCGCCCCCACCAGAAGTCCGGAAACTGACAATATCACCACTTTTTAGGGCGATCCCTGTAACTTTGCTGGGGAGCTTCCTCTCTTTTGGTGTATCTGGATTTAGAATGATCTCAGTAAGTGAACCTTGCTCTCCTCCATGCAAACCGTAAGGGCCAAATTTCATACGATCGGCAAGAATAGTCAGATGGGCGTTACCTTCAAGAATTCGGAGATCCCGCCGTATGCCTAAGCCACCTCGGTATCTACCTGGGCCGCCGGAATCGGGTATCAATTCGTAACGTTCAATTTGCACCGGGTGGAGACGCTCTACCATTTCAACTGGTGTATTGGCGGGATTGTGTATATGCGCTGAGCAGCTTTCCAGCCCATCGCGCTTAGGCGAGCCTCCCCAGCCACCAACTTCGATTTCAAACAATGCCCAAGTCATGCTTTTGTCGGGGGCAATTCCACTTAAATGGTAGGTGGTTGACATCCCGTAGTAGGCTGCAGGAATTTGATCAGGAAGAGCTTCGGCCATCGCACCCAAGACCGTGTCGCACGTGCGGTGTACTATCGCCATGCGACCAACGACAGGTGCAGGCGGAGAAGCTGAGACAATGGAAGCTTCTGGCATGATGAATTTAACCGGTCTGAAGGCACCTTCGTTAACAGGAACATCTGCACCAATTGCGGCAGCCAGACAATAATGCACAACAGCCCCGGTCATTGATTGGCTGCAATTTATGGGAGCATTGCGTTGAGGATCAGAACCCGTGAAGTCGGCAGTGATGCAATCGTCTTCGATGATCAATGCTAAACGGATGACAACTGGTTCATCATTGACACCATCGTCATCGAGCCAGTCTTTAAACTCGTAACGACCGTTGGGCATAGTGTTAATTCCGTGCCTGACTAGTCGTTCCGAATAATCCATTAGCGCATCCACACACTCCATTGTTGTCTCACTGCCGTAACGCTCTAGGAGTTCCAGGAAACTACGCTCACCAACGCGCATACATGCAAGCTGCGCTTCAATATCTCCCCAAACGAAGTCCGGTAGCCGTATATTTGCCAGAAACAACTTCTTTATATCCTCGACTAGGCAGCCTTTACTATAAAGTTTGACAGGTGG
>PTLH01000128.1 GCA_002938035.1 Alphaproteobacteria bacterium MarineAlpha3_Bin6
CAACACCGGACCAGATGCGTTTGGCAAGTGAGAAAGCCGAATAAGAGGGGGTTTCCGGTAGTATGACTGAAAATTCCTCGCCGCCATAGCGTGCCACCAAATCTGAGGGACGCATAAGGTGTTGTTTGATTTCGCTGGCAACGGCCTTCAGACATTCATCACCCTTCTGATGTCCGTATGTGTCGTTATAAGATTTAAAATAGTCAATATCGATCATAAGTAGGGAAATTGGATACCTACTTCGGACAGCCCGGCGCCATTCTAAATGTAGATATTCATCAAAGCGTCGACGATTAGCAACTTCAGTAAGTGCATCAATAGAAGACATAAGTTTTAGCTGATCTCTATCACGCTTTTGGAATAAATGATTTGCCACCCTAGCCTTTAGAATAAGGGCCTCGACGGGCTTTGTGACGAAGTCAATGGCACCTTTATCTAAAGCGGCCAATTCATCCTCTACTTGGTTACTATTGGAAAGAATGATGATTGGAATATTTTCTGTTTCAGGCATGGATTTTAACTGAGAGCAAATTTCGTGGCCGTCGACATCCTGTATCAGTGTATCTAACAAAATAAGGTCTGGTTGCTCATTAACGGCGATTTCAAGGCCATTTTCGCTGTTGAGGGCCGTTAAGACAGTAGCGGTGGCATTAAACGTTAGCATAATGAGATCTAATGCGATCCGATCGTCATCAATTACCAGAATTGTAGCTTGTTTAGGACTTTGATCGTCTGTCATTCTTGAACCTAAGAAACCTTGGTACTGTATTGCCATCATTAAAGTTAGCGGATTATGCACATGAGGCGAAGGTTAAACCAATCATTTTGAAAAATGGTTAAATTGGAACAATTTAATTTTTCGGATTTATTTTGAGATCAACATTGGGTGGGGTATTAAATTTATAATGTTTTGCAACAGTTTTGTTGAGAGAAGGCCCGTAGCCAGCTAGGGTATTACATAAAATTTTTCACCGGAGGAACGATGGCAAAAAATATTGAGTCTATGGAGGCCAAAGAGCTAATGCGTGATTATGTCATGCAAAAAGGGGCGTTGGCTTTTGGGGTAGCGGATGTGCAAACACTAGAAAAGATTGCGCCCCAAGGATATGGGCCAACAGCTCTATTGCCGAGAGTTAAGTCAGTAATTTCTCTTGGTGTTGGAGGGGGGACGCGAGGGGCCTGGGCGGCCGATGCAAAAACATTAGCATATATTGGTGACACGGAGACCATGGCATACAAAATCGCTTACGGGCTCGCCTTCATGATAGAACAGAAGTTTGGTGCGCGTGCCATATTTTGTCCACCGGATATGGATCCGGAAAAGGGAGCGCGCACACCTATGCAAAGTCTTAAGCTGCACGCCGAAGTTGCGGGAATTGGTGCGCGTTCTATGGCGGGTGACATCCTTCTGCACCCGGATTTTGGCATGATGTACTATGCTTCGGTTTTTACTGAGATGACTGTACCCCCTGACCAGCCCATGGCGGAAAATCCTTGTCCCCACCCTTCCTGCGTCAAGTTATATGATCAAACCGGGCAAACTCCTTGCATGCGCTTCTGTCCCGTGGATTGTTTGAGCGGTTCGGTTGACGAAAACGGAAAACTCGAAGAAATGAATTATGACGCCCATGCCTGTGCAGCAATGTCTCAGCAATATGAGGCAATTCCTAACATATTATTGGATATGATGGACGCCAAAGATCCCATTGAGCGAGGGATGGCCGTCCATTCACCGGAAAATCAACTAATCTGGTATAAGCTTTCAATCGGGGCAGGTGAATTGTTGTCACTTTGTTATGAATGTATGAGGGTTTGCCCAATCACCCAATCATCGATGATGGTAAAGCCAATAGCAAAAGAAGGCGGTCTGCGCCAGAAAGTTAGCGAAGCTAAAAATCAGGCCCAGACTGATATCGAAACAGGGGTTGACCCTTAGAAATGGCCTATGGCGTCACACAGCAAATGATAGATGCCTATGGCGAAGTCATATTCAAGCTAAGCTTAAACAAATTAACGCGTCGCGGTGACCCGGTGCGCGAGTTAGATTTTGAGAAAATTGAAGAACAACGTGAAGGTACGGGTCTTACCGATGAGGAGATTGCGGAAAAAGTAGGTCTTCTACCCGAACAGGTTGGTGTCGTTCGTGTTTTTGTTGAGCGAAAATATCATCGAACTGATCTTCATCGCCGCCTATTCCACTTGGGAGGGGGTAAACGATGGAAAGCGGAGGAATATCAGCACCCGGCGGAACGCTTGAAGATTAGGGAGGAAGGAATGATGCTTAGGAAGGCACTAAATTTTCACCCAGAGCGAGCAGCTTATTATTTGGAAAAAGGCTACTGGGCTAACGAGACAATGATCCAATGGCTTAACAAGCATGCCAGATCGCACCCCAATGGTGAGGCTTTGATTACTTCGGATAGGGTCATTACCTGGGCAGAAATGAAAGACAGTGTTGATCGACTGACTAATGGCTTGCTCGGACTTGGTCTAATGAAAGGAGATGTAGTCGCGGTTCAGTTGCCCAATATCCCAGAATTTCTAATTTCTTATATTGCTATTTCAGCTTTTGGTGGCGTTATGCAAACTCTCCACATGCCTTACGGTGAGGCAGACATTAAATTTCTATTAGGTCACGCCAAAACACGCGTTGTAATTTGTTTGCCGGCTTTCCGGGAGTTTTCTACAGCCGAGGTAATGGTTAGCTTGAAAGAAGATGGTTTTGGCCTGAAACACGTCGTGGTTTTAGGATCAGAGGCACCTAAAGGAGCGATTACCCTCAACAGCTTGATGGTTGAAGGTAAACCAGTAATTGGCAACCCGCCGGTGGGTTCGGATCCGTTTTTGCTGCTTTACACGTCGGGGACAACGTCAAATCCTAAGGGGGTGCCGCTTACCTACCAAAATATGTTAGGTCACTCCAGGTTGTGTGCACCCGAGTTTGGCATGACCAGGAAAGACCGCGTTTTATCCGCTGCTCCTCTGAGCCATCTTTACGGTCTATATAGTTATCACTGTTCGCTCTTTGCAGGCTCTGCCGCGGTACTTCTTCCTGCTTTTTCCCCACCGGACATGGCGCAGCTTGTTGAGATCGCAAAACCTACGGCCATATTTATGGGCCCTGCACACGCCGCCGCTTTTCGGAATACCGATCTCCTTTCTAGTCACGATTTTTCATCAGTCAAATATTCAGTATTTTCGGGAGCCTATTGCCCACCAGACAATTTGGGTTGGTGGCGGGAGCAAACTGGCAGTGGTCTTTGCCAACTATGGGGGATGACGGAACTTGCTGCTGGCTCCTTCAGCCGGCCAGGCAATGATGATGTTGCTCTTCATTCCGCCGGGCCATCCTCACCAGGAAATGAAATACGTATTATTTCCACCGAAAATGGGGAACTCCAAGGCACCGGGAGGGAGGGTGAGTTGCAGATACGAGGTTCATCGGTCTTTCCAGGGTACCTAGATAATCCTGAAGCTAATTCAAGTGCCTTTGACAATGATGGTTGGTTTAGGACCGGTGATTTGGCAGTTATTGACGCGAATGGTAACCTTACGATTACTGGGCGGATTAAGGATATAATCAATCGAGGTGGTGTGAAGTATAATCCGTCTGAAATAGAGGAAATTATCGTTGCTCATCCTAAAGTTGAAATGACCGCGATAATTCCAATGCCTGACCCTGTTTTAGGCGAAAAGGCATGTTGTTTTGTCCAATTAGTTGCGGAAAATAAATTGGGCCTGGAGGAGTTAATAGCCTATCTTGGAACAAAAAAGATTTCAAAAAACAAGTGGCCTGAAAGGCTTGAAGTCATAGAGAAGATGCCTCTTACCCCCACACGAAAGGTCATGAAAGGCAGTCTCTCAGCGTTACTAGAGAGGGCGTCGGTTAGTAATTAACCAGTGAACTACCAGAGAGTTTAGCAAAGGAATTAATGAGTATTATAAAACTCTTTTACCCGTTCTGTTGCAAAAAAAGACGTTTTCGCGAACATTGATTGGGCGTTAACAAAGGTTTGAGGAGCGAGCCACATCGGAATCTCTCTGCGATGCCGCGATCTTTGGCGTTGGCAAACTGGATACTACCGACGGTTGCGGAATTGCCCTAATTTGGTTGTGACCACTGGATAATTTGCTGTGAGAGCGATATCATTGGGAAAGCAAATTCTGAGGACGTTATACTGGGAAATTCGAAAAAATTTGAGGTCGTTGAAGCCTCGATTAATGACCTTCACACAGCCATTCGTGAATGTCGCACGACAGTGGTTGCGGTGGTGCAGCAATATATCGATCGCGTCCGCGCCTATAATGGCGTCTCCAGTATGCTCGTCACCGAGGATGGGATGCCTATACCGGAAGTCACTGGCGTAGTCCGTGCGGGGGCACCACTTAGGTTCCCGACTGAAACCATCAAAGTTACAGATGTTCTACCGGATATGGACAAGTACAAGGGTCCACCGCTCGAATTTGGTCGGATGGAAGCAACGGCTTCCAAACCTGATGTGCATCAACAGTTCGGGATGATCACCGGTATTCCCAAGGCCGGGCAGGTCAACGCGCTTTCCACACTTAATATTCGTGGAGAGCGTTCTGTTACATGTTGGGGCGAATACGATAAACACCCTTCAGAGGGACCGTTACCCGCGGACGCGCCGCTTGTCTGTGAAATATTCCGGCAGTTTCCCGATGCGCTGGAGCGTGCAGCCGAGCTCGATACCGAATATGGCACCGAACCAGACCTGGATGCGATGCCCATGTATGGTGTAACCTTTTCGTTTAAGGACCCGTTCGATACCATGGATATGCGTTCGACAGGGGGCGCAGATGCCGCTTATGACAACGACTTCCCGGCCCGCGATCATCTTTTGGTGGAACAACTCCGCAACAAAGGTGCAATCATTTTCGCTAAGGCGGTGAATACCGAATATAACGGCCGTGCCGGTGATCCGGGAGGGCAAAATCGCCCCAACAGGATATTGCCTTCTACGCTGGGTTACCAGCGTGCCACCTGGGGTGGTAATCCGTCCAATCCTTACGACACCACTCGCGCCGCCTCGCTCGGATCAAGTTCTGGCTCGGCGCTGTCAGTCAGCACCAACTTGGTTATGGCGAGCCTCGGCGAGGAAACACGCGCCTCGTGTCGCGGACCGTCAAACCACAATGCCGTCGCGCTGATCCTGCCCCATAAGTCGATGATTGGCTTTGATGGCGGCGCGATTGGGGCTGACATTTACTGCGACCGGTCAGGTATTCACGGAAAAACGCTCGCGGATTGTGCAAAGATCCTCGATGCCCTGAAGGATTCCGAAGAAGGATATTACGACCCACGTGATCCCTACACGACTGTACCTCGGTCGTCGGTTCTTGCCACCACCTATGCGAGCCATCTCACCCCCGACGCCCCTGCGAAAGCTCTCAAAGGTGTGCGACTTGGTGTGGTGCGTGAATCCATGGTCTACCCCAAAGATTCCGTTACTGAACAGCCAATCGTCGACGCCGCAACCGCTGAAATCAAGGATTTGCTCGCCATTAACCTTGGAGCGACACTTGTTGAATCAGGCGATCCTCTCTGGACCGCGGATCCAGACCTGGAACAGATGGAAACTGATTTTAGGAAGGCGCTGACCAAGCTTATTCCAATTTTCATGCCCGATATTCTGTTTCGACTAGGTCCGGACGGCACCCCACTGTTCAAGGAATTTGAGGCTGCAATCAAGCCAACCGAATTTCTACCGGGAAAGACCTTCGGGAATGGCTCGATGGATTCCATTGACTATTGCGTGGCACTGGCTGAGGGCAAAATCAAAGCACCCTCTAATCTGGATATTGCAGCAATCCAACCGCAGCAGCTC
>PTLH01000129.1 GCA_002938035.1 Alphaproteobacteria bacterium MarineAlpha3_Bin6
CTACCTGGTTCATGTAATGCGCCGCGAATTAGGTGATGAAATTGTGTTGTTTAACGGTAGAGACGGTGAATGGCGGGGAAAACTGCAAATTCTGTTGAAAAAATCTGGTAGAATTATAATTTTGGATCAACTTCGTAAGCAAAAGCTCGAGGCTGACCTATGGCTTGTCTTTGCGATACTCAAGCGTGGTCCGATTGATTTTGTGACGGAAAAGGCCTCTGAACTTGGTGTTTCCAAACTCTGTCCGGTTATTACAGGTCGTACGAATTCAACAAAAGTCAACCTGGATAGACTTAAAACGATAGCGATGGAGGCAGCAGAGCAGTGTGGTCGTCTCACCGTGCCTGGGATTTGTGAGCCTCAAAGATTGGAACAGGTTCTATCAAATTGGCCGGAGGGACGTGGTCTTGTGCTTTTAGACGAATCGGGTGCAGGAAAGCCCATCGCTGAGGTTATGGCAGACCGCTCGTATCGGAACGGTGACGCGATTTGTATTGGGCCCGAGGGAGGATTTGAGTCGACAGAGCTTGAATATATGAAAAATCTTTCCTTTGTTACCTCCGCAAGTATCGGAAGGCGTTTACTTCGCGCGGAAACCGCTGCTATTGCGGCTTTAGCAGTTTGGCAGGCCTTAGCAGGAGACTGGACTAAGGAGCAAATGGTCAATTATTAGAAATGTTGGTATTAGTATTTAAAGTACAGTTCAGACCCTCTGGATAGCAAATTTGTTAATTATGTAATAGCCGTCGGTTTCAGCGCTTGTATTTCTGGTCTCCAGCGCCTAAACGCTTCGATCAGATGAAGAATGCGATCCAAAATACCGAAGTTTCAACCAAGGACCAGCTAGTGGAGTTTCTGGAAGACGGATGCAAGCCCCCAGAAGACTGGCGCATTGGTACAGAGCACGAAAAATTCGCTTTTGATCCTGAAACATTCCGTACCTTGGCCTATGAAGGCAAGAGTGGTGTCCGAGAGATTTTGGAAAGGATGTGTCGTTTTGGTTGGGAACCAGTTTTGGAGAACGGCAAACCCATAGGTCTGAAGAAGCCTGATAATAGCTCTATATCTCTTGAACCAGGCGGCCAAATTGAGCTTTCCGGTGCCCCACTAGAAACCATTCACCAGACATGTGGAGAATTAACCAACCACCTGGAACAGGTGAAGGAGGTGGCTGGCGAGTTGGACGTGGGCTTTCTGGGTTTAGGTTATATTCCGAAATGGACACTTAAAGATATCAATTGGATGCCTAAGGACCGTTATAAGATAATGCGAGAGTATATGCTTAAGAAAGGAAACCTTGGCCATCATATGATGCTTGCCACATGTACAGTGCAGGTAAATCTGGATTTTAGTTCTGAAAGCCACATGGTACGAATGTTCAGAACTGCATTGGCCTTGCAACCCGTGGCTACGGCACTCTGGGCGAATTCTCCGTTTCGCGAAGGATCAAAGAACGGTTATTTGAGTTTCCGTAGCCACATTTGGAATGACACCGACCCTGATCGCACTGGTATTCTGCCTTTCGTTTTCGAGGATGGTTTTGGATTTGAGCGGTATGTAGACTATATGCTCGATGTTCCTATGTATTTTGTTTATCGGGATGGGCAATATATAGATGTCTCGGGAGAGTCGTTTCGGGATTTTCTCAAGGGTAAGTTAAGTGCCCTATCAGGCAAAAAGCCAACACTCAAGGATTGGGAAGACCATATGACGACCGCCTTTCCAGAGGTTCGCCTCAAGCGGTTTCTCGAAATGCGAGGCGCTGACGGAGGGCCCTGGGAAAATCTTTGTGCATTACCAGCCTTTTGGGTAGGTTTGCTGTATGACAACCAGGCTCTTGCAGACGCTGAAAATTACGTTTCCGATTGGAGCTTTGATGAATTGTCTCAGCTCCGTAACGAGGTTCCCAAGACCGCATTAAAAACACGTTTTCGCAACAATTCCGTCCAGGATATTGCACTCGATATATTAGAAATTTCAAAGGCAGGTTTGCACCGGCGTGCCAAAGTGGACAGCGCAGGTAATGATGAAACGTCTTTTCTAAATCCCTTGTTTAAAATTGCTGTGTCAGGGAATTCCCCTGCGGATAACTTACTCGCGGCCTTTGATGGGTCTTGGGGCGGTAGTATTGATCCGGTATTTTCTGAGCAGAACTATTAATGAAAATTCAATTGTCACTCCTTCTGGCATGGCCTAATGGCTTTGAGCCCGAAGCTATTTGTAAGACGGCGATATCAAGCAAAACGGTCTTGACCAGTAGGGCCGACCCGCTAGTGTGTCGGTGGACAAAGGGCCCGTAGCTCAATTGGTTAGAGCAGGCCGCTCATAACGGTCTGGTTGGAGGTTCGAGTCCTCCCGGGCCCACCAATTCTGGCTCCAATTTTTAATGTGCAATCAGATAAAGATGGTCAACTGACAGTAAGGTGACAAATGAAAGTTTACCTTAATTATAGCCAAGAAGAATTGAACAGACAGTACGACCAACGTTCTTTAGTACCAGATACATCACCATACATTTCTACCTGGTCGGAAGCCACACAACATGCGAAGTCAACGTTCGTGTGTCGTGAAAATATCGCTTACGGTGACCACCGAGATGAAATTCTGGACCTCTATTTGCCTGATAGAGTTGAGGGAGGTGAAGAGTTAGCATCGTTGTTGGTATTTTGTCATGGCGGTGCCTGGCAGAGGCTCACCAAAGACGAATCTGGGCATATGGCTGCGGCTTATGTGCCCGAACGTGTAGCCTTGGCGGCGCTAAACTTTAGTTTGGCACCTGACAAAAAATTGAGTTTGATTGTGGGACAGGTTCGGCGTGCCGTATTGTATCTCTACGAGAATGCAAATGAGTTGATGGTGAACCCTAAAAAGTTTTATGTATGCGGGCATTCTTCTGGTGCGCACCTAGCAGCTAATATTGCCGTTACAGATTGGCCGGCGATGGGTGCACCTCATGATCTGATAAAAGGCGTTACTTTAGTTAGCGGACCCTACGATCTTGAACCTGTGCGGCTGAGTGCCCGTAATGACTATCTATTCCTAGATGAAAGTACCGCCCGTGCCCTCACCCCCCAGACGCATCTGCGGCCAGGCTTGCCACCTGCCATATTCTCTTGGGGGGGAAGAGAATTAGATGAATTTCAACGCCAAAGCGCATCTCTGGCGGAAGCCTGGGAAAACGAGGGTATGGCTGTTCAACGATTATTCTTTCAGGACAAAAATCATTTTGAAATGGGTTGTGAGCACATGAACTTGGACAGTCCCTTGGCTAAAGCAACTCTCATTCAAATTAAAGGTGGATGAATATTTAATTTTTATCTGCAAAATATGGTTCCGGTAGGCCTCTAATATCTAAATCACATGCGAACAATCCACCAGCTAGGGGTTGATTCTCCAATTCGGCCGCTGTTAGGTTTTGGGCTGCCGTAGTGATAAATAACGTAGAAAAGTCCACGCCTCCAAACGCACAGCAAGTGACGTTAGTGACCGGTAAGTCGACCTGTTGGTCATATTTTCCGTCTGGCGTGTAGCGAACAACCCGGCTACCTCCGTACTCTGCATTCCAAAGATACCCTTCTGCATCCACGGTAGCACCGTCGGGGCGGCCGGATTGACCAGAAAGATCAACAAAAATCCGTTTATTTGTGATTTCACCGGCCGTTAGATTGAAGTCGAATGCCCAAATGATACCGGCTCTAGTATCACCAAAATACATGATCCTATTATCTGGTGACCATGCGATGGCATTTGGAATTCGAATACCGTCAAGTATACACGCGTAATTGCCGCTGCTATCCAACCTATAGAGTGCACCCGATGGTTGTTCGGGATTAGGGTCTCGCATGGATCCAGACCACATGCGCCCCGCTCTGTCGACTTTGCCGTCGTTTAGTCTATTAATTGGCTTATCTGGTTCAGGGTCGACAATAAGGTCAAAAACACCGTTGGATGGGTTGAAATAGTGAAACCCATCCCTTAGACCCGCTATTAGCTTCCCTTGTTTGGCTAGGCCGATACAGCCAATTTCCGTGTGGCAGGGCCATTGGAACGTGTCTCCGGTTTTCAGGTCAAGACGGTTAATGTGATGGTTGTTAATATCCACCCAATAAAGTTGTCTACCTTCAGGATCCCAAACCGGTGACTCTCCGAGTGAAGCTCCCGCTTTTTGAATACATTGGGCACTATACATAGACTATTTTTAACCTATTCTGGGATTACCGCCATAGCTTCAATTTCTATTTTTGCCTTATCTTCCATCAAGGCGGACACCTCAACCACAGCCATGGCTGGAAAGTGTTTGCCGAAAATATCTTGATAGGCGGACCCGATTTCCTTTGCGCAGTTCCGGTATTCCGTTCTATCGGTAATATACCAAGTTAAACGGACTATATGGTCCGCCGCCGCACCAGCTTCTGAGAGGACCGCAGCGATGTTCTTAAAGGTCTGTTTGGCTTGGCCTACCAGGTCTTCGGCTACAAATTCTTCATTGTGATTCCAACCAACCATACCACCAGTTACAACCAATTTCCCTGTCGCAGAAATACCGTTGCTGTAGCCCTTCGGTCGCACCCAACCGGGTGGTTGTAGAATATCCATTTCTTTCTTCTCTCCCCAAATTGCCAGTTCATTAGCAGTTTTTGAACGGGAATTTGAAACTTGTAGGCCATTTTCAGGTAGTTTAGAATTAAACTGCTCATTCCTTAGATAATGTTACTAACGAAAAGTTTTTTTCTCAACCTAACAGCATAAAATCCTCAGTTAATTAATATGAAAATAGTATGTATAGGCGGAGGACCTGCTTCCCTTTATTTTTCTTTATTGGCGAAAAAAAACAACCCCGAATGGCAGATCAATATTTATGAGCAAAACCCGGACAATGTGACCTGGGGGTTTGGAGTTGTTTTCTCCGATGAGACTATGGACAATTTCAAAGGCGCTGATTTTAAATCTTATAAAGCTATTACCGACAGTTTTGTGCATTGGGATGATATCGACGTATTTCACAAAGGCCAGAAGATTACTTCTAGTGGGCATGGTTTTGCAGGGATGCAGCGGCTTAAATTGTTACAAATTTTAGAAGCGCGGGCGATAGAGTTGGGTGTGGTGATCGAACACGATGTAATCATTGATAGCATTGAACCTTACAAAGATGCGGATCTGATCATTGCCGGTAACGGTATCACGTCCTTTGTTCGCGATTTGCATTCTGATGAATTTGGCACCGAATTTGTGCTCCGTCCAAACAAGTTTGTATGGCTCGGTGCAACGAAGAAATTTGACGCTTTCACTTTTTACTTCAATGAAAATGATGACGGTCTCTGGCGGGCGCACTGTTATCAATATATGCCCGGCAATTCTACCTTTATTGTCGAATGTACGGAAGAGACCTTTGAGAAGGCTGGCCTAGCGAACGCAACAGAAAAAGATACGGTTGCATACTTATTAGAGGTTTTTAAGAATGAGCTTGGGGGCGAGCACCTAATTACCAACAATTCTTTGTGGCGAAATTTTCCGCAGGTTAAAAATACAAAATACTATCATGATAATATAGTGCTCCTGGGAGACGCGCTGCATACTGCACACTTCTCTATAGGGTCCGGAACGAAACTTGCCATGGAAGATGCAGTTGCATTAAACGACAGCATTAACGGTTTTGATGGC
>PTLH01000013.1 GCA_002938035.1 Alphaproteobacteria bacterium MarineAlpha3_Bin6
TAGGTTCAAATCCTATCGCTCCGACCACTTGATTTAGAGTTCTTAAACAGAAACGTTTATATGTATCCATTCTTTAGAGGATAGCACTGGTTAACAATGCCCCCAAAAGAACTCTGTCTATTGGATGATATTCCAGATAATAGCGCAAAGGGAATGGTAGCTGTTATTCAGGGAAAACAACGGAATATATTCATTGCTCGAAGAGGGGATGTGGCATATGCCTACCTAAACTGGTGCCCCCACACCCAAGTTCTTATCGATCAAATCCCAGGTCAATTTTTTAACGAAGATAACTCTTTTATCCAGTGTTCAAAACACGGAGCGTTATTTCGCGTGGAGGATGGCTATTGCGTGATGGGTCCTTGTAAAGGTGAGTATCTCAAGTCACTTCCCTGTAATACAAAAAAAGGAACTGTATCGCTAATTGAAGAATAAACTAATAACAGTTTAAAATGAGGTACAATTAGCATATTATATGTAAAGGTTTTTATCTGCTCCCACGATAAGGCTCTATCTTTTGATCAGGGACCCACGAGCCTTCTGGGATTTTTCCCCGTTGGTAAAACACGTCTATTGGAATACCTCCCCGTGGATACCAATATCCACCAATTCGAAGCCATCTTGGATCCACTTCCTCTTCCAACCGTTTAGCAATATTTACGGTGACCTCCTCACTAAATCCTTGCTGGTTTCGGAATGAACTAAGAAAAAGTTTAAGTGACTTGCTCTCGATTATAAAAGCGTCGGGAATATAATCGATTATTAAATACGCAAAGTCTGGTTGACCCGTTACTGGGCACAATGTGGTAAATTCAGGACAAGAAAATCGAATTAAATAATTAGACGTTAAATGAGGATTATCTACCTTTTCCAAGATCGCCTCTTTTGGAGATTTTGGTAGTGTTGTCTTTATCCCTAACAGCCTAAGATTATCGTGATCAGTTTTACCCATTTGTTTTACTTAATTCATTAAGTATTAGTGTGTTCTTGTTACCGTTAATTAGTTTGTTGTTAACTCAATCAATTACTTCACTGACCAGAAAATAGGAATTACCCACAAGATTAAGAGGTCGAATTAATTCAAATTTAGAGAACAACTGGAAAAAACCGTGTCAATTATTAACTATCAGAAAAGTTGGACAGTTTGTGAGTCATATTATTATTTCTCATGGGTTATCGGAATTATTTGAGTACATTTTTCCCCAAATTTGTAATTTTGCAAACCTGCCAATCCGGTTTTATTGGATTTTTAAACCACGGTTCCGCCCAACCGTATTTAACACAGCTTTCCACAGTTCTTGAGCTTATTTTTTGGCCGCGATAATCAAACAATGGCAGCTTACCACCAGGTTCACTTAGCCCCCGCACCAACCATTCTCTCTGCGGTTGAGTCGGTTTTCTCTGATTTTCAGATGAGCCCTCGTCATCCCCATTTGTTTGTGGGACCTGCCCGTCCACTAGCTAATCCTCCGGTAAACTATAAGGCCGCGTGCATGATAAAGTAACTTATATCAATTGTCCAAAATTGGAGAAACTAACAATGGGCTATTTTCTTGTCTACGTCACTACTTCGTCTGAAAATGAAGCAAAAAATATTGCTCAAGTGGTTGTTACAGGTCGTCAAGCAGCTTGTGCAAATATTCTAGGCAAAAGCACAAGCATATATAATTGGGAGGGCGAAATACACACCGAAACTGAGACCGTGCTCATACTTAAAACGACAACTGAAAAATTAGATGCCTTAATTAGTCGCCTGAAACAAATACATAGTTATCAATGTCCATGCATTGTCGCATTGGGTATTCAGCATGGAAATACTGAATTTCTAGACTGGATCGCCAAAGAAGTATCATGATTCATTAGAATATTAGGCTAACCAGCTCTTATATCGACATTGGGCCGAGTACTACTGGATTAGTATTGTCGCAGTAGCCTGTGCGGCAATTCCCTCTTTCCTGCCAATAAAACCAAGGGTCTCGTTGGTCTTCCCCTTCACATTTACTCTTGAAGGAGAGATCGACAATATTTCACAGATGTTATTTTTCATTTCATCACGATAAGGACTTATTTTTGGCACTTCGCAAATTATTGTGATGTCCAAATTTTGGACCGAAGCATTCATTGAGCTCAAAACCTCTCCAGCATGCCTCAAAAATATATGAGAAGAAGCATTTCTCCATTGCTCATCAGTCGACGGGAAATATTCTCCTATGTCACCTTTACCCAAAGCACCGAGTATTGCGTCTGTCAGCGCATGAAGTCCTACATCAGCGTCGGAATGACCCTCGAGACCAAACGAAAATGGGATCTTTATACCACAAATGGTTACAAAATCTCCTTTCGAAAAGCGATGGACGTCATAGCCATTTCCAACACGAATATCTGGTAAACTTAAGGAATGTTTTTGCATTGCCTTTTCCAAATCCTCTTTATTCGTAATTTTTTCGTTATCCAATAACCCCTGGACGACGACGACTGATAACCCATAAGCTTCAGCAACTGCAGCATCGTCAGCTAAATTATTTCCAATGAGAGAGCGATGAGCGGCGAGTATTTGATCAAATGGAAATCCCTGAGGTGTCTGGACACGCCAGATGTTAGATCTCTCTAAAGATTTTACAATTTTCCCATCATCAATCAATTTTATAGCATCCATGATTGGCACCCCGGGGATACACCCCTTTCCATCAAGCAGCATATTTAAAATTCTATCTATAAGCGAATGAGAAACAAATGGTCGAACAGAATCATGGATTAAGACATTCAAGGGGCTCAACTCCTCCAGACTTTCTAATCCATTCCTAACAGAATCCTGGCGCTCGGGGCCACCGTACACAGGACTTAATAAGTTAAGTCCCCCCGTAGCAGTATCATACAAATCCTGATCGTCCGGATGAATGACAATTCGGACTGCATCGATTTTTTTATGGTTAATAAAAGCACGGGCTGTTTTTGAAAGAATAGTTTCTCCACCAAGGGGCAGATATTGCTTAGGGGTTTTTCCAGAAATTCTCCGCCCCCGGCCAGCGGAAACAATAAGTGCAACAGTTTCCAAATTACGATAATTATTCACAAATTAAACTTTCATATTCTTTATTAAGCTCACATTCGGCTGAGAAGATATCCAGGTAAAATGTCGATGTGAGGTTGCTTGCGCACTGACTAAGCTACATAACTAATACAGAGTATGTTTTTATAGTTCTTGCCAATAGATTACAAAGGCGAATAACAGGTTTAGGCATGCGATGGCTTTGACAGTTCTTTCTATCTTCGCTTTAATTTCCCTTACACCTGCAATCCTTTTACCGTATAGAAAGGACCCCAAGCCGGACCGGTGGTTTTGGGCGATGTTAGCATTGGCAATTGCCGGTACCGTGGTTCTTATATTAACGCGTCTGTCAACGGGCTGGAAAACAGATGTATCCACGGCATTGTGGTTCACTATATTTGCCTGCTTAATTTTGTATTTGCCCATAGTTACAAGTGTTTCAAAAGATAGTTGGCGTCTAAGCCCTCTTCTTATGCCCTATCTATTTATTCTAGGCGTTTTAGCTATTTTTTTGAGCGATAGTTCAAATCAACCTTTAGTTAATAATGCTCACGTGGTGTGGATGGGTACCCATATTCTCGTATCTGTTGCTACATATGGTTTAATCACTTTGGCTGCTGTTGCGGCGCTTGCCGCATCCATTCAATCACGAGCTTTAAAACTTAAAAAACGAACAACTTTATCCAAACTTTTGCCATCAGTGACATCAAGTGAGAAATTAGTGTTACAGCTTTTATATACTGGGGAATTCGTTTTAGTTGCCGGGCTAATAACCGGAATGGCATCACAGTACCTAAACACTGAGAAGTTATTGATATTTGATCATAAAACAATCTTTGCAATTACCGTATTTCTAGTTATCGGCATTCTGCTTATTTTAAATCATCATTCAGGTACACGTGGCAAAACATCTACCCATTTGGTACTCCTTGCATACATACTTCTCACCCTGGGGTACCCTGGTGTGAAACTAGTCACCGATGTAATTCTAGTTGAACAACATTTTCATTCGACACTGTAAATAATTGTTTGTGTCAAATCAGGGTTTGCCTAATAAATAGCCATAAATTTGGATAGCTAACGTATGACTATTAGTATTGGCTCTATAAAGTTAAACAGTAAAGTGATCTTAGCTCCTATGTCAGGCGTAACTGACATGCCATATCGTCGCCTTGCCAAGAGCCAGGGCGCTGGATTAGTCATTTCAGAGATGATAGCCAGCCGAGCAATGATATATGCAAACAAAAAAACTCTAAAAATGGCTTCAAATTGTGAAGAAGAGTTCCCAATGGCCGTGCAATTAGCTGGCTGCGAACCTGACCTGATGGCAGAAGCCGCCAAAATGAATGCGGATAGGGGAGCAGCAATTATCGATATAAACATGGGATGTCCAGTAAAAAAAGTAACAAAGGGGCACGCCGGATCTTCCCTTATGCGAGATGAAAAATTGGTTGCGAACTTAATTAAGGCTACTGTCAACGCCGTAAACATACCGGTGACTTTGAAAATGCGAACCGGTTGGGATGATAAATCCCGAAATGCTCCAAAAATCGCCAAAATTGCCGAAGATTCTGGGATTAAAATGATCACGGTCCATGGACGAACAAGATGCCAGTTTTATAAAGGTAGAGCAGATTGGGCCTTCATACGTGAAGTTAAAAAGCGAGTGTCAATCCCGATTATTGGCAATGGTGACGTCAATACCGTAGAAGACGCACAAAATTTATTAGAAGAATCAGGTGCTGACGGGGTGATGATTGGTCGTGGTAGTTACGGTAAACCATGGTTTTTAAATCAAGTTAACCAATACCTTCAAACTGGCTTCCAATCGACGGCACCTGATATAAATACCCAATACCAAATTATAAAATCTCACTATGAGTCCTTATTAGAACATCATGGTATTAATAGAGGGATGAAAATTGCGAGAAAACATTTAGGCTGGTATAGCAAGGGACTGCCCGGAGCATCCGTTTTTAGAGCAAAATTTAATATCATCGATAATGTAAAACTTGCTCGCAAAATGATCTCTGAATTTTACGCTCCAATAATTGAAAAGATGACAGAGTGACGAGGCCTGCCAAATTAAAACTGGGAGACAGGCTAAACCTATTAAGTAGCGAAGTTATATTGAATTCTCTGGACTCAGCGGTCCTGGTTATTAACCATCTGGGATTTCTCACATTTGCAAATAACGCTGCAGAACAGTTATTTGAGAATAGCGTAAACCAGTTAATCGGCTCCACCATTGACGATTTATTACCGGGGGATGGGCCGGTTTGCAATTTAATAAAAAAAACGCTGGAAAGCTCAACTAATATTTCGGAATATGGCGTTACATTGGAATCGCCCAAAATTGAAAAACAATTAGTTAATATTCAAGTATCACCTGTCAGAGAACTAGCCGATAGTATTGTAGTTAATATTTTTCCAAGACGGATTTCTGATAAAATTGATCGGCAATTAACACATAGAAACGCTGTAAGGTCTGTCACGGCCATGGTAGAGATGCTGGCTCATGAGGTTAAAAATCCACTTTCAGGCATACGCGGGGCGGCACAACTTCTCGAACAAGATACTGAACCAGAAGATCGACATCTTACCCAACTGATTTGTGATGAGACTGACCGAATTTGCGCCTTACTAGATCGGATTGAAGCATTCTCTGATCAAAGACCAATAGAACGTTCCCCAATCAACGTACATCAAGTACTAGAGCGAGTTAGAGACATTTCCATAACAGGCTTCGCAAAAAATGAGAAAATAATTGAAAATTATGACCCTTCTCTACCCCTCACTAATGGTAACTTCGACCAACTCGTACAAGTGTTTTTAAACCTTTTTAAGAATGCTGCAGAAGCAACGCCAAAATTAGGCGGAAAAATTGTAGTCACAACATCGTATCTGCATGGAATTCGCTTGGCAGTTCCCGGACTATCTTCGGCACCTCAATTACCTCTAATGATTGCAGTTCAAGATAATGGCACAGGAATTCCCGAAGATTTGCAGAACCATCTTTTCGAGCCATTCGTAACTTCTAAGCCAAAAGGTTCTGGCCTAGGTCTTGCGCTAACGGCAAAGATGGTGGAAGCCCACGGAGGTGTTATCGAATTTGAAAGTCAGCCTGGCAGAACAATTTTTCGAGTTTTACTCCCTAAAGAACCAGATGAGGGTAAACTAAAATCATGTCTTTAAGCACCGTTCTCATTGCAGACGATGATAAGGCCATCAGAACAATTTTAAGCCATGCTCTAGGCCGAGCTGGATATGAGACCCGCACAACGGGAAATACCTCAACACTCTGGAGTTGGATTTCTGAAGGTGAAGGCGACTTAGTCATTACCGATGTTGTTATGCCGGACGAAAATGGGCTTGACCTTATTCCTAGAATTAAAAAAATTAGGCCCGATCTCCAAGTTATCGCCATGAGCGCCCAAAATACAATAATGACGGCTGTAAATGCTACTCAAAGGGGGGCATTTGAGTATCTACCTAAACCATTTGACCTTACCGAACTAATTAACGTTGTAAAAAAGGCTCTTGATACCCCCCAAAGAAAATCTCCAGATCACCAATTTAATAGCGATGCTGAACACCTTCCTCTAATTGGCCGGTCGAGCGCAATGCAGGAAGTTTATCGAAAACTCGCACGGTTAATGAGCAGTGACCTGACAGTTTTAATCAACGGCGAGTCAGGAACTGGAAAAGAACTAGCGGCGAGGGCCCTACACGATTATGGGAGACGGAAAAATCATCCATTTGTTGCAATAAATATGGCAGCAATTCCCCGAGAATTAATTGAAAGTGAACTATTCGGTCATGAAAAAGGATCATTCACAGGCGCTTTAACACGAGCTTTGGGTCGATTTGAACAAGCTGAGGGAGGAACCCTATTTTTGGATGAAATAGGAGACATGCCGTTAGAAACACAAACACGCTTACTTCGTGTCTTGCAGGAAGGTGAGTACACGACTGTAGGCGGAAGGACTTCAATTAGAACAAATGTTAGGGTTGTTGCTGCTACTCACCGGGACCTAACATTACTGATCCGCCAAGGCCTTTTTCGCGAAGACCTATACTACCGTTTGAACGTAGTACCAATAAGGATACCTCCACTCAGAGAACGGCGCGACGATATTCCTGAACTAGTTCGACATTTTATATCTAGTACAGTTAACGAGGGACTGCCTGGGAAAATTATTGATAACGCCGGTTTGGACAGACTTCAAATCCATCATTGGCCCGGAAATGTTAGAGAACTCGAAAATCTGGTACGCCGCTTAGCGGCTCTTTATTCTCAAGAAATTATTGGTATTGAAGTCATAGAAGCGGAACTTTCTGTTTTAGCTCCACCGCAAACACCAGAAAAATCTGACAGGAGTATTGGGGAAGCTATTGAAAATCACCTTCTAGAATATTTTCACTCCCATGGAAAAAACTTACCTCCCGATGGACTATACGACAGAATTTTAAAAGAAGTGGAACGACCACTTATAACACTATCACTTGCTGCAACTCGCGGAAATCAACTCAAGGCATCGAATTTGTTGGGTCTTAACCGAAATACCTTACGAAAAAAAATTCACAAACTTGATATACCAGTTACAAAAATTCCCAAGTAGACTAACAACTGTGGCAAGTTCAATTATAGCGCTACTTAAGGAAAAGTCAGACAACGGTAATACTGAAGATGATCCAATCAAGTAATTCTGAAACTACCGCTCAACTAGTTGCCGACACTAACTCCAAAAAGAAGAACTTCGGTCTGGTGCGCATCATTGCCACTTTGATTGGTTTGGCTTTAATCATTTCATCTTCAGCTACCGTCGCTGTTCTCGCAGGTTATGCACCCTGGAATTCAGATATTACCACAGTAGTTTGGCTACTAAATCTTGATTTAGTATTGGCCTTAACTTTGATCGCCGTAATAGCTCGTCGAATTGTGGTAGCATGGATGAAGCGACGCCAAGGTTCGGACGGTGCGACCCTTCACATTAGGTTAGTAGTATCTTTCAGTTTGGTTGCTGTCATCCCAGCACTTCTTGTGGCAGTATTTTCTGGTCTTTTCCTTAATTTTGGCATTGAAAGCTGGTTTAGCGATAGGGTTCGAACGGCTATAAATCAATCAAAACTCGTTGCAGAAGCATATTTGCACGAACACAAAAGTAGTATAAGTGGAGCGGCATTGGGTATGGCCAATGATATAAACAGAGCTGCCCGAAGTTTACTTACCAATCCAAAAATCCTGGCTGAAATTATGCACCAACAATCTGTAGTGAGGGGTCTGTCGGAAGCTGTTGTTGTTGATAGTCGTGGCAATACATTAGCTAGGGCAGGCTTTGGTTTTTCTCTCGGTTTCAATTTTTCTTCGGATGACCTTGTTAGAGATGTTTTAAACAGAGTACCAGGCGAAGTTATTATCATAGGTGCAGGGCGAGATGATCGGGTACTTGCAGGTGTAAAGTTGGAAGCCTTTACTGATGCCTATCTACTCGTAGGCCGGTATGTCAAAAAACAGGTTCTTGATCATTTATCTAGAACTAGAGGGGCGACTGCCCAATATTTGAAGTTGGAAATGGGGAGAGAGAGCTTAAAGCTTAAATTTCTACTAATATTTGGCATGGTCGCAGTAATTTTACTACTTGTAGCCATATGGACTGGTTGGTCCCTAGCCACTCAACTTTCTACACCAATTGGCAAATTGATAGATGCTGCAGAGCGCGTGAGAAAAGGAGATCTGGACGCTAGAGTAACTGGTACAGACATTCAATCCGAAGACGAAATCGGTGCACTAAGTCGAGCCTTTAATAAAATGACCGAGCAGTTAAATAATCAACGGAACGGTTTGATAGACGCCAACCGACAACTGGATGAGAGGCGTCAATTTACTGAAGCCGTATTAGCTGGAGTGTCAGCAGGAGTAATTGGGTTAGACAATAAAGGCAATATCCTTGTGCATAATAGATCAGCATCGGATTTATTAAATCTAAAACTACAAGAACATGTCGGCCTTCCTTTAGGTGTCGTAGTCCCTCCTATGGAAGAACTGATGACTAGGACTGAACTAGATTTTAAAGGAATAATACATAGTGAAATCAAACATTTTAGTCCTACAGGGCAAAAAACACTGGTAGTGTCAATTGCCGTGGAGAAAATTAATCGAGAAGTAATCGGCTATGTTGTTACTTTCGATGATGTCACGGAGTTATTGTCCGCACAGCGGAAGGCGGCCTGGGCTGATGTAGCCCGTCGCATTGCCCATGAAATTAAAAATCCGTTGACTCCTATCCAACTATCTGCAGAACGGTTACACCGAAAATATTCGGGGGAGATAATATCAGACAAAGAAATCTTTAAAAGTTGCACCGATACAATAATTCGACAGGTGAAAGGTATTGGTAAGATGGTAGATGAATTCTCATCATTTGCTAGGATGCCACAACCACAGCTTAAACCTATTGATTTAACCGAAATTTGTAGCCAAATTGGATCTTTGGAAAAAACACGCTTTCCAGAAATAGAATACGATCTTAACATTCCTAAAGGTGAAGTCCGTTTGTACGGGGATCGGCAACAAATTGGTCAAGTTCTAACTAACTTACTAAAAAATGCAGCTGAATCTATTAATTCCCGTTTTTCAGAAGATACTGATTCACAGACTGGCGGTCGGATATGTTTGGATATGGAAGTCTCTAAAGAGTCCGTAAAAATTTATATTACCGATAATGGTGAAGGGTTGCCTTCAGAACTACTTGATAGAATTACCGAACCATATGTGACAACTCGCCAGAAAGGAACGGGTTTGGGGCTAGCTATAGCCAAAAAAATAATGGAAGATCACAACGGTGATTTGATCTTGGTTAACAATGAAGGAACCGGCGCAAAAGCCATAATGATGTTTAATAAATCAGACTTCCAATCCTAAGAGTGTACTTAAATTAAGGCAAATTCAATGAATCTGTCCGAGAACCAAATAACAGACAAAAACTCTCTACCACGGATGGCGCATGACATACTTATCATCGATGACGAGGCCGATATTCGAATGTTAATTGCTGGCATCCTTGAAGACGAGGGTTACCAGACTCATCAAGCTAATGATAGTTCTTCAGCAACTAAATCAATCGAAACCCGTCTTCCAAGTGTTGTTTTGTTGGACATTTGGCTTGAAGGAAGTCAACTGGATGGAATGGAGTTATTGGCACAGTTTCAAGAAAAACAACCTCACACGCCCGTAATCATGATAAGCGGGCACGGAAATATCGAAACTGCGGTATCAGCAATTAATCTTGGCGCCTGCGATTTTATTGAGAAGCCATTTACTTCAGACCGCTTATTAATGGTTGTAAACCGGGTACTAGAAACTGAACTACTTAAACGCGAAAACCAAGAACTCCGTCTGAAGACGATTGGATTTGATAAATTAGTGGGTTCTTCCTCAACTATTGGCCAGCTGCGGCAAGCCATAAATAAGGTAGCCCCAACAAATAGTCGTATTCTAATTACTGGCCCAGGTGGTTCAGGGAAAGATTTAGTTGCAAGCCTAATCCACGCAGAATCAAATCGATCAAATGGTCCTTTTATTTCAATAAATTGTGCGACTATGCAACCGGAGAACTTCGAAATTGGCTTATTTGGTCATGAAACATCTCCTAACGGGTCTCCTCGTGAAGTCGGTACGTTAGAGCAGGCACACATGGGAACGTTATTCCTAGACGAAGTTGCAGATATGCCCCTAGAAACCCAAGGTAAAATCGTTCGTGTGCTACAAGAACAAACCTTTCAAAGAGTAGGTGGCGCAACACGAATTCATGTAGACGTGCGAGTCATTGCCGCATCAAGTAAAGATTTGACAGAAGCCAAGAAAGACGGTCAATTCCGAGAGGATTTATATTATCGTTTAAGTGTAGTGCCTCTCAAGATCCCAGCTTTAAAACACTATCGTGAGGATATTCCAGAATTGGTGAAATACTTCATTGATCAAATTGCAACCTCAAGTAACCGGAATTCTATGGAATGTTCAGAACAATCAATTGCTACACTCCAGTCTTATGATTGGCCTGGAAACGTGCGTGAGTTAAGAAATGTTATCGAACGGATTTTAATTATGGCTCCGAATAATGGGTCAACAGAAATTAGCGTAGACATGATACCGGCTGAAATCAGTTCGGCTACATCTCCTTCGTCAAAAGAAAATAACCAATTTCAAATAATGGGTTTGCCATTAAGAGAGGCTAGAGAAATTTTTGAGAGAGAATATTTAATTTCACAAGTATCTAGATTTGGGGGAAACATATCACGTACCGCAATTTTTATCGAGATGGAGAGGTCCGCCTTACACCGAAAGCTGAAAGCACTTGGTGTTCAAGCTAAAAACGGTATGCAAGCTGAAAACGATTAGCCAAACTCGACGACAGAACCTAACGGAAATATTTTATGAAAGTTATTGTATGTGGGGCTGGTCAGGTAGGTTATAACATTGCGAGATATTTAGCGCATGAAGACAATGATGTTGTTGTCATTGATCATTCCAATGAACTAACTCGAAAGATTAGCGATACACTTGACGTCAAAGCTATTACTGGTTTTGCCTCAGAACCTGCGGTTCTTGAGCAAGCTGGCGCTGCTGATGCTGATTTGCTTATCGCCGTAACACAGGCTGATGAAGTGAATATGGTGGCCTGCCAAATTGCGCATTCATTATTTGATATCACGACTAAAATTGCCAGAATAAGAAATCAGGGCTATTTGGATCCAAAATGGGGAAATCTATTTACCCGGGATAACATGCCCATAGACGTAATCATTTCTCCAGAGCGGGAGGTGGCTAGAGCAGTTTCAAGTCGCCTAAGGGTTCCAGGCGCATTCGAGACAATCTCTCTAGTCGAAGACAAAGTCAAGTTGATTGGAGTACGCTGTGAGGAAGATTGCCCTGTGGTCAATACCCCACTTCGCCAATTGACACAACTATTTCCAGAGTTAAATGCCCTGGTGGTTGGGATAGTAAGAGATCAAAATAAATTCATCCCATCCGGAGAAGATCAATTGTCGGCTGGGGATGGAGTATATTTAGTTGTTGATTCTGCACATGTTCAACGAGCTATGTCTGCATTCGGACATGATGAAATAGAAGCTCGCCGTATAGTCATATTTGGTGGCGGAAACATTGGTCTTTTCCTCGCTCAACAAATTGAGAAGGAGGATCCAACGATAAATATTAAGGTAGTTGAAGCCGACAAAACCAAAGCAGAAACTGCGGCCCGCAATCTCAAAAGATCTGTCGTACTTCAAGGAGATGTTCTAGATCAAGAAATCATGGAAGAGGCCAACGTAGGGACTGCCGAAGCCGTTATTGCCGTAACAAATGACGATGAAACAAATATATTGGCATCATTATTGGCCAAGCGGGCAGGTACTCGAAGAGCTATCACATTAGTCAATAACAGTGCCTTTGAGCCCATTATACCTTCTTTGGGGATCGACGTGCTAGTTAGTCCCCGTAACATAACCGTCTCGACTATTCTGCAGCATGTAAGACGGGGTCGAATCCATTCAGTACATACATTACAGGAAGGGTTTTGGGAATTGATCGAAGCCGAAGCAATGGAAACCTCCAGCTTGGTTGGTATCCCGCTAAAAGAGGCCAGTCTGCCCGAAGGTGTTTTGGTTGGTGCAATCGTGCGAGATGATAAGGTCACCATGCCTCGTGGTTCAACAGTTGTTAGCGCAAATGACCGCGTCGTATTATTTGCTGCAAACGAGTCTGTGAAGCAAGTTGAGCAATTGTTTTCAGTTGGGTTGGAATTTTTTTAGTTTACATCAGATGCCCAGAATTTCTTATGTTAATGGCCAATATCTGCCACTTTCCCAAGCCACCGTTAATGTCGAGGACCGAGGATACCAGTTGGCAGATGGGGTCTACGAAGTAATTGCAATTTTTAACGGACTTTTAGTTGACAAGGTCGACCATCTTAGACGGCTCGCGCGGTCATTGAACGAGCTGCGGATAAGTTTACCAGTAAACATATCCGCTCTTAATTTCATTATGAACGAAACCATTCGCAAAAATCGCGTAGTAAATGGCAAGCTATATCTACAAATCACACGAGGTGTTGCACCTCGAGATCATGCTTTTCCCGCTAATTGTAAAAGTTCTATTGTTGTCACCGTTTCCAATGTTTCCTGGCCATCTAGAGACGAAAGCAAACAAGGCTGCTGTGTAATAACTGCTGCCGATATTCGATGGAAACGTGTCGACATTAAGTCGGTGTCATTGTTACCTAATGTCCTTGCCAAGCAGGAAGCTATAGATGCAAGTGCTGACGAGACGTGGTTGGTAAATGAAGAAGGATATATTACCGAAGGAACAGCGTCTAATGCCTGGATCGTAACCCAAAACAACCAATTGGTAACACGACAGACCGACGAAAATATACTAGCAGGCATTACCCGAAAAACGATATTAAAGCTAGTACAGGAGGAGGGGATAGAGATCGTGGAGAGACCTTTTACTGTCATAGAGGCCCAAAGCGCTAAGGAGGCTTTCTTTACAAGCAGCACCGCTCTAATAAAACCCGTCACTTCAATTGACAACGTCAGCATAGGAAACGGTAATTCAGGGCTCATGACCTGTGCGCTTATAGATAAATACTTTGAATTTATGGAAAACCTAACGGAAAATTCTTGAACCAAACTCTTATTAATCCAAAAGCCATCGTTTTTGATTGGGACGATACACTCGTTGACAATTGGCATTCAATCCATGCTGGTCTAAATGCTGCATTAACTGCGATGGGACATGATCCCTGGCCAATTGATAAAACACGTTCTAACGTTAGGAGGTCTATGCGTGACAGTTTTCCATCTCTTTTTGGAGAAAAATGGAAAGAAGCCGCAGAAATATTTTTGTCTCATGTAAGGCGCAATCATCTGGAAACCATTTATGTACTGGATTATGTGCCGGAAATGCTTAGTCATTTCCACCAAGCAGGAATTTACCTTGGAGTAGTAAGTAATAAAAACGGTGTACTTCTGCGTGAGGAAGTTGAATTTCTTAATTGGAATAAATGGATTTCTAAAACTGTCGGAGCAAACGATGCTGTAAGAGATAAACCTGATAAAGCTCCCATTGATCTGGTGCTTGATGGAAGCGGAATTAGCAGAAGCAAAGAAGTGTGGTTTGTTGGCGATGCAATCTCTGATATGGAATGTGCCTATAATGCTGGAGTATCTGCAATACTTTTACGCGCTAACGCCTATGATCCCAAAGAATTTGCAGAGTTTCCGCCAGATCGAACCTTCAAAAATGCTAGTGAATTAACGCGATTTTTTATTTTACCAAAACAAAGTGGCCAAAACCGATAATTCGGGTATAAAATGATCCTAGGAAGGGCGATTTAACGTTCTCCTATTATAACAATATGCAGGCGCTATAAGGGGGATACCCAATGTCTGAAAAATCTCAAAATGTCCAAGATGTATTCCTTAATCACGTTCGAAAAAGAAAGAACGCGGTTACAGTTTTTTTAGTAAATGGTGTAAAACTTCAAGGTATTATCACTTGGTTCGACAATTTTTCGGTGCTTCTGCGCCGGGACGGCCACACCCAATTGGTGTACAAGCACGCAATTTCGACGATAATGCCATCTGGTCCAATACAGTTATTCGAGCCAGAAAAAGAAGACTTACCAGAAAAAGAAGACTTAAAAGACGAAGAAAGCCCTGAAGGCACAGCCTAATTTGACTCTTAAGCTAGTAAAAGGTGGCCAACACCATACTGGCCGGTCGTTGGTGCTGCATCCACAGCTTTCATCAAACGACAGATTGCTTCGCGGTTATAGCGTAGGCAAGCGATTAGAAGAATGTGTTCGCCTTGCGGAAGCCATTGGATTGTTAATTGTGCACTCCGAGGTAATCAAAGTACATAAACCACGGCCCTCTTCCCTTATCGGCAAAGGGAGTCTGGATCGATTGTCTTCAATAATTATTTCAAAAAATATTGATGTTGCCATTATAGATTCTATTTTGTCGCCAGTTCAGCAGCGAAATCTGGAAAAGGACTGGAAATGTAAAGTGCTAGATCGTACCAGTCTAATCATAGAAATATTTGGTGCTCGAGCACGTACTAAAGAGGGTGTTTTCCAAGTTGAGCTGGCAGCGCTGACATACCAGCGTAGCCGATTAGTTAGGTCTTGGACGCATTTGGAACGTCAACGTGGTGGGTTAGGCTTTATGGGCGGTCCCGGTGAAACTCAAATCGAGGCTGACCGCAGACTCATTAATGAACGCATTAGTAAACTAAAAAAAGTTTTGAAAGAAGTGCGGCGAACTCGCGCACTTCACAGAAATGCACGACAAAGAATTCCATACCCTATAATCGCTTTGGTAGGATACACAAACTCTGGAAAGTCGACACTTTTTAACGCTCTAACAGGTTCTAATGTTTATTCCCAAGACCAGTTATTTGCCACACTTGATCCAACTATGCGTGGGCTTGAACTACCATCCGGACAAAAAATTATCCTTTCGGATACTGTTGGGTTTATATCTGAACTGCCACACGAGTTAATTGAATCTTTTCAAGCTACTCTGGAGGAGGTTACAGAAGCGGATATCTTATTGCACGTTCATGATATATCACATCCAAATGCTGAAACCCAAAAATCAGATGTCCTTCTCGTTTTAAATAAAATGGGATTAACCGATGACGCGGATGTACCAATACTTGAAGTTCGGAATAAAATTGATTGTTTAGATACTGAAGAAAGAGAATTCCAACTCAATCAATCTTCCAGAAGTGAAAAAAAAATTATTTTGATATCCGCCAAAGACGGGGAGGGATTAAAAACACTATTGAGCACTCTAGATACAGAACTAAATACACGTAATAAAGTTATGAAAATCAAACTCCCCTGGACAGACAGCAAAACCTTAGCTTGGATATATAAACGCGGGCAGGTCATAAAGCGAAGAGATGGAAACGAAAGTGTAGATCTCACAATAAAGCTTCATCCTAGCGACGTTGCACGATTAGAGAACAGATTAAATTCTTGAATAGTCCAAAAGAGGCCCCCAGCTAATTTTTTTATAAGTCTATCTCACCTTCTTTTCAAAGGTGCAGGTGACTTTTGAGACATCCACTGAACACATTTACAAAATCGACTAAATGCTACGACGGGGCCATCAATATAATAAAATTATGAGAATGGAACAGAACCGAATCATACACTTTTAAGACTAAAAATGTTTACAGGGGTCGTTCCAAGCTTATCTGCCTCCGGCTACGCCAAGACAAAAGGGGTGTATAGCTGGATTTATGAAACAAAATAGACAACCATAAACCGTCATTCTACAATTTTAATATCCCTAAACCGGGCTTCCCCTCACAGACCCAGAAGCATTAAGCATTAATCAAGGTTCGTAGATGTTTTTTGACCCCAGCGCTAGTATGGCGATGTTTTTTCCCGCTTGGTGCTAAAGCTTCGTTAAAAAAGAAATCCGGCATTTCATCATCATCGTCGGTGAATCCAGCATCTTTATTGAACTGCCACTCCATTTCTAACGCCTCACGGCCAATTTCCATAAATTTACTTTCGTCGAAGCTTGTGCCATGTGCTTGATTTAAAGCATCGACTACAAAATCAATACTCTCATTGGTCACAGTCCGTCCAAACAGACAAAGACCTAAAGAGTCCGCAGCCGCACAAATGGTCTGGATCTCCAGACTAGCTTCAACGAGTTCTTCCGTGGTTTTACCATCACATTGAAATGCCGGGATGTTACCTGTGGTATGATCAGCACCCTGGGCCGTTACCATCATCGAGATCCCCGTGACCTCGATTACGCGGGGGTCGTAGGCGCTTATACCTTGTTTTTTTACCGTGGGGACACGTTTGACCCCATAATGCTCGCCGACACGGGACGTTCCTTGTGCCAGAAATTTACCGCGTTCGGTTCCTCGGCGTATATCCTCCAGCGCATCGGACATAAAATCTCGATTGCCGAATTCCCCTTCGCCTGCCTCCATCAAGACACCTAACATGGCACCTACTTCAATAGTATCAACGCCCAAGTCATTAGCAACATTGTTTAATAGTGCCACGTCATCTGGATCCTCCAGTCCACAGTTACTGCCCATCAAACCCAATGTTTCATACTCAACGGGGGAACACATCTCGTTTCCGTCTTTATCAGCGTAAACATTGCTGCACTGAATTAAGCAACCTGGCATGCATGCATGAGTGGTTTCACCGCCTCGGCTAAGATTTAAATCTCGGATATAATTTCCCCCGAGCTTCATTGGCCCTTTATCAGTATCCACAAGTGTACCGTCGCTAAAATTCCTCGTAGGAAGACCTCCAATTTTATTTGTAAAATCAGCAACCATAGCCGTACCATATTTCCGGAAAGATTCTATAGCAGCGTCGTCATCTAGCCGTCGCCCATACTCACGGACCGCACCCATAACCTTTTTACGGTCATGGAAAGAAGGCATTTTGTTTCGGTCAAGAACAATCGCCTTGACTCTTTTGCTACCCATGACCGCGCCGACCCCACCGCGCGCAGCTAATCGGGTTGGGCGTTGCTCAGGATCGGTGAAACTGATACCAGATATAAGCCCACCATATTCACCAACCGGGCCACAAATTCCAATACTTACTTTGTCACCATATTTTTCAAACAACATCCCGGCCACTTTAAAGTTACCCTTGCCTAAATACGGTGACGCATCTTCATAATTTATATCACCATCTTTGGTGATATAAATAACTACCCAATCCTTAGATGCGCCGTTGAGTGTAATGCCCGAAATTTCAAGCTGACCCATAGCAAAGGCAAACGTACCACCTGAATTTGCCTCCTTAACACCTCCCGTCAGGGGACTCTTGCAGCCTACACTCAATCGATTTGCGTTGGAAAAATTCGAACCAGCAAACGGCCCCGCGGAGAAAATTAGGGGGTTCTCTGGAGATAATGCATCTACTTGCGCAATACCTCTTTCTAACAAGGTTTTCGCGATCAGATGGCGTCCAACAACAATCACGTCCTCACCATCGATTTCTTCCTTAGTTGCCTTTTGCTCTGCAAGATCAATATTTATGTACTTACGCATCACAGTCTTACCTTCTATTTTGCATTATTGGAGAATTTTAAAACTATGTAGAAGTCTAACTTATCAATTAATACGGTGCATCCATTTCTTATATACTCTAATCTTATATATTCCAATTAACCTTATCTTATTACCTAATAAAATAAATCAGTTCGTTGAGAGCCATATAGATCACTTTTACAAATTAATAAACTAGAGAAACCATAAAATAAATGATTCCTAATTCACTGCACTCAATTCCGAACCTTGAAGCGGTCTCGAAGATCATAATAACAATAGCCAAAGATGAAATTCTGAGTCGTTTTAAACATCTTCAGCAAAACGAAATAAGCGAAAAAGGAATGGGAGAAATTGTTACCGCCGCTGATATCCAAAGTGAAATCCGTCTGGCGAAGGAACTGACATCACTAATACCGGAAAGCAAAGTGATTGGAGAAGAAGAATATGATCAAAACAAAAGTATCATTGAACGATTTGATGGAGATGAACCAGTATGGGTTTTAGATCCATTAGACGGGACCAGAAATTTTTCACAAGGCAAGCCGTGCTTTTGTACCATCGTCGCTTACTGCATGAAAAATACCACTTATCTGGGTTGGATATACGACCCTATTAAAAATAATATGTTTTTTGCAGCCAAGGGTTATGGTGCATGGTGCAACGATAAAAAGATAGAAACGGCAATCACACCAAAATTATCAGAAATGGTTGGTTCCATTGGAAAACAAAGACGCGAACATCTCTCGACCTATTATTCAAAAATAAACACAGAATTACCAAAAAGATTAACTCGATATCGTTGTTTGGGGATGGAATATGTCGACCTAGCTAGAGGAAAACTACATTTCGCGGAATATAATTTGTTGAAACCTTGGGACCACGCTGCGGGTGTACTTATAATGGAAGAAGCTGGAGGTTATGGTGCATTTGTCAGTCCAAAAAGACCGTACACCCCTGGGCCTATTATCAATAAAAGATTTGTGGCGACCTATCGTGACGACATTTGGAACAATATTTGTAATTATTTACTGGTTTGAAAAATAGTTACGTTATCCACGAGCTTTCGCCTCTTGCCAATAATATTCCATCTCTTCTAGCGTCGCATCCTTTGGTTTTTTACCATCACTGAAAAGCATCTCTTCAACATACTGGAAACGTTTCTCAAACTTTTTATTACCTTTGCGTAAGGCAGCTTCCGGATCTATATCCATTTTACGAGCTACGTTAGCTGCCGAGAATATTACGTCTGCAATCTCTTCAAATACCGCTTCTCGGTTCTTAGATTTATTGGTTGAAGATATCTCCACCTCTAGCTCTTCAATTTCTTCCTTTAATTTGTCCAGAGCGCCTTCGACAGTTGGCCAATCAAAATTAACCCTGGCCGCACGTTTTTGGAGTTTATAAGCGCGCAGAAGAGCAGGGAGGCTCTTAGCGATGCCGCCTAATGTTGAATTAGCATCTGGTTGGCTGGAAAGACTTCGTTCCGATGCCTTTTGTTCCTCCCAGGCGTCTGTTTGTTCACTAGCAGAAGCTATGGATTTGTTTTTAAACACGTGTGGATGCCGTAGAACCATCTTCTTTGCACTTGCATTTGCCACATCGTCAAAGTCAAACTCACCCAACTCACAAGCCATTTGAGCATGATAAACTACTTGCAGAAGTAAATCTCCTAACTCATTTTTCAAGTCATCCATATCCCGTCGTTCGATTGCATCTACGACCTCATAGGCTTCTTCAAGGGTAAAAGGTGCTATTGTGTCAAAGTTCTGCTCAATATCCCATGGGCAACCATTAACCGGGTCACGTAGACGCTCCATCACACCGATCAATTCTTCTATAGGTGAAGATTTTAGATTTTTACCGGATGGACCAGATGAGGTCATATTGTTATCTCTAGTTATTTAATTCAAATTTCCAAAATACTTTTAAAATATTTTGTAAGTCTATTTATTATTGAGAACCGTCCTGGAGCTATTTTCAAATAACCTTTGAACTAGTTCAAATTTTGCTAAGGCGATAAGAGAATAGGGAACAAAAGCCTGTTACCTGGGATCTCATCTCTCAATCATAACACCAACCAGAAATCGCATAATATATATTATGTATTCTTATAGATTTATTTGTAATTACAATCCTTTATCATAATTAAATAAACAAATTTCTTAATAAAATTATATCCCTAATACTTATTGCGTTGCCTTAGTAAACAGCCTAAAAAAATTTTTAGTAGTAATATCTGTTAATTCATCAAAAGAAATCTCAAAGATTTCAGATGCTTTTTGGGCGGTATGAATTACAAAGGCAGGCTCATTCTTTTTGCCACGGTGTGGCATAGGAGCTAAAAACGGTGAATCTGTCTCAAGCAAGATACGATCTAACGGTAACGATTTAACAGTATTCCGTAGTTCCTGGGCATTTTTGAAAGTGATAATTCCCGATAATGAAATAAAAAGGCCAAGTTCTAGCGCACAATTTGCTACTTCCTCCCCCGCAGAAAAACAGTGTATTACTCCAGGGAATGGACCCTCGGTGTGTTCTTCCCTCAAAATTTCAATAGTTCTTTGATCTGCATCCCGCGTATGTATTATTAATGGCAACTTTGTTTTACGCGCGGCTTGAATATGCGTACGAAAATTGCGTTCCTGAATATTGCGTGGGCTATTATCATAATAAAAATCTAGGCCTGTTTCTCCAATACCAATTGTTTTCGGGTGTTCTGCCAATTTGACAAGGGTTTCGGCATCAATTTCGGGTTCTTTGCCACTTTCATGGGGATGAATTCCTACAGAACAAAAGACATTGTTATTATTATCAGCAACTTGCGAAACATCTCCAAATTCCAACAGGCTTGAACATATACACAGCATGTGGGTAACGCCTGCCTCACCGGCTCTCGCAACCACTTCGGGTACTTGCTCACATAATCCCTCATAACTTAAGTGGCAATGACTATCCACTAACATGATATCTCCTCACCTAACCTTTACATTTAGGCTTTTTATTTTAGGGACCGCAACCTACTCTCTAAACCAGTTCTATCAAGTAATTATCTTCGTTAAACCTATCATGTTGAGAGATTTCTCTAATGCGCGTAGCCGTTACCAGCCCATTTTTCTATCTTTTACCGTACCTAAAAGACGAGTTGTTAGCAGCGTACCCCGATTGCAAGTTCAAAGAGACATTTGATCCCTTTGACAAGGAAGAACTCATCGAATTCTGTAAAGGGTGTGATGCCGCCCTCATCGGTCTAGATCGCTTTGATGACGAAGTCTTAATTAAACTTCCTGACTTAAAGATTATAGCTCTTTGTTCCGCAGGCGCCGATCACCTAGATCCTTCTGCCCTAAAAAAGCATAACGTAAAAATGGGATGGGTAGCCGGTATAAATAAGCATGCTGTAGCAGAAATGACAATCAGCACGATGATCAACATCATGCGTAACTTCCACCACCTAAGTGAACAATTGCATCAAGGGAAATGGCCCAATCGCCGCGGCGGTCATTTACTCCAAGGTAAGACCGTAGGCATCCATGGCTGCGGAAATATCGGCCAAGAAGTCGTTAAGCGTCTCAAACCATTTGGTGTTCACATCATCGCTTGTGACCGAATAAAAAATTTAAATTTTTATAAAGAATTTGACGTAGAAGAAGTTACACCCGAGGAGTTGTGGTCAAAAAGTGAGGTACTTACCATCCATTTAAGCCGAAACAAATCCACGATTGGGCTCTATTCAGAAAATGTTTTAGATAAACTTCGCCCAGGTATATTTCTGATCAACACTTCTCGGGGCAGAATAATAGACGAAGAAGCTCTCTTTAGTCGTTTGAAAACTGGGAAAATCGCTGCAGCACATTTGGATGTCTTTGAAACTGAACCTGTCCACAATGTTTTAGATCTGTTTAAGCTACCAAACTTTATGGGAACCCCTCACACTGGTGCCGGAGCTAGAGAGGCATGGGAAGCGATGGCAAGATCCGGCATTCGTAATCTTAGTGAAAACTGGATTCCCGAACCCGGCATTTATCCATATGACTAAGCTGCAGACAATAATACTCTTGAAAAAGAAAATTCGAATTGTTTAACCGTTATGGCTGTTAAAAACTTTGATTACATCATTATAGGAGCTGGTTCAGCTGGTTGTGTTTTAGCTAATAGATTGAGCGCAAATCCAAAAATGAACGTTTGCCTATTAGAGGCAGGCCCTCCTGACAAAAGTTCACTACTTAAACTTCCTATTAGCGTGATGTTTGCAATGAAGCATCCCAAATTTACATCACAGTTTTTTTCAACTCCGCAAAAACATTTGAATGACCGTAAAATCCATGTTCCTCGAGGCAAAACCCTTGGTGGTTCAAGTTCAATAAATGGAATGTTATACGTCCGGGGACATTATCTCGACTATGATGGGTGGGGTGCTCTTGGAAACCATGGTTGGAGTTGGTCTAATGTTCTACCATATTTTAAAAAATCCGAAAATAACGAGAACTACCAATCTAGCGAGTATCATGGAATAGAAGGATGCCTTAATGTACGTAAGCTCGATTTTCACAATCCTGTTGCTCAAGCTTACTTTAATTCAGTGACTGCTCTTCAATACCCTTACAATGATGACTTTAATGGCCCTACCCAGGAAGGCGTTGGTTTTTATCAAGCTACTATGACAAAAGGAGCGCGGCATTCTGTCGCGTCGGCCTTTTTAAGGCCAGTTCAAGGTCGCAAAAATTTAGAAATTCTTACAAGTCTAGAAGTTGAGAAGATTTTGATTAGCAATAAGTCTGCGATTGGTGTTTCAGTCCGAAATACCAAAGAACAATTTAAAATAAATGCACGGAAAGAGGTAATTTTATCGGCCGGATCTATATCCTCTCCTGCTATATTGATGAGATCAGGAATAGGAAATCCTGACGTTTTATCAAAAATTGGCATAGATATAATTCACCCACTCCCTAGTGTAGGTGAAAATTTGCAAGATCATGTTTCATGCACAATTTATGTAAAGACTATTAGCAAAGTACCTTATGGTTTTTCTTTGCCTTTAATACCTAAATTATCATGGTGGGTTTTAGATTATTTTATGAGGCGCAATGGTCTTTTTGCTAGTAATATCATGGAATGCGGTGGTTTTTTAAAAACAGATAACACTTTAGATTACCCTAATATTCAGCATATTTTTATGCCTGCATTTAGGCAACCACCGCCAGATATGTTGGCCTATGGACATGGTTATTCCCTAAATACAATATTACTTAGACCAAAAAGTGTTGGCAGTATAAGAATCAAAAGTTCAGATCCTTCTGATGCTCCAATTATTGACCTTAATATGCTGAGTGAAACCGAAGATCTAGACAATTTAATAACCGGAATAAAAGGCTCAAGGAGAATTTTAAATTCAAAGGAATTTTCATATTTAAAACCAGAGGAATTTAGGCCCGGACCCGCTGTACAGACAGATAGACAGTTGGCTGATTATATAAAAGATAATGCGCAAACTGTTTATCATCCTGTTGGTACTTGTAAGATGGGAATAGATGGAGAAGCAGTGGTTGATCCTCAGCTTAAAGTACATGGCGTAGCAAACTTAAGAGTAGTAGACGCATCTATAATGCCGAGGATT
Source organism: Alphaproteobacteria bacterium MarineAlpha3_Bin6 (assembly GCA_002938035.1). Taxonomy (GTDB): domain Bacteria; phylum Pseudomonadota; class Alphaproteobacteria; order Rhodospirillales; family UBA2165. Next base: position 23,776 of record PTLH01000013.1, read on the forward strand.
ATCGGTGGCAATACGAATGCACCAACGATTATGATAGCTGAAAAAGCGGCCGATATGATCAGTGAGGATGACGACTTTTGAATACCTACTTAATTAATCCCAGTGGTAATCCTATTATTAATTAATTTACTAATTAAAATGTTGGGATCAGGATGAGATAGCTACCGTCTTATATTTAGCCGGAGAGGTTATCTCGAGTAATTCCAAATCATCAGAGCACTTTAATTCATTGTGAACTATTTCCGGCGGTTGCACACAGCAGTCCCCCGGACCAAAAGTATGTTCCTCCTTCCTGGTTTTGCCACTTTTTTCTGGAATTTCGTAAATAAATTTAATCCAACCCTTTAAGATATAAATCATTTGGAAATCGAGTTTGTGGACATGCAAGCCAGTCGCATGCAGATCGCTCGGATCTCCGCCATCCCTTACGCGCAAAATATGAGCCTTCACCCTACCCCCTGTTGCCTCTAATACCCCTAGATCCCGGTACTCAAAGAAATCCCTTAAACCATCCTCCCAGACGGCATCTTGGCCATAATTAGTCGAGAACGTAGTCTGCTCTCCTTGTGTCTTGTTATGATCACTTTGAACATCCATAACCCGTCTCCATTTTGTAATCTAGTATTTACATCAACGCGCAAAATAAATAACTAATATTATTCGTCAGACCTCACCAGAAACCGAGGAAAAACGCCCACTGGTTTTGGTAGATCAATATAGGGTTTTGTACCTATTTCCTCGTTAAGTTCCGAGAAGTTTCGGGCATCCTGAGTGACGCCTAATTGATCAAGTAATTTGCCAGCTGCTGCCGGAACTACAGGTTGTGCCAAAATCGCTACCCGGCGTATAACCTCTGCAAGAACAAAGAGTACTGTTTGCATTCGGTCAGGATCTTCTCTCCGAAGCACCCAAGGGGCTTGATGATCGATATAAATATTGGCAGCACGAACTACACTCCAAATTCTATCTAGAGCCACATGGAATGCCTGCACCTCAAACGCCTCCCGCACCTCAACAAGCAAATGCATTGCTAACCTTAGCAACTCATTATCCTCGTCTTTTAATTTTCCGTAATCGGGCATTTTTGAATTGCAGTTTTTGTTTATCAAAGAAAGGGAACGTTGAGCTAAATTACCCAAATCATTAGCAAGGTCAGCATTGATCCTCTGAATAATTCCTTCGCGCGTAAATGATCCATCTTGGCCATATGGGACTTCCCTAAGAAGAAAATAACGAATCGGGTCGAGCCCAAACTCTTCAACCATCACTTCTGGAGAAAGGACATTACCCAATGATTTTGACATTTTGGCACCTTCGATATTGAGAAACCCGTGTCCAAACACCTTTTTTGGGAGTGGGATCTTCGCACTCATTAAAAAAGCAGGCCAATAGACTGCGTGAAAACGGACAATATCTTTTCCTATAATATGTAGATCCGCCGGCCAATGCGTGAGAAATGCATCCTTTGAGGTTTTATTACCTGCATCTGGGAAGCCAAGGCCCGTAATATAGTTGGTAAGTGCATCGAGCCAAACATACATAATGTGATTAGGGTCACCTGGTACCGGCACGCCCCAATTAAATGTAGTTCGAGAAATTGACAGGTCACGCAAACCCTGCCTAACGAAACTGACAACCTCATTTCTACGGCCTTCCGGCATTATAAAATTGGGATTAGATTCATAATAATCTAGAAGTGGTTGGGTGTATGAGGATAATTTAAAAAAATAACTAGGCTCCTCGACCCACTCTACTGGCGCGCCAGAAGGTGCAAGTTTCTGGTTTGGATTATCATGATCGTCAGTTAGCTCGCTTTCATCAAAATATGCTTCGTCTCGCACACTGTACCATCCAGCATAATTACCCAGGTAAATATCTCCCGATTTATCTAATAGTCTCCAAATTTCTTGGCTGGCTCGTACATGCCTCTTTTCTGTAGTTCGTATAAAATCATCATTTGAAATGTTCAAAAGTTCAGTCATTTTCTGAAAGGCAGCAGCGTTCTGATCACAAAATATTTTTGGATCTTTACCTGCATCAATTGCAGACTTCTCCACCTTTTGGCCATGCTCATCCGTGCCGGTAAGAAAGTGAACGTTATAACCGTCAAGCCGTTTAAAGCGCGCCATTACATCTGCGGAAATGGCCTCGTAAGCATGGCCTAAATGGGGTAGTCCATTTACATACGATATAGCTGTAGTGATGTAATATGGAGTTTTTGAAGACAAACTCAGGGCTCCCATGTTCTCTTTCTGTGGAAACTAAAAGCGACTAATTTGAATTTATTTTAAAGTCTGGCGCAGGGCCCCACTCTATTGAACACCTCTAAAATCATCTTGCTCTACTGCGGCAATCGCAAAAAAGACATTTAAAACAACCTGCTTAGGATCCAAGTTGACACTTTCAGCCTTGTTAAACAAGTTATTGACTTCCTCACGGACATCTATCCATTTGGTAATATCTAATTCATATCGAGCGCCAAGAACTGCTTTGGATTTTACAGTCTCTGTGAGCCAGTAATTAAGAATTAGGCGAAAAATCAGGAATGAATCGTGATTATTATCTTTAGTAATCTTATCGCTAAGGTTATACAAATCTAATATATTAAGATCGATCAAATTAGAAAGTAGGGTATTAGTTGATCGGTAAATTTCGAGACCATCATGCTCCAATAGTCTTAAAGCTAACCCAAGACTGCCGTTAGAAAGCGCTAGCAAAATTTTAAGATCTTCATCGTTTGTTTTGGGTGCATAACCCCTAATAATAGTTGTTAGGATAGACGTATCCAAAGGTTTTAAACATAGTTGACGACAACGTGACCGGCTCGTCGCCAAAAGACTATTTGGATTATGGGACACGAGTAGCAGTAAAGCGCGCCGGGGTGGTTCTTCAAGCACTTTAAGTAAAGCATTTTCCGCACTTGTAGTCATTTCGTCTGCTGCGTCAATTAGCACTACTCGCCATCCTGCCTCAACTGGTGTCTTGTTAAGAAATGACCTAATGGCGCGTACGTCTTCAACGATAATCTCTTTCCGAACAACCTTAGTTTTCTCATCTACACCTCGTTCTATAGATAGGAAGTCCGCATGAGTACCGCTGGCAACACGTCGAAAGACGGGATGCTGGTGTTCGAGGCACATTGTTACATCCGAAGCATCCGAATTTTCAGAATGACTGTTGTAAACAAAGTCTAATTTTTGAGCAGGATCTTCTTGAATCAAAGATTTGTGGGCAAGCACATAACGAGCTACACGATATGCGAATGTTGCTTTTCCGACACCTCTAGGTCCACTTATTAGCCAAGCATGATGCATTTGGCCAGTTCCAAATTCTTGTAGAAATTCCCGTTCCGCCTCGGCCTGACCTTTTAGGTCAGGGTTAAGTCGTGGAGTTGGCACACCTAATAACTCAAGTGCCTCCGCCATCAAGCTTCGTCCTTTTCATCAAGATAACGTGCTCTTATTACATTCTTTATCTCTTCAAAAACTTTATTGGGTAAAGGACTAGCATCTATAACCTTACATCGCGAAGGATCAGATCGAGCAATCTCCAAAAATCCCAGCCTTAAACGTTCATGGAATTCTAAATTCATTTTTTCGTAACGGTTTTCCTGATCGTCCTTGACCGATATCTCTGCTCTTCCAAGCGTTCTTTCTAACCCTTCATTTGCAGGCAAATCGAGGACGAAAGTAAGATCTGGGTGGAGTTGGTCATCTATAAATTTGTAAACCTCATTCACCATTTTAAGTGGGACCCCATGGCCGTACCCCTGGTAGGCAATGGTTGAGTCTACATGCCGGTCACATAACACCCAACACCCCTTTTCCAGCGTTGGTTTTATTGTCCGTACTAAATGGTCACGACGTGCTGCAAAGTGAAGAAGTGTCTCCGTTTCTGGATCCCAACGTGATGGTTTCCCTTCCACAAGAAGTTTTCTGATTTCCTCCCCTCCAGGAGAACCACCAGGCTCCCGTGTCACAATATGTTGAATGCTGATGCTATTTAGAAAGTTTGAAAGCATGGTAATTTGTGTCGATTTACCTGCACCTTCTCCACCTTCAAAAGTAACAAAGCGCGCAGGTAATTCGCTGCGCCTCATCCAGTCTCTCCCCAAAGGATATATTTAATAGCTGCACCCAAGCGTAATAATATACCAAGTCGGTTCACATCGGCGCCCGAGAAAAGTGGAATTTCGCGGCTCTTTTGCCCTGTTGCTTCCACTTTCAGTACAGCAAGTTTATCCCCTATCTTAATGGGCGCCTGTATGGGCTGATTAAATATAGCAGTAACTTTTATGCTTTTACGCGCTTTCCTCGGTAAAGTAATTGTAAGGTCTTGTTGAATCAACAACGGCACCTTGCTACTTTCTCCCATCCAGACAAGAGCATCCGTCACGGTTTCACCAGCCTTAAAGAGTGGGTAGTTATCAAAAACACGATATCCCCAATCTAATATCCGTGCAGACTCATTCGCCCTTGCCTTTCTGCTCGGTAAACCATTCAACACCAAAACAAGACGACGATCTTTTCTGATAGCACTCGCCGTGAGACCAAATCCTGCTGTTTGGGTACGCCCCGTTTTCAGACCATCAGCGCCAAGTTTTCTGTAAAGAGTGGGGTTCCGATTGAACTGTTTAATTCCTGAATAAGTAAAACTTTTATTTGAATAATAATGATAATAATCAGGAAAATTATTGATTGTCGCACGTGCAATTTTTGAAAGATCGCGTGCCGTTGTGTAATGATCGGGATCAGGCCAGCCGCTAGAGTTGACAAAGCCAGAATTGTTCATAGAAAGCTTTTTTGCTAATTCATTAAGCTCCAATGCGAAAGCAGCCTCTGAACCCGCCAACCCCTCAGCAATAACGATACTGGCATCGTTACCAGACTGGACAATGATGCCTTTAATAAGGTCCTCGACATTCACACGGGTATTTACGGAGACATACATCTTTGACCCGCCTTTACGCCAAGCCTTTTCGCTGACAAGAAATTTATCGTCTAGTGAGAGGCTCCCCTCTTTCAACGCGTCAAAAACCTGATAGATGGTCATCATCTTACTCATGGAGGATGGAGCCATCCTTTCGTCTGCATTTTTTTCGAAAAGTACCGTACCCGTTGCGACATCCACCAATATCGCTTGCTTACTAGTAGTTTCAAATGCACCCAAAGGTAAGGAAGTCAGAAAAAAACTAGTCCAGCATAAAGAAATCAATGTAAAAAATTTAAACAACACCCTATGACCCCTTAGATGGTTCGTTAAAAAACCTATTTTGACTTAAAAGAAAATACCCTTAAATCAATCAATCTCAAACGACAAAATTCCAGATAATTCTAACGCTAGTCGTTATCGGAAATGCTAACATGATTAGTATATTAGATTAATCTACGATCAACCTAGCGGCATCAAATCCAGAATGCAAAATGGACTCAAGAAGAAAGTCAGCGTCACTAAGTGTCTTAATTGGCCCAGCACGAACCCTGAAGAACTCTTTACCGCTAACAATCGCAGAAGTCACACTAACGTTGTTCAAAATACTCAACCGAGCCGCCGCCTGGTGGGCATTTTGAAACTGTGTAAAAGCCCCGACTTGAATAAAGATGTTACTGGGTTCTATAGCTACCGTCGTAATTTCACCATCCGGTTGGACAGAGCCTACAGGAGTACGTTCACGAACAGTAGATCGCCGTATAACCGAGTTTTTAGAATCCTGTGGTATTTTTTGAGTTGGAACTAAACTGGCTCCCTTGGGAGGCAGTAATATGTCTTTATCTACACCCGCCTTGGGTAATTTTATATCAGAGGGAATTGGAGAACCAATAGACGCCATAATATTGCCACTCATCGCATGATGGGCCAAAAGCCTACTTTCTGATTCCAATACCTGTACCCGAACACGCGCCGTTCCTTGACGATGAAAGCCTAAAAGTTGAGCACCCCGCCTCGAAAGATCAATAATTCTACCATAGGCATAAGGCCCACGATCATTGATCCTCAATCGCAACGATCGTCCATTCTCAAGGTTTGTAACCTGAACAAGACTTGGCATCGGTAGCGTCTTATGCGCAGCCGTCAAACCGTTTTGGTCGTAAATTTCACCATTAGCTGTTTTCTTGCCATGAAATCCCGGGCCATACCAGGAAGCAACTCCTGTACGGTTATAACCGTAGTCTACTTTAGGGTGGTACCAAATCCCCTTAATTTGGTAGGGATTACCAATCTTATACCTTCCTTTGGCCTTAACTGGACTTGGCTTACTCTTAGCTAATCTCTTTGCAGTGTGGACAATAAGTTGGGTCTCAGCACATGAACTCAGA
>PTLH01000130.1 GCA_002938035.1 Alphaproteobacteria bacterium MarineAlpha3_Bin6
TTTGATATCTTAAATTATCTTGGAAACGGGCCATTCATTTTCAACCTCGGGCATGGTGTACTGCCTGAAACACCGGTTCCCCACGTAGAAAAATTGATAAAGCTTGTGCGAAAAGGTTAGGGATTTATCATTTGATTAGGCGAGCCATAGTTTTGTTTAATCTAGGTGGGCCGGACAGCCCAAAAGCTATCCAACCATTTCTAAATAATTTATTTAGCGACCCCGCTATTATCGGTTTGCCATCTTTGTTCCGATTACCCTTGGCAAAATTTATTTCTAAGCGGCGAACGGGTATTGCCCAAGAGATTTACACTCATCTTGGTGGAAAATCACCATTATTAGACCGAACACTTGAACAGGCATCAGCACTAGAAACTGTTCTGAGAAAAGAATACCCTGGGGACGACGTCTCGGTTTATGTTTGTATGAGATATTGGCATCCAATGACCCCTGAAGTCATGGCAGATGTAATATCGTTTGATCCCGATCAAATATTACTCCTTCCTCTCTACCCACAGTTTTCAACGGCGACTACTCAATCCTCCTTATTAGACTGGATAAAAACAGCAAAAAGAAAGTGTCTTAAAATACCAACGTATTCAATCTGCTGTTATGCTACACTTGAAAAATTAGCGGTCGCACAAGCCGATATTTTAAACAGGGTTTTAGATGGGGTCTCAGATAAAGGGAAAACAAGAGTATTGTTTTCTGCCCATGGTTTGCCAAAAAAGATAATTAAGCGCGGAGATCCCTATCAGTGGCAAGTAGAGCAATCAGCCCAATTAATAGCAGAGGCGGCAGGACTTTCTGATGCAAAGTGGTGTATCTGTTATCAAAGTCGGGTCGGTCCTTTGAAGTGGATAGAACCTTCTTTGGAACAAGAACTTAAGAGGGCCGCCAAGGACGGAGCCGCAGTTGTTGTCTTGCCTGTGGCATTTGTTTCCGAACATTCAGAAACGCTGGTCGAATTAGATATCGAATATAAGGATGTCGCTGAACGTCTTGGTGTAACAGAATACCACCGAGTTCCTGCCGTCGGAACACACCCAATTTTTATTGAGGGCCTTAAAGAAATCGCTGTTTCGGCGTTTGAACAACAGGTGGAATTAAGGTCTTTCAAAGAATTGCGCTGTTGTCCTTCTAAGTACGATAAATGTCCATCTAGGTTGTCGGGTCATTATTAGAGGGAATTTTTATGATTGAGTTGACCGCGAACACATATATCTGGATTAAGGCTTTTCATATTATAGCTGTTATAGCTTGGATGGCTGGCTTACTATATCTGCCCCGTCTGTTTGTTTATCATTGTGATGCAAAAGCGGGTAGCCAACAATCTGAAACGTTTAAAGTCATGGAGCGTCGGCTTCTTCGCGGCATTATAAACCCGGCGGCTTTCTTTGTTCTTCTTCTTGGGGGATTATTACTTGTAAGTATGAATGAAACTGCGTGGTTAACGGGTTGGTTAATTACAAAACTTATTCTTCTGATTGTGCTCTTTACTCTACACGGGATGATGGGTCGTTGGTATAGGGATTTTTCCAACGACCGCAACAAGCGATCCAGCACTTTTTTTCGTTATATGAACGAGGTGCCAGCTATCCTGATGGTTTTTATTGTTATACTTGCCGTTGTTCGCCCCTTTTAGTTTCTTTAAGGAACTTTTTTGATTTTAACCAGATTAGATCAACCGCAGCAAAATAAGTTTTGTTAGTAATTGACTTACTGCATACAATTTTGTAAGGGTTGCAGGTATCAACTTGAGTTGAGTAATAACTCAATCTTTAATATACATAAGCACATTATCAAGTCGGCGCGTATTCATTTCTATCTGGATACCAGTTAAAAGACTATCTCCTTCTAAAACTTCCGTTTTCAACCGGTCTCTTTCACTATAAGTCAACATGAATCTCCAAGAACTTAAACAAAAATCTCCAACGGATTTGCTAAAATTTGCCGAAGGGTTGGAGATTGAAAATGCCAGCACGTTGAGAAAACAAGACATGTTGTTTGTAATTCTCAAACAAATGGCAGAAAACGATACGGCAATTTTTGGCACGGGGGTCCTGGAAGTGCTTCAAGATGGCTTCGGTTTTTTGCGGGCCCCGGAAGCTAATTATTTGCCTGGACCAGACGACATATATGTCTCACCTAGTCAAGTGCGTAGGTTCGGTTTGCGAACAGGGGATACAGTAGAGGGGCAAATAAGAGCGCCAAAGGATGGTGAAAGATATTTTGCGCTCCTAAAAGTTACAAACATTAATTTTAGTGATCCTCAGGAGCTGCGCCACCGGATTAATTTTGACAACCTGACGCCGCTGTATCCCGAAGAAAGAATTACTTTGGAGGCCGAGGGTCTAAACCGCGACCCGACATCCAGGGTTCTGGATCTTATAACACCTATTGGAAAGGGGCAGCGGGCGTTAATCGTGGCACCACCTCGTACAGGAAAAACAGTAATGCTACAAAACATTGCTCATTCTATAGCTGCCAACCACCCGGAATGTTATTTGATAGTGCTTTTAATTGATGAGCGTCCAGAAGAGGTTACCGATATGGACCGATCCGTCAAGGGGGAGGTGGTAAGCTCTACGTTTGATGAACCCGCCGCTCGTCACGTTCAAGTTGCCGAAATGGTGATTGAAAAGGCAAAACGATTAGTTGAACATAAAAGAGACGTTGTGATTTTGTTAGATTCAATAACTCGACTCGCAAGAGCCTATAACACCGTCGTACCGTCTTCAGGTAAGGTGCTGACCGGCGGTGTGGATGCAAATGCCCTGCAACGCCCGAAGCGTTTTTTCGGAGCTGCGCGGAATATTGAAGAGGGCGGATCCCTTACTATTATTTCAACAGCTCTCGTCGATACCGGTTCTCGGATGGACGAGGTCATCTTTGAGGAGTTCAAGGGAACAGGTAATTCTGAGATTATATTGGATCGCAAACTCACTGATAAGCGGACCTGGCCGTCAATGGATATTACTCGCTCTGGAACTCGGAAAGAGGAGCTGTTGGTTGATAAGAATACATTATCAAAAATGTGGGTACTGCGCCGGATATTGAACCCTATGGGTATAGTGGATTCCATGGAGTTTCTATTGGATAAGTTGAAAGAATCAAAGAGTAACGATGACTTCTTTGAATCCATGAATACTTAGTACGACTTCTGAACACTTAATCGTGTTAGAACTTCAACGCCGTTAAATAAAGTAGCAACCGGCTCCATCCGGTTATATTACTATTTATCCCCTTTCTTATGATGGTCTGGTGAGACATTTATTTGAGCTCTAGGGAGCGAAAGGTGTTATATCGTTTCCGGGTCGGCCAACGATAATTTACTATGGAAGTAAAACTGTGGAACCGGTTGTCTGCCGATTTTCAAGCGCTTGGTGAGCCCTTCCGGCGTCAGAAAGGGCGAATGTTTGACCAATTTTAATTTTTACGTGTCCGTTCCCCACCACGTCAAATAAATCACGTGCTGCTTTATTCCGTCGTTTTATATCTGCAGCATAATTCATCAACGTCGGTCGGCTTAATGTTACAGAACCCTTTTGCATTAATAACAGTGGTTCAATTGCCGGAACAGGACCAGATGCATTTCCGTATGTTACCATCGCTCCGAAGCTTTCTAAGCAATCGAGCGATTTCTCAAAAGTGTCTTTACCAATCGAATCATATACGACAGGAACCCCGCGGCCGGTAGTAATGTCTTGGACCCTGTCGGCAAAATTTTCGTTTGAATAGTTAATAGGGTAGTGACAGCCATTACTCTTTGCTTCTTCTGCTTTCTGCTCATTTCCAACAGTGCCAATGACGGTAGCACCTAGATGGTTTGCCCATTGACACATTATGTTACCAACTCCCCCGGCGGCCGCATGTACTAGTATCGTGTCACCGGGTTGCACGGGATAACATTTAAACAGGAGCATATGTACCGTCATGCCTTTAAGCATCATAGCTGCTGCCGTTTGATCATTTATATTATCGGGTAAAGGTATCAGAGCGCTAGCTGAGATTAATCGTTCTTCCGCATAAGAACCGATTTGCCCCCCGGAATAAGCAACGCGTTGTCCTTCTGACAAGTTTGTTACTCCAGGGCCAATCCTGTTGATGACACCCACCCCTTCCGCACCTAGGGTTAGGGGCAGTTCCATCGGGTAAAGCCCAGAGCGTTGGTAACAATCTATAAAATTTAAGCCTGCCGCCTTCAGTGTCAGCCGCACCTCCCCTTCACCAGGATCTCCGACTTCGACGTCTTCCCATTTCAGTACCTCTGGTCCGCCGTGTGAGTGGATTCGAATTGCTTTAGGCATATAAAAACTTCCTTATGTTATGAAATTGGCGACGGGTTATATTAGGCTTATTTAAACATCATTCCGAATTTTATAGAACACGTTTTTACCCGCTGGACAAGTTCCTATCCCAGTTTTACTTTTTGCCCGATGGCATTGAATGGTTAGGGGTGCGGTGTTGTAGCCTCCGTCATTTCGGAAAAAAGGTGAACGGGATCAAGAGTATCTTTGCTTCACATGATGTGTTCTCTTCTCGATAAGTATTGAATATCTTGGGGATATTATCTCTAATCTGAAGGCGCTCTTGTCGCTTTAAGTGGTTTATTGCAAAATACTTTTGGTGGAGGTACTTCGACTTTTTTATGAGAGATCAAACAATATTTGCCCTTTCTAGTGGCGCAGGAAAGGCGGGGATAGCCGTAATCCGAGTATCTGGATCAGCGGCACTTTTAACCTTGGGTCGTCTTACAGGCCTAACGTCGCCGACCACACGGCGTGCGCACCGGGTAAAGATTACTAAACCGGAGACAATGGAAATCATTGATGACGGTTTAGCCTTGTACTTTCCTGCACCTAACAGTTTTACTGGCGAAGATGTCGTGGAATTTCATTTGCACGGCAGCAGGGCAGTATTAAATGAAACGTCTTCTTTGTTAATTCAAGATCCAAATGTCCGTCTCGCTGAACCTGGCGAATTTACTCGCCGGGCATTTGATAATGGAAAATTGGATTTAACCGCAGCGGAGGGTTTAGCTGACCTCGTCAACGCGGAAACTTCCGCTCAACGCCGCCAGGCTCAACGGCAACTTCGCGGGGAATTGGCAAATCTATATGGTGGTTGGAGGGAGCGCCTTCTTAGAGCCATAGCTTTATTTGAGGCAGAAATAGATTTTTCAGATGAAGATTTGCCAAGTGGTCTTGGGGATCAAGTGGACAAGGTTGTTGAAAAATTAGAAGCAGAGATTTCTTCGCATTTGTCAGACAGTGCTCGCGGACGCTTGGTTCGCGATGGTTTTTATATCGCCATTGTTGGGCCGCCCAATGCCGGAAAATCTAGTTTACTCAATCGCCTGGCCCACCGGGATGTTGCTATTGTATCCGAAAAAGCGGGGACTACGCGCGACGTTATTGAAGTTCATATGGATCTAGGGGGCTTCGCTGTTATCCTTGCGGATACAGCCGGTCTCCGAGATGCTAGTGGCGGAATTGAGATAGAAGGCGTGGCTCGCTCGTTGGAGCGAGCTAATAGTGCCGATTTACGGTTAGCAGTTTTTGATGGTTCAAAGTGGCCTGAGTTAGATG
>PTLH01000131.1 GCA_002938035.1 Alphaproteobacteria bacterium MarineAlpha3_Bin6
CCCTGCCACTCTTCCCCATCATCACTGAATATTGGTCCTCGAGCAATAAAGTTTTCCGTATCATAGGGTTTGAAATAGGTGCGATGAGCCGACAAAAGTTCTTGACGTTTTTCATGCATTCCCGCCTTTCCATACCCTCGTATGTACCAGTTTAATTGATTTTTCTTACGAGGAAAATCAACCTGGCGTCTTTTTAATGCAAACCCCCATTGCTTTATGTGCACCTCACCGTAGACGCCATTTTTATTGTGCGGTTCGTTGTCCACGAATGTCCGCACCTGTTCCCAGTCATCAAACTCAACAAATAAAACACTAGAGAGCAGACGTTCATCATCGTCGCTTACTGTCGCCCCTCTCGCTATAAAACACTCCCTATGATCGTCAAAATACCGCCAATGGTCCAAACGGCTCTTCTCTCTTTGTTTGGGATTTTCCGGGTTATCAATTAATTGAACATGAAAATACATAATATTACGCCTCAAACTCTAGACAGCGGAAACCGTGACGCGTTCTCCGGTATCAAGTGACCGGCGAATAGCATCCACAACAGCAATATTGTGGATCATCTGATCTGTTGAAATTATAAACCTCGACTTCCCTTCAATAGCATCTGCAAATGATGAAAAGTTCTGTGCCACTGAATCTATGATATCGAAGGAATGGTTTTCATGCGCCTCTTTTGAGCTAACGGTTAAATTAATCAAGGAACATTCCCTATACGCCTCAAAAGTCGTCGGACCTGTTGCCTCAGCCCATTTTTCTGAACCAAATATTTGTAACCGTGAATTGAGAGGTGTGGCCAAGGAATTGCCAAGGTAACCCGTGGCCCCGCTTTTAAACCCAACAGTTACAGAAATTGTATCCAGAAATGATGGATTTACGGCTTGGCAAGATCCGGTAGCAAATACCCAATTAATTTCTCCCAGGAGATGGATGAATGTATCCACACGATGGATGCCGAATTGAGAAATAGGACCAGTAGGAGCCTCTTCCTCTCTCAATCGCCATCCACGTTGAGTTGGGACATCAGCGTTATCAAAATAGTTTTTATACAGCAGATGTATTGAGTCGTGACTGAGGTTTGTTTCCAAGTGAAGAATATTTCCAAAGGTTCCATTACCGATCATATTTTTTAGTTCTGCTATCACCGGATAATGCCGCTGATCGTGACCAAGGGCTAACTGTATACCGGCGCTCTCAGCGGCTACGACGGCGCGGTTGGCATCCTGCAGATTCAATGCAAATGGTTTCTCCGAATAGACGTGTTTTCCGGCCTCTGCTGCTTTTACAATTTGCATTGTATGGAGTGTATGAGGGGTCGCCAACGACACCGCTTCAATTGACGGATCTGAGAGTGCTTCCTCAATGGATTGGGCAAGATTTAGTCCCAATTTTTTCGCAATTGGGGCTGTTCTTTCCGTTTCTGGATCAACTGCCATTTTCACGTTAAAACGCCCACTAGATTGCGCCGAACGTACGTGACGTTGCCCCCAAACACCTAGGCCGATGACAGCGAGATTAATCATGTAAATATTCTAACTCACCAAGTGTATTTAGGCATGCAATAAGTAAATTGACGTGAGATGTTGTGGCCCCCATGCTAGGGGTAAGGGAAGGATTATTAAGATGGCGACACAAGATATTCGGACTATCCGTAACGTGCAATCTCTAAAGGGAAACGTCTCGACAGACGAATGGAATTCTCGGGTTGACCTGGCGGCATGTTATCGGCTGGTTAGATCTAACGGCTGGAATATGAATATTTTCAATCATGTGTCCGCACGTGTGCCGGGAGAACCTAATTATTTTCTAATTAAGGCCCATGCCTTATTATGGGACGAAGTCACAGCATCTAACCTCGTGAAGGTTAATATGAACGAAGAGTTAGATGAAACATCTCTAGTGAACCGACCAGGGTTTGTCCTTCACTCCGCCATCCTGAGATCGCGACGAGACGTGAACGCCGTGCTGCACATCCACGAAGATGCATGCATTGCAATCTCCTCCACAAAAGAAGGCTTGCTACCGCTTACCCAAGACGCCGTTTTTCTTTATGGCCAAGTCGCATATCATGATTATGCTGGCATAACAGAGAACTCTGGAGAGCGCGCGGCAATAACAAATAATCTAGGCGATAAGACAGCGATGCTCATGAGAAACCACGGGTCTGTTACGGTAGGTGAGTCTACACAGGAGGCATACTCGTGGACTCAGCGCCTGGTAAAAGCATGTCAAATTCAACTGCAATTGATGGCTTCTGGCGCAGAATTGGTGGTCCCATCTGAGGAAGTTTGTCAACACGTTGTAAGCCAGTTTATGGAGCATAACAAAGGTCGAGGACTGGACGATTGGCCAGCGGCATTACGGCAACTCGACCGCATTGATAACACATACCGGCATTAGGTACTTTTCTCTATGACTACATTCACCTTATTGGTAAATGGGACTAATCACTCGTTCGAAACAGACCCGGCAACACCCTTGATCTTTATACTAAGAAATCAGCTCAACTATACCGGCCCGAAGCTCGGCTGTGGGCTCGAGACTTGTGGTGCATGCGCTGTACTTGTAGACGGCGAAGCTGAGCTCAGTTGTACCCGTGCAGCATCGGAATTCGAAGGCAAACAAATCATTACAATCGAAGGTCTAAGCTTAAATGGTAATCTCAGTGCGGTGCAGCAAGCCTTTATGGATGAGGGAGCGGCGCAGTGTGGCTACTGCACACCCGGTATCATTATCGCAGTGACAGGTCTTATTTCCAAAACGTCCAAACCGAGTGACGGTGAAATCAACGAAGCACTCGAAAAACATCTATGCCGATGTGGATCGCACGCAAACGTTATTAAGGCGGTTAAACGTCTGACTGCAGGAGGGCCCAATATTGACTAGTGCATCTCTGGAAAAGAGCCCCAATGTCGACGACTGGCTTACCGTCTCATCGGATAATTTGATCACCATTCGCACTGGAAAGGTCGACATTGGACAGCGTATTTCAACCTCCTTGGCCATCATCGCAGCCGAAGAATTGGATATCGACTATGACCGCATCCATGTCGAACGCACGCAGACTGGGGTAGCGCCGGATGAAGGTGTGACGGCGGGTAGCAATTCTATGGAACAGTCAGCCACCGCCATTCGTGCAGCCAGCGCTACCGCACGCCATCACATGCTCCTGCTTGCAGCAAAGGCGTTGGAAGTAGACGTGAATACTCTGGAAGTCTCTGATGGGCTCATAACATCCCGCGACATTAACCGCTCGATCACCTATAGCGACTTAATGGAAGGGAAAGAATTTGGCATCGCTGTGGACACTAATGCCAAAATCAAGGTTCCCAGCGAACAGAGTGTAGTGGGTACCAAAGTGGTGCCGAAAGGCCTAAATGAAATTGTAACCGGGAATTTTCAATACGTTCACGATATGACGATGGATGGCATGATGCACGCACGCGTGGTTCGTCCTCCGCACTATCATGCCCGCTTAAAGAGCCTGGATGAAAACAAAATCAAAAAATTGCAATTGGAAGGTGTAAAAATTATCATCAATGGTAGTTTTATTGCCGTTGCTCATGAAGATGAATATCGAGCAATTAAGGCTCGTGATCGGATGGCAGCAGCTGTCACTTGGAACCTAGCTGACGGCCTTCTGGTTAATGATCTTTATGAAGCCTTATTATCAAACCCGCGTGTTAGCCACCAGCTCGTCGATGGCGTACCAGACGATGAACCCATACCTAAACTGGGAAATCCGCCTGATGAAGCCACCAAAACAATAAGTGCACGCTATGAAAAACCCTATATCATGCATGCTTCAGTGGCACCTTCAGCGGCATTCGCGCTTGCAGAGGCCTCAAAAATCAAAATCTGGTGTCATAGCCAAGGGGTTTATATCTTAAGGAATAGTGCTGCCGAAGCGCTTGGAATGAAACCAGAAGATCTTGTCATTACACACGTACCGGGTCCAGGTTGTTACGGACATAACGGCGCGGATGACGTCGCCTTTGATGCCGCCCTGGTAGCACGTGCATTACCAGAAATACCCGTACTTCTGAAATGGACACGCGAAGACGAACACGCCTGGGAGCCTTATGGCTCAGCCATGGTTATGGAACTTCGGGGCAGTTTGAACAGACAAGGTGACGTCATCGAGTGGTCGCATGATACTTACAGTGACACCCATAGCATGCGACCCTTTCCCGGACCAAACGGCCTTGGGCCTGGTCGACTTATTGGTAGCCGTTATATGGATCCATCGGTTCCTCCGACGCCTCCGCAACCGACGGGCGGCTCACACAATGGTAAGTTTCGTAATCAAGATCCACTCTACACTTTTCCGAACCGAAGGATTGTTAAGCACCTCGTAAAAGACTTGCCACTCCGTTGTTCATCACTACGCGCACTCGGAGGCTACGCAAATATCTTCGCTCTCGAGTCATTTATGGATGAACTTTCGTTAGAAGCAAACATGGATGCGGTTGATTTCCGCCTAATGCACCTCTCAGATATCCGGGCTAAAAACGTAATTGAAGCTGCAGCAGAGGCTTTCGGATGGCCTGGAAATAATTCCAAGGGTGTCGGATGCGGCCTCGCATTTGGGCAATACAAGAACATCAAGACTTATGCTGCCGTCGCCATCGAAGTAGAGGTTACCGATAATGCCGAAATTAAACTCCGGCGTGCCGTCATCGCCGCAGATGCAGGCCACGTCATTGATCCTTCAGGCCTCATTGTACAACTCGAAGGTGGCGTCATTCAGGCCGCAAGCTGGACACTCTACGAGCAGGTGTTGTACGACAGAGGAGGCATAACCAGTCGCGATTGGGATAGCTACCCAATTCTACGTTTTGGGAATGTACCGTCGATTAAGACAATCCTTATGGAACGCCCCGGCAAACCATTTTTGGGAGCCGGAGAAGCAACCACAGGACCAACAGCTGCAGCAATTGCCAACGCCGTTTACCGTGCTACTGGGCTCAGACTTAGGCGACTTCCATTGACGCCAGAAGCCGTGAAGTTAGCGGCATTGAGCTAAACCAACATGACAATTAGCATTAAACTTGCTGGATATCAGCCGCACGGTTCACTCCTTAGCCAGACTTTGAAACTATTCTCTGACTTTCTCAAAAAACATTTGCCTGACACCGTCAGCATCAAATTTAGTAATAACATTATGGACCTTGGGTATGCCCCTGGAGCCATGCCCGATGCCATCGAATCTGGCAAATTTGATATAGGATATATAGCTACAAGCTATTTTTCCAAATCTATTCCCGAGCTTTATATTTTTGACCTGCCGTTTACTCTTAGAAATAAAGCCCAAGCTTATCGATTGGTAGATGGTCCATTTGCCAGTATGGTCGCCTCGCAGTTCGAAAAGAAAACCCATCTGAAACTTTTGAACATTTGGGAATACGGCTATCGCCACTTTACGAACGACAGTCATCCCATCCGTAGGCCGATAGACTGCCAAAACTTACCTATCAGGACCCTCTTGAATGAGCTTCATCCGATAATGTTTAAAACTCTGGGTTTTAAACCTGTGACCCTGCAGGTAGATGAGTTTTTAAAACAACTTAAAGCCGGC
>PTLH01000132.1 GCA_002938035.1 Alphaproteobacteria bacterium MarineAlpha3_Bin6
ATCTTTATCTCCATTTTATGAAAAGAAAAATCTCGTTATTTTTATGGGAGCAGGATCTATATCACAAAGCGCTAATGATTTGATTAAAAAAACTCATGTTTAGAAATTTTGATCAGATTTCAAAGAATCTTAAAAGTAAATTTTTTTTTGATTATGATATTTCAAATTTCACATGGTTTAGAACTGGTGGTAAAGTGGATCTTTATTGTATTATAGCAGATGAACATGAGCTTGAAATTATTTTAAATCATCTTAACAATGAAACACCTGTATTCGTAATAGGGGCTGGATCAAATGTATTAATTAGAGATGGAGGATTTAGGGGCATAATAATTAGACTTGGAAAATCATTTAATTCACTAAAAGTTAATGGAAATTTAATAAGTTCTGGAGCAGGTATTCTTGATGTAAATTTATCTAAATATGCATGTAATAATTCTTTACAAGGTTTAGAATTTTTTTCAGGTATTCCAGGTAGTGTAGGTGGTGCAGTAAAAATGAATGCTGGTTGTTATGGATTTGAAACAAAAGAAGTTGTTAAAGAAATTACCGCTGGAGCTTAAAATCAGTATTATTAAATACAGTATCTATAGATAAGCCTGCTAACTGTCAGTTACCCTTTCTGAAGTGAGGATTTAATGAAACTTTCTTTTGCTAAGCCTGGATTACCCCGAACGGGTATCGTTGTCGTCGGTGTATTTGCCACTCGAGACTTGTGTCCTTCGGGAGTGAAACTGAACAAATCGTTGGATGGAGCACTTTCTCGTGCTATGCGCGCTAGCCGTTTTATGGGTAATAAGGGACAAACATTGAGCATCGTGGCCCCTGCTGGCAGTCGTCTGGACCGTGTAATTTTAATTGGCCTAGGTAAGGTTTCAGACATAACTGAACTCGAGATGCAAAATCTCGGGGGAAAAATTTATTCTGATACGCACCGAGCCGTTAAGGGTGTTGTCGCAATTACCGTTGATCCGGTATCAGGGTCAAAATTAAATACTGCACAAGTTGCAGCGCATTTGGCATTTGGCGCGCGGTTGCGTTCATACCGCTTTGATAAATACAAGACAAAGCAAAAGGAGTCTGAAAAATCTAGCCTTAAGTCTATGGCCTTCCATTGTGGAGCCTTTTTAAATGCTAGGTCTATATTCAGAACCTTGGATAGAGTTGCCGATGGTATTTTCTTTACCCGAGACCTCGTTTCAGAGCCCCCTAACGTGCTGTATCCCGAAACCCTCGCGAAGCAGGCTAAAACACTAGAAAAACTTGGTGTCAAGGTGGAAATACTTGGAGAGACACAGATGCGCCGCCTTGGAATGGGCGCCTTGCTCGGTGTCGGGCAAGGCAGCATCCGTAGTTCAAAGTTGGTAGTAATGCAATGGAACGGTAAACCGAAAAAACGAGGGCAAAAGTCAAAGGATAATTCTCCCTTAGCTTTTGTTGGTAAGGGTGTTACCTTCGATACCGGTGGTATTTCCATTAAACCTTCAGCGGGTATGGAGGACATGAAATGGGATATGGGTGGTTCCGGGGTCGTGATTGGCCTTATGAAGGCGTTAGCTGGTCGAAATGCTAAGGTTAACGTGGTTGGAATTGTCGGCCTGGTCGAAAATATGCCAGGGGGTAATGCGCAGAGACCAGGTGATATCGTGACGTCCATGTCAGGGCAGACCATCGAAGTGCTGAATACGGATGCTGAAGGTCGTCTCGTGCTAGCCGACGCCCTTTGGTATACAAAAGAACGTTTTAAGCCCAGGATAATGGTTAACTTAGCAACACTAACTGGGGCGATAATAGTTAGTCTTGGTGATAAGTACGCCGGATTGTTTTCAAACAATGATGTGCTTTCTGAGCGTCTAATGAAAGCTGGTGAAGAGGTAAACGAGCTACTCTGGCGCCTCCCCCTGTCATCCGAATATGATAAATTAATTAACTCTGATGCTGCAGATATGAAAAATATTGGTGGACGCGGGGCAGGTAGTATTACCGCGGCACAATTTTTACAACGATTTGTCGATAAAACCCCGTGGGCACATTTAGATATTGCGGGTGTAACTTGGTCTAAATCGAATGCGCCTACTGTTCCTAAAGGTGGTACAGGATTTGGGGTGCGGCTACTTGAGAGGCTAGTTAGCAGTCACTACGAGGAAAAATAAGATAAAAATAAACACATTCTCTTATTACGAATTTACGATGCTACTTGTGTTTTGAACGAGAGAGACTAATACCAAAGCAATATTTACCGGACTTAATTTGTTAAACTATGGCTGAGATTTCTTTTTATCACCTAATCAACTCAACCTTAGAAGAGGTGTTACCAGTGCTTTTAAAAAAAACACTGGATGCTGGAAAGCGAGCCGTAGTGATGGCGGAAACCAGTGAGCGTCTTGAGACATTAAGTTCCATTCTTTGGACTGCTGAACCCGACAGCTGGATACCACATGGAAGTTTGAAGGATGGACACCCAGAACATCAACCCATATGGCTCACAATTTCGTGGGAAAATCCTAATCAAGCTACATATTTATTTCTGACAGATGGCGCAACTGCTGAGTCGTTAGAAGGGTTTGACCGGTGTTTCGATTTGTTTGATGGCAACGAAATAGCATCCGTCCAGGCAGCACGGGATCGTTGGACCGAACTTAAGAATGAGTTTCATGACCGTAATTATTGGCAACAAAATGGCCAAGGAAATTGGGAAAAGAAGGCTTCTGCTGGAATTTAATTTTTACTTGGTGGCCTTTGAATTGTCCTTGAGTCCAGGCATATTAAAATTCAGCAATTTTAATTTCTCGATTAGATCCGAATTTTGAGAACTGGATAGGGAAAGAAGAGGAGGGCGGAGCCTTGCCCAATCGGGATCTTCGGCATAATGAGCTACGCACTGTTTCAACGCGGGGATTAAAGGAAATTTGGAAAAAGTATTTCGAACTTCGTTTAATTCTGCCTGCAGGTCATCAGCTTTTTCTGATTGCCAATTAGCAAACAACTCGTAAATTGCCGCTGGATTGACATTCGCCGTTGCAGAAATGCAACCCGATCCGCCATTTTGCATATTGGCAAGAAGGAAGGTTTCGCTCCCAACAAAAACTCGAAAGTCATCCCACTGACGTTCCAGCATGGCCTTCGTGTTACTCCAATCGCCCGAGCTATCCTTGATGCCAACCACAGTACTGGGATAATCCCGAACTAAACGCTCAATCAAATCTTGGGAAATTGGTACGTTTGCGACGGGTGGGATATGGTATAGGTAAATTCTGAGGTTTGAGGAACCAACGCGCTGTATGACTTCCGCATACGTTGCATATAGGCCTTCATCACTAACGTTCTTATAAAAAAAAGGTGGCAACATCAACACACCACTGCAACCTAGGCTTATGGCATGGGCAGTCAATTTTACGGTTTCAGTTAGCGCGCAACAGCCTGTACCTGGCATCATTTTATTAGCGTCGATGCCAGCATCGACGAGCCTATCCATGAGTTCAATTTTTTCATCGGTTGAAAGCGAGTTTCCCTCACTGTTTGTTCCAAATATCGCAAGTCCCACACTTTGAGATAGCATCCACTCACATTGCCTAATCAGCCGATCGGCATCTGGCGAATAATCCGAGTT
Organism: Alphaproteobacteria bacterium MarineAlpha3_Bin6; assembly: GCA_002938035.1. Taxonomy (GTDB): domain Bacteria; phylum Pseudomonadota; class Alphaproteobacteria; order Rhodospirillales; family UBA2165. The sequence continues at coordinate 3,611 of PTLH01000132.1, forward strand.
GTAAGGCATTATTACCGGCGTCAATACCCCGGAAAAACGTGTGTCTTCTTTAAGATGGGAATTCATTATCACCCCCTAATTTTCACTGGTCGTAAGTGACCAGGGAGGAAAATGGATGCGACAGCATTTCGCGGCCCCTAAGAAAGGTGAGTTCAATTATACAGGCGCTGCCCACTACGTCTGCATCGACTTTTTCAAATAACTTTGCTGCGCCATTCATGGTACCACCTGTTGCCAGTAAATCATCTAACAGAGCGATACGTGATCCTTTTCGTACGGCATCCGCCTGAATTTCAAGAATATCGGTACCGTATTCTAGGTCATATTCGTGGGATATGGTTTTACCTGGCAGTTTACCTGCCTTACGTACCATCACCAGGCCAAGTCCTAACTTTATTGCGAGCGGAGCGGCTATCAGAAACCCGCGGGCTTCTACCCCGGCCAAAATATCAGGATGAAGTGGGTCTACCACTTCTGCTAGTTGGTCGATTGCAGATTGCCAGGCGTCAGCATGGGCGATCAATGTTGAGATATCGTAAAATAAAATTCCCGGCTTAGGAAAATCAGGTATGCCTCTAATATGTTCTCGAATGTCCATAATTACTAAGGGTTTGTTGCCATCGACGCTATAACGTTATTGTCTATAGACATGTATTCTAGCGTTTTCGAATGCCTCCAGCAATCAATGGGGGCTAAACCTGCAAAATCAATGGATAGAGAAATTCTATGACAAACGTTTTTCATCGCACGCTAAAAAGTACCCCGCCAAATGCAGTAGGGGGCCAAGGGGTATACCTCTTTGATAACCAGGGCAATAAGTATTTAGATGCTTCAGGGGGCGCGGCAATTTCTTGTCTCGGTCATCAAAATCCAATTGTTGTTGATGCGATTAAAGAGCAAGCGGGTAAGCTTGCCTACGCACATACTGGTTTCTTTTCAAATGAACCTGCTGAGCGTTTGGCTGAAATGCTTGTTGAACGAGCTCCAGAGGGAATAGGTAAAGTATTTTTTGTCTCAGGAGGGTCGGAAGCTATCGAATCCGCTCTCAAGCTAGCCCGCCAGTACTTTTGGGACCGAGGGGAGCCTGCCCGTCATAAAATAATTGCTCGCCGTCAGAGTTATCATGGAAATACATTGGGGGCACTGTCGGTAGGAGGAAATGAGTGGCGTCGACTGAAGTTTGAGCCATTTCTTATGGATGTTGGACGGATATCGCCCTGCTATGCATATCGGTATCAAATGGACGGAGAGAGTGCGGAGGCATATGGCCGGAGAGCGGCAGATGAACTAGAATCGACAATACAGGATATGGAACCGGGGACGGTTGCAGCGTTTGTTGCCGAGACTGTGGTTGGGGCGACTGCAGGCGCCGTAACGCCCGTGCCTGGATACTTTAAGCGAATACGTGAGATTTGCGATCGGTACGGTATTCTTCTCATCCTGGATGAAGTCATGTGCGGTGTCGGGAGAACGGGGACCTGGTTTGCCTGTGAACAAGAGGGGGTAGTGCCAGACATGATTACCATAGCCAAGGGTCTGGCGGCTGGCTATCAGCCCATCGGTGCGTTGCTCGTGGCAGAAAAAATATATGAGAAAATTAAGTCAACTAGTGGCTTCTTTCAGCACAATTTTTCATTTATGGGGCACCCAATTGCATGTGCCGCGGGGGTGGCAACTTTGAATGTTATTGAGAAAAAGGAGCTATTAAATAATGTGCAGGTCAGAGGAAAGGAATTGATGAAAAACTTGGCGGACCGTTTTCAAGATGCCCCTAACGTCGGTGATATTCGTGGTAGAGGGCTTTTCCAGGCTATTGAGTTTGTTTCGGATCGCGTTACGAAACTGCCTATTGATGCACGACTGCAGTTTGCGGCAAATCTCAAAAGAGTAGCTTTCAAACGTGGCCTTATCTGTTACCCCATGGCCGGAACAATCGATG
>PTLH01000133.1 GCA_002938035.1 Alphaproteobacteria bacterium MarineAlpha3_Bin6
GCGCTGGTTAGTGTTTCTATTACATTCCGCATACCATTAACACTTTCCTCTACGCTCACAGGTGCAAAGCGTCCACCCATGTCAGTTGCCACCCAACCTGGATGGAAGACAATAGAGGAGATCCCTAATTCACGCCAATTCATCTCAATCTCACGGAAGCGATCATTAAGTACACATTTTGATTTTCCGTAAGTGCTAGACGGCGTAGCACCGCCATTTCGGGCTCCCATCTGGCTTGTGAGAATTGCCACCTTTTTCATGCCCCCTCGCGCAATAGCAGGCAACAAGGCACTAACGACATCAAAGGGTGCTTCAGAATTGATCTTCATTACTTCCTCAACTTGCATACCTGTATCGTTTACACCCGCATTATGAATCAGAACATCTATTCCAATGTCTGTAATTTCTTCTGCTAACGCCGCTATCTGCTGGCTATTGCGCACGTCCAAGTTGTGGATCGTAATATGACCCTTAATCTTTCCTAATTCTCCAGGTTCGCCTATAGCCCGTGTCGTGACATGCGTATTCCAGCCTTCTTCGGCGTAAGCCCGTGCAAAACCTAAACCAATCCCGCGACTAGCGCCTATAATTGCAACAGACTTAGTCATTAACTCTCCAAAACGCAGAACTCATAAATTTATTCAATTACGATTTTGCTATAAGATTGTATTATACAAGACAGCCCAAAAGGGGAATGGAGGTTATAACTGAATCATGACAAAGATCCATATTTTAGGACCTAATCCTGAAACCTTTTTAGTCAAACTCGCCCCCCTATTTCCTGAAGTAATATTTACAGTTGGGTCCTATCGTGACGACTTTGGAAAAAACTTTAAGCTATACGACGTCTTATTTACCTTCAGTGATTTTTTAAGCCCGGATAGTTTCAAGGTATCAAACCGATTGCGCTGGGTTCAATCCTTAGGGACGGGTTTAGACGGGATGATAGACAGTCCTTATTTAGATGAGACCGTCATATTTACTTCGATGCGTGGAATTCATGGCCCCCAGGTTTCTGAGCTTGTTTTTATGCACATGTTATCCCTGTCCCGTAATTATTCGAAGGCGATGGTAAACCAAAGAGACCACCTTTGGGAGCGTTGGCCTGGAAAATCATTGCAAAAAAAAACCGTCGGTTTATTGGGTGTGGGGATCATCAGCGAGGCCTTAGCGAAACGGTGCAAAGCTTTCGACATGAAGGTGGTGGGGATAACCAATACGCGCCGCGAGTTAGAAAATTTTGACAAAATAGTGCTGCGTAAAGAACTAATTTCCATAGTGCAAGAACTGGATTATTTAGTTGTGTTGGTTCCACTGGACGGTGAGACATTGGGTCTCGTAAACGAACGCGTATTCTCAGGTATGAAAAGAACCGCATATTTAATAAATGTCGCTCGTGGAGGCGTCGTTGACGAGAACGCATTAATGACTGCCATTAATAATGGGGAAATTGCTGGAGCCGGATTAGATGTTTTTGAGCAGGAGCCACTTCCAGTCGACTCTCCTCTTTGGTCTCAACCTAACCTAAATCTAACTCCCCATTTAGGCGGCATGGTTGATGTTTACGTAGAGCAAGCGATGCCAATTTTGATACATAATTTGAAAGCCTTTTTGAGCGGACAAAATGACACGATGTTAAACCTTGTTGAACATCAAAAATATTAAGAGAATATAGGTTTTTAGAGTTTTATATTTCAAGGAAAGGTCGAAGCAATAGTGTGTTAACCTCTTTAAATGGGAACTCATTCGAAAGAAATATCCCAATAAGTAAAGCCGACAACTGTGATTTAGAATTATCCCACCTCCAATATCTCCCCGATATTTGAAAGAAGTTAAACATAACTGAAAATGGTAGGAAAAATGAATCGTAAACTGATGCCAACCTTAGTCATCACTATGGGGTTAGCCGCCTGTAGCAGTTTCAAGATCATGTACGATTTTGCAGATGATTATATCAAACAAGAGGCAAAGTTCTTCTTGAAATTTGATGAACAAGGTGAGCAGAATTTGAATGATCAAGTAGATAAAATGATGGAATGGCACAACGCTATCATGTTACCCCGTTATGCTGCATATCTACGACAACTGGCAAACCAACTTGATCATGGATTATATGGTGCTACTGCAATAACCAAAGGGATGAAGGATGGACGAATTCTGGTGCAAATTACTGTAGCGGGTGTAGCACCTTACGTTGCACGTATCCTGGTGCGTCAAACGATCATCGAAAACATTGAACACCTTCGCCTCAAATTAATAGAACGCAGCAAAGAACAAAAAGAAAAACTCGCCCGACCGATAGAAAAGCAAACTGAAGACCGCACGGAAAGGTTAACAAAAAATGTAGGGCGCTTTATGGGTGACCTTAACGAAATACAAAACAACCTAATTAATCGGTATGCAAAGTCCACTATCAACGACGCCAAAAGACGCCTAGACAACCGTAATCTACGTCAATCCGCCTTGTTGACGTTTCTCGCGGGAAAACCTAAGGAAATGGAGATAGATGCATTTATCAACCAGATCGTATTACGTGCTCATGAGATTGTTGACCGAGACTACAAAGGTTATTCAGAAAAGAGGATTGCTCGCTTTACAACGCTTCTTGTGAACATCTTTGCCGCTTCAACGAACGATCAGCGCCAAGCAACTTCGGAAAAACTCAGATCCTACGCCCAGGATTTTAGTGAGATCTCAAATTAGCGAGATTTCGTGGTAACGTCACCAATCGCAATATGCTATTAGTGTTTTGTGTGATCCGTACTTTTCTTAGGTGTGTGCTCCATTTTCATTCCTGAAAATGTTTTAATAGGAAATTTGATGTCTATGGTTCCAGCATGCTCAAATTTAAGAGTGATAACAAAGATGCCTCCGGCAATAGGCGGTATTTTTAACTCCTTTATCATGAGATGGAGACTGCCGGGTCTTAGAACCGTTGTGGATTTGGGTTTAACCTCTATGTGACGCAATTGGCGCATTTTAGCAACTCCACTCTCAACACGGGTCTCATGAAAATCGATCATCCCGGCCATTAGTGAAGATGCCGATAATAAACTGTCTGATATTTGCCCCGAATTCTGAATCGTCATGTAGGCCGCGGCAGGCCTTCTTTGAATGGTACCACGCAAGTAAAACGAAGATATACGCAGACTACCAATATTATAGGTATTTTCATTTGCATATAAGATTTTACTTGTATCTAAAGTCAAAATAACAAAAAGAAAGATGACCAAGGAAATCAAGTTATGAATACATCGGTATTTAGAAATTCTAGCTCTCATGCTACGGGGCTCTTCAGCAATTATACGTTGTGCCCCTAGCCGATAATATTAGGGCTCGTTTTTAATTTATTTAACAATATATTTTAAAAAGTAAATACGGCGAATTTTTCAAAATATTTCTAGGGCGCATAATGTTGATGAACACGAGAAAAACTTTATTTTTGACAGGAATAACCACTGTCTGTCTTGCGCTTGTTTATTTATTTTTTTTCGACTTCCCCAAAAAGAAGACTTCCTCGCCAAAAGAATTTACTATTGGTAGCCCATTTAGCTTAATTGACCATCGTGGGATGGTAATTACTGAACAAGATTTTGTGGGGCACCCTTCAGCGCTATTTTTTGGCTTCACCCATTGCCCTGAAGTATGTCCAATGACAATGTCGAAACTATCCATGTTATTGGATGAATTAGGAACCAAGGCAGACCGAATAAAGGTGTATTTTGTCACATTGGATCCTGAACGTGATACACCCGAGGTATTAATGAACTTCTTGAGTGCTTTCAACGAGAGGTTTATTGCCATTACTGGCAATACCAACGACGTGGAGTCCCTCGCTAAATCCTGGAAAGTTTACTGGAAGCGCACAGAAACATCTGACGGGGGCTACACTTTTGACCATACAGCTTCTGTTTTACTCCTTAATAGTAAAAGTAATTTTGTCGGCACTATTGGATGGAAAGAAGAGGCGGCGGTCGCATTGGAAAAATTAAAACGCCTCGCAAAAAAATAGCTGTAAAGTTTATAGTAGATTGTAATATCGTCATGGTCGAATACGCCAAGAAGCTGGTGCACCCGTTTAAAAGGCATAATTTAGAAATTAATATTATGATACTATCGAAAATGCCAATGCTCTTCTTTTTGGTCTGTTGTTTAACATTTTAAAGGTTAAATTGGTTTTGCCTATATTACTGCATCGTTTAAGGTTTTTGATATTTTTGACACTACCTTATCTTTCCTTGGGCCAAGCTGGTGCAATTGAAATTCTTAATGGCCAGGCTATCCAAGGTGGCTTGCTTGTATTAAAAACAAAGCCGGGATCTAAACTTACCATCAACGGCAAAAAAACGATGGTTACACCGCAAGGTTTAGCAGTCGCGGGGTTTCATCGAGATGATACAACAACACTCATAGTTCAGGCCAAACACCCCAATGGAACCACCGAGAAGCTTGTTCTTAAGCCATCAACAAGGAATTACCCTGAACAAAGAATTGATGGTCTTCCCACGGAGATGGTGACGCCTCCCCCGGTCGTACTAGAACGTATTGCGCGTGATCGTAAGTTGGTGATTGCGGCACGCGCCCATGCCAGTAGTATTAATGCATTTGCTGGTTCCTTTTCTTGGCCTGTGAAAGGAATCGTTACCGGTGTCTATGGGAGCAGACGCATCTTAAACGGCAAACCCCGTGCCCCTCATTACGGTATTGATATAGCTGCGCCCGAAAACACGCCCATATCTGCGCCTCAAGATGGAATTGTGCGGATGGTGTCTGATCTATATTTCACCGGATGGACCATTGTCCTTGACCACGGCCATGGTGTATCCTCAACTTTTCTGCACCTCAAAAAAACCTTTGTTAGTGTCGGGAATAAAATAAGAAAAGGAGCTAAAATCGGCACTGTTGGTTCAACTGGCAGATCTACTGGCGCTCACCTCGATTGGAGAATAAACCTGTTCGAGAAAAGGCTGGATCCCGCATTAGTTGCGGGACCGATGCCAAGCCAATAATTATTTAAATAGCGACGTTGTCTCCTCTTATCCTCGCAAACCGGTTTACTGACATAATTAATTTAAGCTGGTTTTAGAGAGCCTCGACCCATACGTAAATCTTAGCAACATTTCAGGGAAGTTAGACAAAAAATAAAACCGCCTTGGACGACCAAAGGCGGTAAAGTTTTAGGGAGGATATTATTGCGATATGTATGTTAATAATCGATTACCTAATTACCAAAACCTACCAAACTTACCCACAAACGGCCTAGCTAGTCGCCCAGCCAAGCCGTCTCGGTCTAAAACTTCTCACTCCCAAGTGAAAAAAGCCTAAATAAGCCTGACACTTTCACCCCCGCTTGGGACGGCAGTTCCTGAGTACCAAGCCTTAAAATATGCTAGTGAAACCAAAATACTTTGGCAATATATATTCGATCCACATCCCTGTGTAACATGGGGAAAACAAACGCCAGTTGGCTACAAATTCATTTTTTCTGTTGATAAGCCGTGGAATCAATCTTGAGATATAAA
>PTLH01000134.1 GCA_002938035.1 Alphaproteobacteria bacterium MarineAlpha3_Bin6
ACGTAGGAGACCGACTTACCCTAAACGTTGAATTACAAGACAAACGCATTTCTAAGTCACGTCCCGAATATGGTATTGCGAAATATTATATGGAATTGGTTAACCAAACAGGGGATAAAGTCTTGACGATGATCGATACCGTCATGATTGAGCGCAATCCAAATTTATAGCATCAGCTGTATTAATTTTGATTGGAAACGTCTAAGAAAATTAGCCAAGCATCCGGGTGTATAAGCTTAAACATTGGACTTTTGGCAATTTAGTGATTTAGGCTACAGTTACCAATAACTAAACTCTCAGTATTACAAGGGTAAAAAATCGAGGTTAGCTTGGTTATGCCTAATTTAGCTTAGGACATCGGCAATTTCTAGAAGGTCTCGCAATGATTAAAGTGACTGATGTAGCTTACGCGCGTTTTCGGGCACCAGATTTGGATCTAATGGAGAGTTTTCTGAAAGACTTTGGTTTAACCCGCTCTTTTAGAACAGAGACTGCCCTCTACATGAGAGGGATAGATGGCGATCACCATCTGCATATTACGGAACTCGGTCAACCGGCATTTCTGGGCTTCGCGTATAATGCCGCGTCAGAGGAGGATTTACATATAATATCAAAAGTGGAAGGAGCATCTTCTGTTGAAAAGGTTTATGAACCGGGAGGCGGCAAACGGGTAACACTACCGGATCCAGATGGTTTCCTTATTGAGATTGTTCACGGCATGGACGAATTACCCGAACTCCCTGTAATAAACCAGTTTTCGCCTAATTTTGGAGAAATACGCAATAGGCAGGGTAAGTTTGTTCGGCTAAATTTCGCCCCGGCTCAGTGCAAAAGACTTGGACATGTTGTCCTCAACGTTACGAACTTTAAGGCTACTGACGAGTTTTATAAATCCCACTTTGGCTTAATCACGTCTGATGAATGTTTTAATGATGCTGGAGAGATTTGTTTAACTTTCAACCGTGTTGATAGAGGCAAAGAATACGTGGATCATCACACGTTATTGACAATTCCTAGCCCCCAAGCTGGGCTAGGGCACATCGCATTTGAAGTTCAAGACATAAATCACATTTTTCTTGGGCACGAATTTTTAAAAAAAAATGGCCACCGGCACTCATGGGGTATCGGCAGGCATATCTTGGGATCCCAAGTATTTGACTATTGGTTCGACCCCTTCGGTTTTCGGGTTGAGCACTGGACTGATGGCGATTTACTAAACGCTGACACACCAGTAGGGAGATCGTCGGCTGCTGAGGCACTGAATGTCCAGTGGGGTGCTGATAGTAGCCAACGAGCAACCTAGTCTTTTAACCCAACCAACGGCCCCATTCAGGTTTTGCGAATTACGTAAATAAAGGAACTACTTTCCTTAGAACTTTCCAGTAATTCATACCCTGTGTTATCGCAGTAATCAATAAAGTCGACAGCAGAACTGGGATCTGTAGAAATCACTCGAAGTGTTTCACCCGCATCCATACTACGAAGAGCTTTTTTTGCCTTGAGAACCGGTATGGGACACTTTAGCCCCGATGTATCAATTTCCTCATTGACATCGCCGAGCTTGGTTTTTGGTCCCGAACCACCCGGGTAATCTAGGCCGACACCCTCTAGGTGACCAAACAATTCACGTACTTTCAATAAATCGTCTATTGGCAGTGGCGGTTTATTTATCGACGCTATATTCTCCGTCAAATGGTCAAGATTACCAGTTCCGAATAGTATAACATCGGCACCCGGCTGGTGCCGTACAAAGCGGTAACATGCATCAATAACACTGGATGCTCCATCTTCATGAAGCAGAAAGTCGAGGGGGTTATCCTTATTCATTATCCAGTCTGGCAACCTTCCCTGCCCCACCAATTCATTCACCTCCGCTTTAAGACGACCTGGCGTGCTGAAAATGCTCCTCACCGCAAACATAATAAGGGTTCCGATCCCTTGGTTTTGAGAGCGCGGAAAAACAAATCGCTCCGCATTCTGGTTCATGATGTGGTAGGCCAGCATAATGACATCAAAACAGTTATCATCGAATGCCCGCTGGAACATTTCATGCTGATGATCCTGGGGGGCATTTTCCGTCACACCGAGATGTCGGAATTTGCCCTTTTCCTTCTCTTTTGTCAGTACGGGAACGATGTCACTCATCACATAGTCATACCAGCGCGGATAAACACCATGTAAGTGAAATACGTCCACATATTCGACACCCAATTGCCTAAGCGAGTTTTCAAGCCCCTTAACTATTGTTTCAGCGTTATTAACGACCCCTGCCCAGGCTGGATGAAATTTTGTTGACAAGACAACCTGGTCACGTGGGATACCTTTGATAGCCTTGCCTACAGCAACCTCGGTGCCATAACTACTTGCCGTATCAATAAAATTAACACCGAGATCAATAGCTGACCGAACCAGACGAATGGAGTGCTCTTCACTCTCCCCGGTTTCCAGGCCCAGCTTAGAACCACCACCACAACCAAGGCCCGCCACACTCACACGCAAATCAGTTCGGCCTAGCTTGGTATATTCCATATAAATCCCATTATCTGTCTAATTACGACGGATATATATATCGACACTAATGAATATGAATGTCTTGTGCGTTCTTGGGTAGAAATACAGACTGACAGGGGTACCTACAAGACCGCACACAACCGGCTTAACTTTTTTCAGGTTTTGGACGATGAATATCGCTGCGCTACTTTTAAAATCTTCCCGTTCCTTTGGTGAACGACCGGCTTTGGCGTTGGGAAACAGTGTTACCTCAAATTACAGGGATACGAGCAAACGTGTTGCAGTACTAGCGGGAAGCATTAGAGGCGTTATAGGCTTATTCCCTGGCGATCGTGTCGCTATTGCCATGAAGAATTGTCCGGAGTTCAGCGATATCATGTTTGCCACATGGCACGCGGGCTGTGCTGCCGTACCTATGAATGCGAAACTTCATGAGAAAGAATTCACCTATTTGCTGAAACACTCTGGTACAAAAGTATGTTTCGTAACGGAAGATCTAGAACCCAAAATTAAGATTGCAATTGAAAGTTTAGATGAACAACCAGATATCATTTCCGTAAGCGGGAACCAATATCAGCGTCTCCTTGAGGCGAACCCCATTGAAATCGCAGAATTGGACCCAAACGCCCTCGCCTGGTTGTTCTATACCAGCGGCACTACCGGAAAGCCCAAAGGGGCAATGCTTACCCACCGAAATCTTCTAATGATGACGGTTAGTTATTTTGCGGATGTAGACCCGGTGGACGAATTCGATAATATTCTTCATGCAGCACCAATGTCCCATGGTTCCGGGATTTATATCTTGCCATTTGTTGCCAAGGGAGCCTGCCAAATTATCCCAGAAAGTGGTGGATTTGATCCATCCGAGGTCCTAACGATTTTTGAACAATATAATAATGTCAGCTGCTTCTTTGCGCCCACGATGGTTAAACGTTTGATTGAAGTTCAAAAGAACGCTGGTGCGGACACTAGCGGTTTAAAAACCATTATCTATGGTGGCGGACCGATGTACGTGGAAGACTCTCTAAATGCACTTGAGGTACTCGGTCCGAAATTAGTCCAGATATACGGACAAGGCGAAGCCCCCATGACAATCACGGCGCTTTCCCGAGCAGCACACTTGGATACCAAACACCCTTCCTATTTAAGTAGGTTAGCTTCCGTTGGAAAGTCGCGAACGGATGTAGAAATTCAAGTTGCAGATGCTGAAGATCGGCCACTAGATATCGGTAACGTGGGTGAGGTCCTTGTCCGTGGGGACGTCGTCATGAAGGGTTATTGGCAAAATCCGGAAGCAACAGTCCAAACCTTGCGTGGAGGCTGGCTCCATACTGGGGATATGGGCTCACTTGATGAACACGGTTACTTAACTCTAAAAGACCGTTCAAAGGATGTAATAATCTCCGGGGGCTCTAATATTTACCCTCGCGAGGTGGAGGAGATTTTACTCCGCCATAAGGCGGTTATGGAGGTTTCGGTCATCGGACGATCCCATCCAGATTGGGGTGAAGAGGTAGTTGCGTTCATCGTGCCAGATGAGGGCACCCCCCCGGAAGAAAAGGAACTTGACAGGCTATGCCTGAAAAATATTGCTCGCTTTAAACGCCCCAAGAAATATTACTTTATTAAAGCCCTGCCCAAAAACAATTACGGCAAAGTGTTGAAGACAGAGCTTCGACAAGAGTTGGAAGATGTCGGGATCTTCAAAAAATAAAGATTTTTACCACTAAATTATTATTCCGACTCAGAAATTATTAACGACTCGCTGATACATTGATATCACTCAAACATACAGGCTAACACCCAGGAGCCTAGCATGATATTTGACTATCGATGGAACCCAGCCATGGGGCTGTGGGTTGTTGTGCACACGCGCACCAACCAAATAATCTCTACCCATTGGAGGGTAAGAGAGGCCATTAATCTCATTAAGTCTCTTGAAGTGGAACGAAGTCAAACCGCCTAAACCCCCGTTGGGCGACTTTGTTTTGTCTTCAGTCAGAGCTGCCGGCCTTGCAATCTTCCGAAGCCTCTCCTTGCGAGGTCGGTGAGCTCACATAGACAGTCTTCAATTGGCGTTTGAGGCACAATCACTTCCCCTGTGCGGAAGTAATTTGATTGAGCATTTAAAGCGTCCTTTGTACCCAATTAGCTTCGGGCAAACCGGGAAATCTTAAATAGAACGCTCCCTCTTCGACTTAAATTTAATAGAACAGGTGCGATCAGAAAAGTTCAAATTACAACAGTGAGAAAAGTAGACCGAAAGCCTAACCCTAGGAACGAGGAAAAATATAACGAAAAGAATAGGCAAGCCCAACGTGAAAAAGATCGGCTTTCACAAAGCACTTCGGTTGGCCAAAATGGCAAAAAGGTGGACTTACTGCTCTAGCTTTTCAATTAGACGACCAAGGTAGAACTGAGCTTTCTTGGCATCCTTTAGCGAGTCGCCCTTGTCGCGGAGCCGCCACATATATTTGACAATCTGGGTACGGTGGAAATCGATCCGGCTGCTTTCCTCAAGCACCGAGTCGATGGCATCGAGGCATGCAACGCTGCCTTGGGTGTAGTGCTTAGGTTTAGTTATATCGTTCATCTATAATTATATACACAGCCTCAATTGCCTTCACCAAATCGAAACCACCAATTATCCCAGAGGATATCGGGGATA
>PTLH01000135.1 GCA_002938035.1 Alphaproteobacteria bacterium MarineAlpha3_Bin6
CTCTCCAACCAAGGAATGAGCTATAGCCCGGCAACGCCTCAAATGCCCCAGTCCAAAACTATCGTGACTGTATATGAGAACCCTAATACCTTCTTTGTGGGACCTTTTATTTTTTGTCATCCCTAGTACCTGTTAATCGACACAAAGTGACACTATCGCATGTGTACGAGGCTCTTCAAAGTCTAATTGTAGCCAGAGAATTTTGGATTCAGGAATCAAATTTGTCACGACGGTATATAAATGTACCTTCTGGTTCGACTATCGCCTTGATTTTACTATCTGACGTAGTTGAAAAGGCACCCACCTGCCGGCAGTGGAATTCTTGAACACTGGTATTTTGAACACTTGTACAAAAACGCACGAAAGTACTTGGTCCCACAGGACGGGCATTTATAACTTCTACCGGCACTCCATATTTGCCACCCTCCGAAAGTTTGATCCCGTCTGGACGGACAATTATATCGAGTTCACAGCCGTCTTCATATCCAAGGGCCGGAAAGATGCCAAGCGGTGTCGCCACCCCTTCATTAAATACAACTCCCGAGAGGCGATTGACCTGACCAAATAAAGAAGCGACAAAGGGGTGAGTTGGCAAACGATAAATATCATCCGGAGTTCCTTCCTGAAGTAAGATCCCCGTCGACCCCATAATCAATATACGATCCGCCATAAACATGGCCTCATCGGCATCGTGAGTAACCAACAACGTAGCTGCACCAGATACCTTCAAAATACCCAGTGTCTCCTCCCTGATTTGAATGCGCATTCCCTGATCGAGACCTGAAAACGGTTCGTCGAGAAGCATCACGGCGGGTCTAGGTGCAAGTGCTCTCGCCAGCGCCAATCGCTGCTGTTGGCCACCAGATAGTGTATGAGGATAGGTATCCATGAGTTGGATCATGTTAACCTGTTCCAATACTTCAGTAATTCTTTGTTCACGCTCATTGGCGCGCATTTTAGTCAAACCAAATGCAACGTTACCGGAGACGGTCAGGTGAGGAAAAAGGGAAAAGTCCTGAAACATCAAACCGACACCTCTCCGTTCAGGGGGTATTTGGCCATTATTATCGGCGACAACCTCACCTGAAAATTTGATGGTTCCGGCCTGCAGAAATTCCAGCCCTGCGGCTAATCGCAATAAAGTTGTTTTTCCACAACCCGATGGCCCAAGAAGACACACTATTTCCCCTGGAGAGACAGTAACCGACAAATCGTCAAATACCTTATGATCACCATAGGCATGTGATACGCCTTGAAGTGCCAGTCCCATTAAACATTTACTCCTAATGGGTCTCGTCTACCAAAATTGACTTTGGTGATTGCAATACTCAAGAGTATTACGGGTATAATACCTGAGGCAACTATGGTGAGGGCTGCCGGAGCTGCCTGCTCAAATTGTTCAGCAGCCGAAAATTGATAGACCTGCGTTGCCAAAGTCTCAAAATTAAACGGCCTCATAATTACGGTCATGGGTAATTCCTTCATGACATCAACAAATACCAATATTGCACCTGTTAGGAGGCTTGCTCGGATCATGGGAAGGTGGACCCGCCATAGTATAGCTCCATGTGACGCTCCTAAGGTCTTTGCTACACCATCGATGTTGTTGGTAATTCTACCAAGGCTCACCTCCACCGCGCCCAGCGACAAAGCCAAGAAACGCACGACATATGCAAACGTCAATGCGGCAATGCTTCCGCTAAGCAATAATCCGGTTGAGATACCAAATTTATTCCGCATGAACCCATCTATACTATTATCCAATAGACCCATTGGTATAAAAATACCGATTGCCAGAACTGCACCGGGTATGGCGTAGCCTAAACTGGCGAACCGAGTAATTGCAGCAAATATACCCCAGCCATTGAGACGCATTCCGTAGGCCAGTAATACCCCAATCGAAACTGCCAGAACGGACGCTAAACCAGCTAGCGAAAGGCTATTCCAGACACTCATTAAAAACACACCATCTAATGCGTCATTAAAGTATCCAGTAGCGTCCCTGATTAGAACGGAAAATGGTACAATAAAACCGAGAAGAATGGGCAACGTACAGGCAATAGAGGCCAAAAAGGCAGATCCCATGGTCAAGTTTCTACTGGCAAGACGTTTATAGCGTTGGGAAGTTTGATGAAACTTTTTTTTTCGCCGGGCAAAACGTTCGATGCCAATAAGGAGTGCAATTAACATGAGCATGACAACAGCAATTTGCGCAGCGCCACCAACATTATTCATGTTTAACCAGACATCAAAAATACCAAGAGTAAGCGTCTGAACTCCGAACAAGTCGACCGTCCCAAAATCGTTTAACGTCTCCATCATCACCAGGATCAAACCAACAACGACAGCTGGTCTGGCTAACGGTACGGAGATAGTGAAAAAACTTCTCCAAGGGCCATACCCAAGTGTTCTTGAAACTTCTAAAACACCTGCCGTCTGCTCAAGGAAGGCTGCACGAGATAAAAGATAGACGTAGGGGTATAACACGAGAGACATCATAGAAGTTGCGCCGCCTAACGAACGAACTTCTGGAAACCAATAGTCCTGAGGCGTAGTCCAGCCATAGATACCCCGCAAACTCCCCTGTAGTGGACCAGCAAATTCCAACAGATCCGTGTAAACGAAGGCAATTACATAGGAAGGGACGGCCAGCGGAAGAAGTAATGCCCATTCAAAGAAACGACGGCCAGGGAATTGACACATTGTTACAAGCCAAGCTGTACCCACACCGATGAAACAAGTTCCTACGGCAACTCCAAGCATCAGTATTAAAGTCGTGCCAACCAGTCGCGGTAATACCGTAGAAAACAAGTGGGGCCACACGTTTTCGGTCGGGGAAAACGCCAACCAGATCACAAATGAAATTGGTATCGCAATTGTCATTGCGACGACGACAGATCCTATCGTCCATGCGTCAATCTTATTCAGACTTCGCCCAAAAAACGGAAAAAAGCTTCTATATCTTAATGCGGTTATCATCAGATCCAGTAAAGGTTCTTTAACGGCTTTAAGCCGCAGTTCGAATTGCAACGGCGGCTCGCAAAGATCATTTAACGAAAGACTATTTAGTTTGGCGCAACCTATCCGTCAAAGTTAACGATATCCATAATCTTTGTTGCTTTTAAGCGGTGCTTAGCGATGGTTGCGAGGTTTACGTCGCTCGGGAGAAACGTTCCCCAAGACTTTACCCTAGACGACCAGGCTACCCCAGGTTTTACTGGGTACTCGAAATTCTGTTCGGCATACATTTTTTGAGCTACACTGCTACTCAAAAACTCAAGCAATTTCTTAGCGTTCAACTTGTTTTTTGCATATTTCGTCATCGCCGCACCGCTTATATTTACGTGTGTTCCTCTCCCACCTAACTTGGGAAATAGGAGGCGAATGGAATTGGCCCATTCTTTTTGTTCCGGGTTTTTTTCGTTGGTTTCCATGTTGCCCAAGTAATAGCTGTTACCTAGTGAAACATCGCAAAGTCCCTCTTTGATGGCTTTAACCTGGGTGCGGTCATTCCCCTTGGGTCTACGGGCAAGATTGGCCTTTAACCCTCTCGCCCAATTTTCAGCACCCTTCTCCCCCATCTCCTCGATGACTGCTGCCAGTAGTGAAAGATTATATGCATGCTTACCTGAACGGGTACAAACTCTCCCCTTGAACCGTGGTTTAATTAGGTCAGTATATTGTTTGATTTCCCCATCCTTGACCCTCTCCTTATGGGCAAACGCAACACGAGCACGCAGTGTAAGGCCAAACCACAAACCGTCGGGATGGCGATATTGGGGTGGAATATTTTCTTCCAACTTTGCTGAGGTAACGGATTGAAGAAGTCCTGCATCCGCTAGAGCACTTAACCGAGAGATATCAACGGTCAAGACAGCATCCGCAGGGGTGTTACGACCTTCTGCTTTTAGTCTTTCAAGCATTCCTTTCTTCGCATAAACCACATTAACCTTGATGCCTGTTTGTTTCGTAAAGTGTTTCAAAATTTGATTAATAAGAAATGGTTGCCTGTAAGAATACAAGTTAACTTCCTTTGCCGACAAAGTACCGGCGAAAGGAATAAGAATAACTCCAAAAATAAACGATTTCAGTATGTTACGCGTCACTTATTTACCTTAGTTGCTTTTAATTGATATGCAATTGATAATTATTCTCACTGATATAATGATAACCAGCCCTTATTGCAAGTGCAAATCATTCCTATTTTCACAAATATAATTTTTCAATTAAAATCAGATATTTATTAATTATTATGTGTTATTTTTAATTGGTTAAACTCAAAATATAGCCGGATAATGGAGATGACAACATCATGAGAAAAGGCCATTGTCTGGTGACAGGTGGTGCCGGATTTATTGGGTCATATTTGGTTGAATATCTTATTGCCGAAGGACACTCTGTAACCGTCATTGATAATTTATCCACTGGAAAAATTGCTAATGTGGCGGCAGAAGTAGATTTTATTGAATTAAATTTAGGTCATCCCCATGATCTGACGGGCTATTTAAAAGATGTAGAAATGGTCTTTCATTTAGCAGCCCTCCCCCGAGTTACCGAGTCCTTCGAAACACCCATCCAATATGAAGTTTCAAATGTCCGATCCACGTTATACCTATTGATGGCAATGATCGAAGCAAAAAATACAAACCTTATTGTTTCCGGTAGTTCTGCCATTTATGGGAACCCAAAACAATTACCAACACCCGAAACAGCTCCAGTCGCTCCATTAAGCCCGTATGCATTACAAAAATTCATGTCGGAGCAGTACGCCCTAATAATTGGCGAACAGAACGGCATTAACGTCAAAGTACTTAGACAATTTAATGTCTACGGCCCCCGCTCGTGCAATCCCAAAGATTCTGACAACACCAGCAGTTCCGTCATCAATGTATTCCGACACCGTAAAAAATGTGGGCAAACAATCGAGGTTACGGGTGACGGCGAGCAAAGACGTGATTTTGTCCATGTAAATGACGTTGTTGAAGCAAACTACCTTGCCGCTATTTCGAATAAATCAGGACATGTTTTTAATGTTGGCACAGGCAAAACGACAAGTATCAATGAATTAGCCGGAATGCTAGCCAACTCTTGGACCTATA
>PTLH01000136.1 GCA_002938035.1 Alphaproteobacteria bacterium MarineAlpha3_Bin6
TTGCCGTCCGCAAAGACCGTATTGGTGGCCGTTTTCTTTAATGTGCATCCTTCGAAAGCACGCACGGCCACCTCTAATTCCTCAAGGGTAGAACACGCCAAAGCAAGATCCCCTGCACTCTGAAATTGGTTTTTCAAATTGGTAGACTTGATTTGCGCACGCGCAGGTCGCTCAATATCGTTACCAGACACCGATATAACATCTACTTTGGTTTTTATTTCCCTTATTTCAGATGAAGAAGAACCAACCGATGGCTGTTTTTCTGTGCTGACGTTATATCGATCAACCGGATTTTCGCCAATACATTCATCAATACCTGCTTCCAGTTGCCAAACGAGCGCTTCACGGGCATTCTGGTAAGACTTTGGGAGTGTACTCATTTGAAGAGTATAGCAGACGTAGTAACACAATTCACTAATTAGCTCGGAAAGGAACCTAAAAGCGTGGGTGAACGAGAATCGATGGAATTTGATGTGGTCATCGTGGGCGCTGGACCTTCTGGGTTGGCAACAGCTATCCGCCTAAAACAGTTGGCCATTGAAACCGACCGTGAAATCAATATTTGCATCGTGGAGAAAGGTTCTGAAGTTGGTGCTCATATTCTTTCTGGCGCAGTCCTAGAGCCTCGTGCTCTCGATGAACTCATACCGGATTGGCAAAAACGCGGGGCACCACTTAACACGCAAGCAACGCAAGACAGTTTCATCTACCTGACCGAAAATAGTGCCCATAGTTTACCGACACCCTTGCAGATGAAAAACCACGGAAACTATATAATAAGCCTTGGAAACTTTTGCCGGTGGCTGGCAACCCAGGCTGAGGAGTTAGGTGTTGAAATTTACCCGGGTTTTGCGGCCGCGGAAGTCCTGTACGATGGAAACGATCGTGTTATTGGAATAGCGACAGGGGACATGGGCATTGATAAAAACGGCAATCCAACAGAAACTCATGCTCCTGGAGTTGAACTTCATGCAAGTTATACGTTATTCGGCGAAGGGTGCCGTGGATCGCTTACCAAGACACTTATCCAAAAGTTTAATTTGGATGTTGGGTCCGACCCTCAGACTTTCGGAATTGGAATAAAGGAACTTTGGGAAGTTTCTGCTGACAAGCATAACAGAGGATCAATAACACATACTGTTGGTTGGCCCCTCGACAATCACACCTATGGTGGCTCCTTCATCTACCATTTAGAAGAAAATCAGGTGGCCTTGGGATTTGTCATAGGCCTTGATTACCAAAACGCCTATTTGAGCCCTTTTGACGAATTCCAGCGTTTTAAAAGCCATCCTTCAATAAGACCAATACTTGAAGATGGGCGTCGTATTTCATACGGTGCACGGGCTTTAGTGGAAGGTGGCTTCCAATCTCTCCCCAAACTTTTCTTCCCGGGCGGAGCCCTGATAGGAGATTCGGCAGGATTTCTCAATGTACCCAAAATCAAGGGTACCCACACAGCCATGAAATCAGGCATGATTGCGGCAGAAGCTGTTTTTAGCGCACTAACCGCAGAACCTATGCCCCTAGAAATCAGTACCTACGCAGAACTACTAAAACAGAGTTGGCTTTGGAGTGAATTAAAAACGGTTCGAAATATCCGCCCTTCGTTCCGTTGGGGTCTTTGGGGCGGGATTGCTTACTCTGCCATAGACACATATTTACTTCGCGGCAAAGCTCCATGGACACTTCGTAATCACGCTGATCACACCCGGCTTCATAAGGTAACCCAATCAAAAAAAATCAACTACCCTAAACCTGACGGCAAAATCACGTTTGACAAATTATCATCTGTATTTCTTTCTAATACAAACCATGAGGAGAACCAACCAACCCACTTAATACTAAAAGATGAGCATGTTCCGATGGCTATCAACCACCCTGATTATGGTGGACCTGAAGCTCGGTTTTGCCCCTCCGGAGTTTATGAGTATGTAGAGCATCAGGGTAAAACCCGGTTACAAATCAATGCCCAAAATTGCATCCATTGTAAAACCTGCGACATAAAAGATCCTACTCAAAATATTGACTGGACGGTGCCAGAAGGAGGGGGTGGACCTAATTATCCAAATATGTGAATGCCTACCTAAAGATGGTCGTAACTGGTGTGTTACAGATGTTGACTATTCAGCAAATCAGATGCGTTAACATGTCCAAATGTGATATTTTAACCAAAATATTAAAGCACCGAATAAAACGTTAAGGAAATTAAATACGTCAAAAAGTGGAAAACATAATCTATGTACCGAACATTCTCTAGATGTGTAAAAAAATGTAAGTCGGTATGGTCAACCCGATTGCTTGTCTATGCGATTGTGGTCACTTTGACCGCCTTAATACCGGGAGTATACGCTGCTGGCGGAAAAGTCTTTTCCAAAGGGCGCCCCATGAATTTAGGAGACTATTTAGCTGGCAGACACGCCCAGTTTATAAATGCCCCTGACGCAGCCGTTAGGTTTTACAGGTCTAACTTGCTTAGTAATCCGAATAATTTCAATATTCAAAATCAAATATTCACGATCCTTGTGTTTCAGGGGAAGGTTAAAGAATCTCTCACCCTCGCTGAAAAACTGATTAAGTCAGAAAAAAACAATATAAGCCTACCGTTACTTGTCTTAGCTCTGAGAGATATTCGCGGAGGAAATTATGCAAAGGCTGCCAAAAAATTAGATCTTCTTCCTACCAATGGGATCCATTCTTTTTCAGTTCCATTGATTAAAGCGTGGTCATTAGCAGCTAAACAAAACTTCGGCGAAGCACTTGGTAATCTTGAACAACGTATGAAAAACCCGGGGTTTATTGCACTTTATGCACCACACGCCGGTCTTATTGCCGAGGTAGCGGGGAAAAGTGAAATCAGTAAAAAACATTTCAAAGACGCGCTAAAACAATACCGCCGAATTAGCGCTAACATGACCCGTCTAGCTGGAGAGTTTTATGAACGCAATAACATGTCTCTCAAAGCTAAGGCACTCTATCTCAATTATTCGAAATTTAACACGAACTCATCCTTGTTCAACCACGCGTTAGAACGATTAGCGGCAAACAATCCAAAAAAGTTCCGTAAAGTTTCGTCACAAACGGGCATCGCTGAAGCATTATTTGGTCTATCCAGATCCATTCAACGGCAAGACCCCTATCAGGCAATAATTTGGATCCAACTAGCCATATTTGTGAACCCGGAATTTTCTTTTGCTAAGCTTCGTTTAGCAGACGCACTTTCCAGCGAAAATATTCTTCAGTCAGCCTTAGACATCTATAAACTTGTTTCAAGAGATCCGGAATATAGTTGGGCTAGCCGCCTACGCGTTGCGAAGACGTACAATTTCCTTAACAATTTAGATGGCGCGGCAGAGGTTCTAAATGCAATGGCAAGAGAGGACAAAAATCGGATTGATGCTCTAGTAAATCTCGGCAACATTTACAGAGGTCACCAGCGCCATCGGGATGCCGTCAATGTATTTGAGAAGGCTAAAAAGCGGGTTAAAAGTTGGGAGAAGCGTCATTGGCAAATCCTTTATGGGAATGCCGCGTCACGTGAGCGCCTGAAAGAGTGGCCCGCGGCCGAGACTGATTTTTTAAAAGCGCTGAAACTAAATCCCAATGAGCCGAAAATTTTGAATTATCTAGGCTATTCATGGATAGAGCAGAGGAAAAACCTGAAACGAGCCCACAAGATGATAAAAAACGCCGTCAAGCAAAGGCCTCAGGCGCCATATATAGTTGATAGCCTCGGCTGGGCTCAGTATCAGTTGGGGGATATCAAGGGTGCCGTCAAGAACCTTGAACGGGCGGTGTTACTAGACCCCGCTGACGCGACAATCAATGATCACTTAGGTGATGCTTATTGGAGAGTTGGACGAAAATTAGAGGCCCAATACCAGTGGCGGCGGTCACTATCACTTGACCCCGGGAAAGACCTAATTTTAGTAATTGAAAAGAAAATCAAGTACGGTCTGCCTAAAATCTAAAACCGGTCTAAAGATGATTTCGATCAACGCACCTGCCAAAATCAACCTTTATTTGCATATCACTGGACGACGACTTGACGGTTATCATCTCATAGATTCGCTCGTTGCCTTTGCGGATATTAGCGATAAAATTGCAGTATCTTCTGCCAGCAATCTATCCCTAAAGGTCAGTGGCCCATTTGCAGATAACTTACGGTCCGCAAATAATTTAGTAACTAAAGCCGCAAAACTATTAGCCCTACATAATGGATTTAAACAAGGGGCGGCATTGCATCTTACAAAAAACCTTCCCGTAGCGTCTGGTATCGGGGGGGGCTCTGCAGATGCAGCGGCTACTTTACTGATCCTATGCCGACACTGGGATCTTTCCCTTCCCCATAACGTGCTATTCCAAATCGCCGGGCAACTAGGGGCCGACGTACCCGTCTGCCTTCAAGGAAAGGCTAGTTTTGTTGGGGGCGTCGGTAATGAAATTACACTTGCGCCTGGGCTCCCTGAAGGTTGGCTGGTTTTGGTAAACCCCGGCATACCAGTACCAACACCGCAGGTCTTCGAGCGTCATGCCGGGGCTTTCTCAAAATCCTCCCGATTTGATCAAACGCCAAATAATATTTCAGAGTTGGCTGCTCTGCTAAGGGAACGGACAAATGACCTTACCGAGGCTGCAATGACAGTAGCACCAATTATTGGTGATACCATAAAAGCTCTTGACGGCTGCCGTGGTGCATTGCTTACCCGCCTATCAGGTAGCGGTGGAACGTGCTTTGCTTTGTTTGAACACGAGAACGACGCTAAAGAAGCAGGAAATGCACTAACCAAACGGAAACCCAACTGGTGGGTACGTGCGGCGCCTCTTCTGACCAAGTGGCCAAGTATCGCTGAGCATAATTGACTAAATCATAAGGAATTATTAGAGGTTGCCCGCCCTGTTAAATATGCCTAAATTGCGCCCCGGTTCCAAAGGGGCATTCCAGTTTTGGGGCGTAGCCAAGTGGACTAAGGCACCGGTTTTTGGTATCGGCATTCGGAGGTTCGAATCCTCCCGCCCCAGCCAATTTTTTGCG
>PTLH01000137.1 GCA_002938035.1 Alphaproteobacteria bacterium MarineAlpha3_Bin6
GGCATACACGATCTCCAATACCTTGTGGATGGTATAGGTGTGAACATAGCAGACATTTTTTTGTAACATAATCTACCGGCAACGTTGCCCCGAATATGCTTTTCCGTAAGCTTGCCATCACAAATTTACTCCAAATATATATTTCTATTAAGTGATTCGGAAATAAATTGGTATGATAGCGCTCACATTACAGTGTCAAAGTCTTTCATACCCATACCTTTAAAAAATGATAGAGGTAAATAATTTTAAAATGTTGAATATAAATTAATGCCTCTCAAAGATTAAAATTATTTACAAACTGACACCGCAAATCCTTTTGACACTAATTGTCTAACCGTGATTTCGCCAATTCCGTTATGAATAATTAGTGTATTAAATCATTTTTAAGTCGCGCTTTTGTTCTCTCACGACTTTTTATCATTGACGTCGTATCCTCCATATATGCCTTCATATAAGGTGTTTCCAAGTGATGCTGGAAAGCTGCTTCATCAGCATAAACCTCATACAAATTCACTGTGTTCTCATCATCTTCCGGTATTGAAATATCAAACCTTTGGCATTCTGGTTCGCTCGCCAAGACCCTTTCTCTATGTTCACGAGCACGTTTAACAAACGCATCAATTTCACCCTCAACAATCTGTAAATTTACAAAAAGTACGACAGACGGCATAATTCATCCCTTTCCATTTTTACGTCAACTATTAATAGCTGAATAAGAAATCATGATTAGTGATAGATCCGGCATCAGTATAATTTCTTAATTAAAGCGTCTGGAAATCCCCTCACTAACTTAGACAAATAACCTAGCTTAATACGAACATGTCAAACTTTAAAACTCTAAGGGAACGTCTTGGGATGAACCGTTCCGAGTGCGCTCAATTCCTAAAGTTGAAATCAGCCGACGAAATTACAATTATGGAAAATGACACAAAGGATATTCGTCAAGAGCATCAGGAAAAGCTGGCAAGGCTCGACGCGATGGTTGAGACCGCTGTATTTTCAGAGGTGGATATATTTAGTCAATTAAATGAACGCGAAGTAATTTTAATAAGATTTTTGAACAATGAAGCATTCGCACTTTATGAACCAAAGTTATTTGAAGAACTCGGTTCCTCAAGTATTCATGGAAACTTTATTGCTAGAACAAAAAAAGCTATTGAGCGCATTGGGGGAAAAGTAACTGTGGCTTTCATGGACACAGAATTTTATGAGGCTTGGCTGGGGGTCAACGACTTTGATGACAGCAGAGAACTTCGCGTTGCCTGGGCCCGTCAACAGGCCAGGGGATTAGGTAAATAACTTAGTTAGACGGATTGAATTACACCGCCATCAACACGGATCACTGAACCGGTAATATAAGAGGCACAAACACTCATTAAAAAGACCGCTACCTCTGCAAACTCTTTCACAGTTCCGAAACGACGAGCTGGAATCGAAGATCTCGAATTATCTCTAAATTCTTCATATGTCATGCCCTGCTTATTTGCAGAGGCTTTGTGAATTGAGGCAAGGCGCTCAGTATCAATGCGGCCCGGTAAAACCATATTTACTGTAATGCCGTCTTTAGCAACTTCATTTGATAAAGTCTTAGTAAAACCAACGACGGCCGAGCGAACAGTATTGGATACGGCGAGGTTCGGGATTGGCTGAATGACACCAGAAGAGGCGACTGTAAGAATTCGTCCCCATCCCCGCTCTCGCATTCCTTTTACGGCTGCTTCGGAGAGCCGTATAGTTGACATGAGAAGACTTTGGAGACTGCTCTCCCAGATTTCATCTGAAACCCCGGTGCTAGAGGAAGGAGGGGGGCCACCGGCATTATTGAGAAGGATATCGATCTTCCATTCATGGGTAATCATTTCACATAGCTTTTCCACTGAAATACCATCAGATAAGTCGATTGGGTAAGCCTTAGCATCAACATTAAATTCTTCGCTTAATTCATCAGCCAAACTTTGAATATGATCAAGCCGCCGAGCCCCTACATACACGTTACAGCCTTCCCGTGCTAATACCCTAGCAATCTCTGCTCCAATACCCTGGGAACTACCCAGTACTAGTGCTCTCTTACCATTTAGACCAAGATCCATAACATTCTCCTTGGGTAAACCCCTAAATTCAATTTGTTCTCAGAGGTATCCATGTATAAAGTTAGAATAGTTTATGAAAAAAACAATTAATAGAAAACGACAATTTTCATGAGAGATTTATTTTTACCTGGACGATCGACAGTTCATGCACCCAATGGGATGGCCGCCACGTCCCATCCACTTTCCACAAGCACTGCGCTCAAAATATTATTATCAGGTGGGAATGCGATGGACGCGGCGGTTGCCGCCGTCGCAGTTCAATGCGTCGTGGAACCACAGTCAACAAGCATTGGTGGGGACTGTTTTTGCCTTTATTCTCCAAAAGGCCAGGAAGTAATCGCTTACAACGGATCAGGCATCGCACCAAAGGCAGCGGAGGTTGATTGGTATATCAAAAACGGTATCTCTAGCATCGAACAGCAGACCCCTCACTCTGTCACTATCCCTGGAGCGATCGATGCGTGGTGGCAACTTCTTGCCGATCACGGCACTCTGAGCTTCAAAGATGTTCTTTTACCGGCCATAGAATATGCCCGTAACGGCGCGCCAGTAAATCACCGCCAATCTTATGACTGGAGTTTATGTGAAGAACTTCTCTCCAAAGACCCGACGTCGCGTGAACAGTATCTCTTCGACGGCAAACCGCCCAAAATAGGAAGATTAGTTAAACTCCCCCTTCTAGCAAACACTCTTGAATATATAGCCAGGAATGGCAAAGAAGGTTTTTATAACGGATGGGTTGCCGAAGATATTGTCGCTTACTTAGAAAGTCTTGGGGGATTACACACTCTGGAAGATTTTGCTTCCTATAGCGGTAAATATGTAGAACCTATCCATACTAATTACAGAGGATACGATGTCTACGAATGTCCGCCTAATGGTCAGGGAATTGTTGCACTTGAAGGTTTGAATATTCTCTCAGGATTTGACATGGCATCGTACGACCCTGTTTCTGCCGATCGCCTACATCTTGAAATTGAGGCAATGCGCCTCGCCTACCGGAATCGAAATTCCATACTAGGGGATCCTGATTTTGGAAACGTTCCAGTGGAAGAGTGGTTGTCAGAAGATCACGCATCAGCTGAACGCGCTCAGATTGATATAAGCAAGAGAATGCCAAATATTCCTCCTACAAATCTTCCTAGACACAATGATACTGTTTATCTCACAGTCGTAGACAAAGACCGTAATGCGGTTAGTTTTATAAATACTCTTTTTTCTTCATTTGGTTCTGGTCTGACAGCTCCAAAAAGTGGTGTTCTTCTTCAAAACCGTGGCCAGGGGTTTGTCATTGATCCTGGACACCCTAACTGCATAGCTCCCAACAAGAGGCCACTGCACACTATTATACCTGGAATGCTATTTAAGGATGGACGCGCGCAAATGCCATTTGGTGTAATGGGTGGGCAATACCAAGCATGCGGTCACGTGCATCTTATAAGTAATCTGATTGATTACAAAATGGATCTTCAGGAAGCACTCGACTGCACTAGAGTTTTCCCGGATGTGGATGACCCGGAAGAACGAGTTCAGATAGAAACGGGGCTGCCACAGGATGTGGTAAGGGGTTTAGAATCTAAAGGCCACAGGACTTATATTCCACCACGTCCAATTGGCGGTGCACAAGCCATATGGATAGACTGGGATAATGGTGTTCTGCGAGGTGCATCGGAACCTAGAAAAGACGGCATGGCGATTGGGTACTGATCTGCCCGAATTTAATAGAACTCCGCTACCCGTTACGCGGAACAAGGTCAAACAGATGAAATTTCAGATCATGATTCAAAACAGATTTTAGTTAGAGTTAAACTCCTGTAAAATTGGGTAGTCTTTTTTCCATAAAAGCCCGCCTCCCCTCTTTATAATCTTGGCTCGACGTACATTTTTTCATCCATTCGCTACAAAGATCCTGGTCCCAATCACCCGAAATCTTGCTTACCTGACGAGCGATTGCTTTGGCTGCCAATACAGAAAGTGGAGCATTTTTTACGATAGTGGCCGCGTATTGAATGGTGAAATCTTCTAATTCTGAATTCTCTACGAGATGGTTTACAAGGCCTATGCCGTGCGCTTCTTCTGCTGAATATCTCCGCGCCGTCATCAATATTTCTTTTGCCGAAGAGGGCCCGACAGCCTCGACTACCCATCTTGTATGGTTGGGACCGTAAGAAATTCCCAGGCGGGCTGCGGGAACGGAAAATATTGCATCTTTAGAACAAATACGAAAATCGCAGGCACAGGCAAGTGCAACACCACCTCCCATACAATAACCCTGGATCATTGCTATCGTTGTTTTAGCGCAATCTCTCAAACCTTGGTACATTTGGTTTGATGTGGTTTCGTACATCTTCACACCCTCAGGTGTAGACCTGATTTTCTCAAACTCTGATATATCCGCCCCCGAGACAAACGATTTTCCCCCTTCACCTTTAATGATTAGGACACGGACTTCATCATTTTCTTCGTGTTCCCTTATACACTCGGCAGCGCGCTTCGCCATCTGGAGAGATACAGCATTACGCTTTTCTGCGTTATTGAAAATTATCCACCCTATTCCGTTTTCGGTTCGGGAAACTAGTTTCTCACTCATAAGGTAATCCTGTAATCGATGTGTATTTAAAAATTAAGAAACAAAATATTTCTCAAATGTTGGCGGAAGAGAGTGGGAGTCGAACCCACTAAGACCGTCTTACGGCCTTCACTGGTTTTGAAGACCAGCCAGCACACCGGCACAGACTCCCTTCCCTCGATATTTTTCGTTTATTTTCAATACTTTATTTCTTGTTTATCCTTTCCTATCTTTTGCTATATTTGCCCCTGTTTTAGGGTTTCTTGGATCATTATTGGATCATTTCGGGATCATTCTTACTTAATTTATTAAACTTAACAGTTATTTTC
>PTLH01000138.1 GCA_002938035.1 Alphaproteobacteria bacterium MarineAlpha3_Bin6
TAAAAGGGGGTGAGAACTAAAGGTCAAGGAAATATCGCGGAGTGTAAGAATAGGGGGTAACATGGGCCAAGCTTGGTTGTGGCGCGCCCGACAGGATTCGAACCTGTGACCTTCGGCTTCGGAGGCCGACACTCTATCCAGCTGAGCTACGGGCGCTTAGTTATTAACATATTAAATTCGTTACGGGTCCTGTAAGTCTACTAGTATAAACCAATTAAGTCCTTATGACGATGTCTTTAGAAATATCGAAATTCACACCTTCTTAGAAGGTAAAATTTCAATATTGATAATACAACTGATAACTGAAAATCATCCTTTATCTTCTTCCCTCAAACCCGAGGGCACTCTAATTTTCGGCTTCAAGAAGAGGCTAATAGGACCCAATCCAAGATATCCTGCCATACCCTCTTACCCTTCAGATCCCTAAGCAACATATGATATCCGCTTTTATAACGTATTTTTGTCTGCCGTACCTTCGCCGATATGGGTAAAAGAGAAAGCATTAGATCCATGGATTTATCATTAATAACCTGATCGTTGTTCCCTATAAGGATCAAGCTCCTTGCATTAAATAACGGAGCTGCTTCCAGCGCCTTATCCATCAAATTAACTAAACCCCATAGGGTATCAATGCGTGTATTCTTTATAACCAAAGGATCACGGCCAAGCATTCTTAACATTTCAATGTTATCAGACGGCTTGATACCCAACCCCTTCCCTGAGAGCTTAAGCCACGGTAACGTCCGAGCAGCCAGTGCAAGCAACCACCTTTGATAAAAGGGCATTGTTACTCGGCCCCAAATAGCTGGAGCCACGAGGATTGCCCCCTCTACCTTGGGCGGGTTATTACCAGTTAGCGCTGCCATGATAACTGCACCACCCATACTGTGTCCAAGGACATATAAGGGAATCCCGGGGTGGCTATCTCTCAAAAGCCTTGCGGAGATTGTGAGGTCTTGGCCCAAAGCTTTCGTTCCCGGCCAAAAACCCTGGTGAGGTGCTCGCCCAAACCCCCTTTGATCGTAGGAATAGACTTTGACACCCTGAGTTCCCAAATATATGGCTGCATCCTTTACGAATTCACCATAATCATTGAAACCATGTAATGCCAGTACGATAGCTCGTGGCGTTCCTGAATGAGGCCATGTATACAGCGGCAAGCTTGCCCCGTCCGGCATAACAATTGCGGTACTGGTTAACTCAGGATCGATCACGGCGTTACCGGGTAATCTTAAGTGAGGAGAACAAGCTGACAAAAAACAAACCAACAGAGCCAGTAGGACATGCTCCCTCCGGGGGTTTAGTCGCTTGTAGCAATCATCGGTCAATGTAGCCCCTGCAAAAATTATTTACTCTCGTCCAATCAGGAACTTAATTTAGACGGCTAGGTTTCCTGTGTCAGCATGAGGAATATGTCTTCCAAATCGGATTCTTTGGTTGTTAAATCCTGAATAGTAAAACCCTCTTCTCTGACGGCACTTAAAACCTTGTCAACAGGGACCTCTTTTGGTGGAACATGAAATACTAATTTACGCCCGTTTCGAAGTTCCACATTAAACTCAGAGAAATTTTCCGGCACTTTTTTCAAATCTGTGTCGATAGTAACAATAAGTTCCTTTGAATCGAGTGTGCACAAAAGATCATCGGTAGCCTGGCAAGTCACCAAGGCTCCCTTGTTGATGATAGCAATTTGATCACATAGTTCTTCCGCTTCCTCCAGATAATGTGTGGTTAGCAATATTGTCGTTCCTTCTTCACGTAATTGTCTAACGTAAGACCAAAGTTGCTGCCTTAGTTCCACGTCAACGCCCGCTGTAGGTTCGTCGAGCACCAATACCGGTGGTGAGTGGACCAACGCTTTGGCCACCAGGAGACGACGACGCATGCCACCAGATAGAGTACGGGCATAGGCGTCCGCTTTATCGTACAAACGCACCGCTTTCAGAATTTCATTTGTGCGACGTTGGACCTTGGGGACCCCAAACAAACCAGCTTGAACTTCCAAAATTTCCCTCGGTGAAAAAAATGGATCAATGTTCAACTCCTGAGGAACTACGCCAATGGAGGATCGCGCCTGGCGCATTTGCTTTTCGATGTCGTAACCACAAACCTTAACATCACCCGAACTCTTTATAACCAGTCCTGCCATAATGTTGATGATCGTGGACTTCCCCGCACCATTGG
The DNA here is from genome assembly GCA_002938035.1 of Alphaproteobacteria bacterium MarineAlpha3_Bin6. GTDB lineage: Bacteria > Pseudomonadota > Alphaproteobacteria > Rhodospirillales > UBA2165. The sequence continues at coordinate 2,185 of PTLH01000138.1, forward strand.
GACCCAATAAACCAAAAAAAGATCCCGTTCGAATGTTAAGATTTATATTGCTCAATGCCTCCTGTGGCGGCTGGTTGGCATTGCCTAAATAAGTTTTGTTTAGGTCGGTTATCTCGACCGCATACTCTGATTTCATGCTTATCAATTGTCTGATTTGATGGCATTACACCAATTGTAGTGCCATTTTGAATGATTGATTCGTTATTATCTTTCGGTATCATTCAACAAGAGGCCGGTCAACTATCATTAACCAAGTAGCGCGCTATAATTCCGAGAGGCCAGAAATAACATGGAAAATGACGAACAAGAAACAATCACTTATGTTGATACGACCAGTGTGTTTTGTGATGGAGGTCGCGGGGAGCTTGGACACCCTGGCGTATACCTGAACATAGGTGAACAACCTAAAATTTTTTGCCCTTATTGCAGCCAAATTTTTGCGTTAGCCGTTGGCTCTCCAAACGAAATAAATGACGGGAGTGAACACTGATTGCCACAGTCAAAGTCGATAAATCATCTCTACCTAATTGACGGCTCAGGTTTCATTTTTAGGGCCTATTACGGCATTAAAGCCCAAATGACGCGGCTTGACGGCACCCCGACAAACGCCGTCTACGGATACACACAAATGCTTTTAAAAATAGTCGAAGACACCGATGCCGACTATTTGGCCGTAATTTTTGATCGGGCGCGCAAAACATTCAGAAATGAGATATTTTCAGAGTATAAATCCCATCGCCCGCCGCCACCCGATGATTTGATACCTCAGTTTGACATCATCCGGGAAGCAACCCGTGCCATGAATATTCCTGCCGTCGATATGGACGGCTATGAGGCCGATGATCTGATCGCAACCTACGCCCGTCAAGCAGCCGGCCGAGGAGCAAATGTCACGGTTGTCTCGACTGATAAAGATCTTATGCAAATTGTGGGTGGTAAGATCAAAATGTTTGATGCCATGAAGAATATTGAGATAGGTCCTAGTCAGGTACGAGAGAAGTTTGGTGTAGGACCAGAGAAGGTCATTGACGTGCAGGCCTTAGCCGGTGACCCCTCTGACAACGTGCCGGGTGTTGCCGGAATTGGCATCAAAACAGCAGCACAGCTAATTGAGGAATTTGGTGATTTAGACGGGGTGCTAAAACATGCGGAAGACATCAAACAACCAAAAAGGCGGCAAGCCTTAATTGAACAGGCAGATTTAGCGCGTATCTCCCGAGAACTCGTAACATTACGCCAAGACGTCCCCGTAGAGGTGGAGTTGGAAAGTTTTGCTCGTAAGGAACAGGACCCCGGCAAATTACTCACATTCTTAAACCGGCAAAACTTCAAGTCGATCGTTTCTAAAATCGAAAGTAAAACTGGTGTTAAAACACCTGAAACGGTGCCAAACCCTGACCCCGACGACGAATCGTCGAAAGCTAAATCAGATGGCCCAAACAGTAAAATCAACAGTCTGGATAACGTCACGCCAATCACCGAGGCTAGTTATGAATTAATTACCGAAGAAAATATTTTGAAAATATGGATAGACGAAGCTACGGCTTTAGGTCGTCTCGCCGTGGATACTGAGACTACGTCTTTAGACTCCATGGCTGCAGATTTGGTGGGTATTTCTCTTTCAACGACCACTGGGCGGGGGGCCTATATTCCACTCGGACACACAGAACCTTCTACCCAAACTAGCCTTAGGCTTGATCCAGGTGGTCAGGAAAGAAAAAGTAAATATAGTGAACTCAAGCAAATGCCATTTGAAAAAGCGATTAAGTTGCTAAAACCGCTGCTAGAAAACCCATCGGTTCTAAAAATTGGACACAATATTAAATATGATATAGAGGTTTTATACCGGTACGGCATCGACCTATCACCGTTTGATGATACCATGATATTATCATATGTTCTCGAAGGTGCTAAGCATCGGCATGGCATGGATGAGCTCTCTCAAATTCATCTTAACCACCAAACTATCAAATTCAAAGATGTAGCCGGAACTGGTAAAACCCAAGTTACTTTTGATAAAGTCCCACTCGATGACGCGCTCCAATATGCTGCTGAGGACGCAGATATTACTGGGCGGCTCTATAATCACCTCAAGCCTCGACTGATTGAAGAAAGGATGTCTGCTCTCTATGAAACCATGGAACGTCCCCTCATTGGGGTTCTAGCCAATATGGAAAAGACCGGTATTCTGGTCAACGCTAAGTTCCTAAAAGACCTGAGTAAAGACTTTGCCAAGCGTCTTGCAGATCTCGAAATTGAAATACATAAAATGGCTGGTAAAGAATTTAATATTGCCTCGCCCAAGCAGCTGGGGACCGTCCTATTTGACGAAATGGGACTACCGGGTGGATTAAAAGGTAAGACAGGTGCCTATGGAACCGGGGCAGATGTCCTAGAAAACCTATCCCTTGAAGGCCACAAACTACCAAAACGGGTTCTGAATTGGCGGCAATTAGCAAAATTAAAAAGTACTTATACGGATGCATTGGTGAAACAGATTAACCTCAAGACCGGCCGAGTTCACACAAATTACGGGCAAGCCATTACTTCCACAGGACGGTTAAGTTCTAATAATCCAAACCTA
>PTLH01000139.1 GCA_002938035.1 Alphaproteobacteria bacterium MarineAlpha3_Bin6
CTACAATTTCGACATCTTCTCCCAATCCCACGATATACCCAACCCTACCTGAGCCTGTTAGAATCCAATTTTTTGCGAATGAATAATATTGAGCCCCTGAAACAGTGTTTTTTAAATAATACACGTCCCCGCCGATCCCGGCTAATTGATTTGACAACTGACTGACAAAACCCTCTGTTGGGTTAAACTTGCTGTCCCTTGTGTCATACAAAAGCCCGTGGGTAAGCACAGACGAAAATCGGGTCCCCTCTTGTTGTTTGATAAGGGGTGACGCGAAAGTACCAACATTTGCAATTTCGGAGTAATCCAAACCATATTTCCAATTTTGAGAAAGAAGTTGATTTAAGGGATATCCAGATCTCACGGCAAATCCAGTATCCTGAGTATCGTATGAGCGAGTATCCTGAAAGTCTCGCCTTACATGAAACAAGTCAAAACCTGCTGAGACTTCTCGATCCAAAAAATAAGGTTCCGTGAAAGAGAGGTTCACTGAACTTTTTTCTGCAGCCAGTGTGGTTGCAATACTCAAATGTTGACCTAAACCCAGCAGGTTTCTCTCTCGCAGGGTGACGTCAACTAGTGGCCCCGCGTCGGTACCATAACCTACACCCAAATTAAGCGAGCCTGTAGATTTTTCTTCAACGTCGATCTTAATGACGGCCTTATCACGAGTGCTACCAGGTTCTCGCTTTATTTTTACATTATCAAAAAAATTTAAGTCAGAAATTCTCTGTCGAGACTTGCGTAATTTTCCGACATCAAAAGCATCTCCCTCAACCAACCTGATTTCTCTTCGAATTACAGAATCGACGGTACGCACGTTACCGCCTATGTCGATTCTTTCTACAAAGACACGGGGACCTTCGCGGACTACAAGGTTGAGGTTTATCTCTTTGCTTTCTTGAACCTTTTTAACTTGGGGACGGACCTGAACAAATGCGTAGCCATGTGTACCAATTTCATTTGTGATGTTTTTAATTGCTTTGGAAATTAAAGATTTATCGTACCAATCACCTTTCTTAAAATCGATTAATGGCTTTAATTGATCCTCCTCCACATTGCGAATGCTACTGGATATGTTTATTTCACCAAACTTATAACGTTCTCCTTCATTTAAATTTAGAGTTATATAAAACGCCCCTCGGTCGGGAGCCAATTCAGCGACGGCAGACTCTATTCTGAAATCGGCGTATCCTTCAGCTAGGTAATACTGTCGTAATAATTCGCGGTCTACTTTAAGCCTATCAGGATCATACGTATCGCTAGATGTAAAAAATCGATACCATCTATCTTCTTTTGTACTAATTATTGATTTCAAATCACTGTCGTCGAACGTTTTATTTCCGATGAATCTAATGCTGTCGACTTTTGTCAGAGGTCCTTCGTCAATCTCAAATACCAGATTTGCTCGATTTTGTGGTAGTAGTATGACTTTTGGATCAACAGTTGCTGCATATCGGCCATTTACCCGATAAATATTGAGTAACTTTTCGACGTCTTTTTGAACCTTAGGGCGGTTAAAAACTACTCTCGGCTTGAGTGAAATTTCGTTTTTAAGAATTTCATCTTCAACGCGTAAATTACCTTCAAAAGCTATACGGTTAATTACAGGATTTTCTATTACCTTCACCACTAACGTTTTGTCTTTGAGTTTGATAGAGAGGTCAGCAAAATAACCAGTTGCATAAAGGCTTTTTAAAGACTGATCTATCCGGCGCCGACTAAATAGGTCCCCTTCCTGGATCAGTAAATAGGAACGAATTGTATCGGTCTCAATTCGTAGGCTTCCTTCTACTACAACTTTTTCTACGATGGAAGATTCCTCCGCAAGCAACGCCTTTAATGGCATGCCGATGAGCAAAAATATTGAAACAAAATTAATCACTCTAATCCAAAACAAAAACTTAAATCTCCTTAAAAACAAGATGTTAGCCGAGAAGATTGGTGATGAACTCGAAAAACCTTAGATGAACAAGATCATTCCAGGTTACGAAAATAAATAACGCTCCAACAACTAACAAACCAAACCTTAGTCCTAATTCTTGTGCCTTCGCGCCCAATGGCTTACCCCTAAACGCTTCAAAGATATAAAACATTAAATGCCCACCATCTAGAAGCGGTATTGGAAATAAATTAATAAGGCCTAAATTAATTGACAGCACAGCTAAGAAAGAAATGTAGCTGGCAATGCCTAATTCCGCAACTTGGCCAGAAATCTGCGCAATTCTGAGAATACCCCCTAACTCAGCAGTTGATTGATCACCGACAAATATTTCGCCAATAAAACTCAAAATCCTCGTAGTTAGGAAATAAGTCCGTTCTATCCCCAACCAAATCGCGTTCAGTAGATTTTGTCTTGTGTATGTTATCTCACCTGGATCAGCAGTAATTCCCAGAAATCCTCGCATTTCACTCTGACCTTCAGCATTAGTGAATTCTCGGGATCCAGGAGTAATAATTTTTGTTAGAAGTAATTGGCCTCTAACAAATTTGAATGTTAAGGGAACATTCGGGTTAATTCTAACAATCTTTTGGAGATCAGAGAAGAAGGAGATTTTTGTATTATCAATTTGAACTATTTGGTCTCCTCTTTGTAAATCATTGTCTGATGCTGCAGTGCCGGCAGAAACATTTCCAACAATTGCTAAGGGCGCATCAGAGACCGGAGAAGGTTTCCCTATTATAGAAAAAAGAAAACTGAAGGCAAAAACAGCAAATATAAAGTTAATCAATGGACCAGCAAGGACTATGGCAGTGCGCTGTGGTAGCGATTTGTACATGAAAGAGACTTCTTTCTCCTTGGGCGTCATAGGACGTCCAGTATTCTCGTTCTTGGACGTTTCATCCAATAATTCAATTTCGCCAAACATCTTTACGTAACCACCAAGTGGAATAGCAGCAATTTTCCAACGGGTTCCATGTTTGTCCGTCCACCCTTTTAATTCCTTTCCAAAACCTATCGAAAATACTTCAACGCGAACACCGCACCATCTCGCTACTATGTAGTGGCCAAATTCGTGAACAAAAACCAAAATTGTGAGGGCGACCAAGAATGGAAGGCCAATTTCCCATAGGAAACTCAGGTTGTCATACAATGTTATAGATAAGTCCATTAGAAGGATTTAATTAAGTCCATTAGAAGCCTTGTGCAATGGTTATTTATTCACAGTCTAAATAACCGATGTTATAGAACTTACCAGTTCTCGTGCAATTATTCGCGCTTCTTTATCTATCGTATCAACTTCTTCAATAGTAGCAGGATCTTTGAATGATTGCTTATTCAACGTTTGCCCCACAATTTTGACAATATCAAGAAATCCAATTTTGTGATCTAAAAAATACTCTACAGCAATTTCATTTGCCGCATTTAGAACAGTTGGTGCTGCGCCACGAGCAGAGAGGGATTCCTTTGCTAATGTTAACGCAGGAAATCGTTTAAAATCAGGTGCTTCAAAGGTTAGGCTAGCAATTTTAACTAAGTCCAATTGTGGTGAAGGTGTTTCCAACCGTCTAGGCCAATTAAGAGCATAGGAAATGGGGGTGCGCATGTCTGGTGTACCTAGCTGAGCTAGGACAGAACCATCCGTATACGCGACCATGCTGTGGATGACAGATTGAGGATGCACTAATATTTCAATTTGGTCTTCGTTAATAGGAAATAAATAAAACGCCTCAATCAATTCAAGTCCTTTATTCATCATAGTTGCCGAATCGACCGAAATTTTTGCTCCCATATCCCAATTTGGGTGTGCAATTGCCTCTGTTGGCGTAATACGAGCCATTTTATCAATAGGCGTTTCACGAAATGGCCCACCAGAGGCTGTAAGTATAAGTTTTTCTACTGTATCAGATTGTTTAAAATCAAATACTTGGAAGATAGCGTTATGCTCGGAATCAACGGGTAATATTGTACCTCCATATTTGTTAAGTTCGTTAAATAGAAGATTGCCCGCGCAAACAAGACACTCCTTATTAGCTAGCGCAACAGTTGCTCCCCGCCTGATAGCTGTAATAGTTGGTTTTAGGCCTGCAATGCCAACAATTCCAGCCATGACCAAGTCTGAGTTTAAGTTAGCGGCTTCTTCTAGCGCTTGGTCTCCAGCAGCTATTCTAATATTTGTTCCACTTAACTCTTTCTTGAGATCCATATAACTTGATTCAGTAGCCACAACCACTAGCTCAGGTCTAAAAATCCTTGCTTGTTCCGCTAATAATTGAACGTTTTGATTGCCAGTCAAAGCGACGACAGAAAAATGTTCTAAATTTCGAGCAATGAGATCAAGTGTATTGCAACCAATAGATCCGGTTGATCCAAGAACTGAGACACTCCGTGGTTTAATAGGTTTAGAGGTCGTAGTTTGGGGTGCACTCATTTCCATAACATTGTCAACTCTGGATTAAGGATAAGGGCGAAAAGCATAAAGGGCGCTGTCAGTAGGATACCGTCACTTCTATCCAAAACACCTCCATGCCCAGGTATTATAGTCCCAGAATCCTTGACGCCAAAATGTCTCTTAAAATAGGATTCTAAAAAATCTCCGATTTGTGCGCCAATGGCAATAATAACACTGAAATGAATTAACGTTATTATAATTTCATGTTTAAAAAATGTGGGCATAATCCCCCAACCGACAAGCGCGGCAAAAAATAACCCCGCGAACGTTCCAATCCAAGTTTTTCCAGGACTGATTTGAGGTGTGATACGAGCAGAACCGAATTTTCTGCCAATTATATATGCCCCTATATCATTCGCCCATACAACAGCAAA
>PTLH01000014.1 GCA_002938035.1 Alphaproteobacteria bacterium MarineAlpha3_Bin6
AGCGTGTTTAAGTATATTTATCAATTCAGGGAGGCGTGTTTTCCCCGCGAGGTCCGTTACACCGTTGCTACTGCCGAGCTGCTCCGGCGATGTTTCTATGTGTTCATCCTGCCCCCCCACGATGACGATACTGTAGCCTCGATCATGTAAGTTTTTGGCTACCGTGGTATAGTTTTCATAAGGCCAACGGCGCCCATATTCGTTGCTCCCGGGGCTGAGAACAACGTAGGGAGAATTGACCGGGAAGGGGTTCAATTCTTCCTCCCAAGAAACCGATGGAGCAATGGGTGACAGCGGTTTTTTGGAAAGAGCCGAGAGAAAATTACAATGCCGGATAATTTCGTGGGTCGGATACGGCCCAGTGTCGATAATCATATCCACTTGGCTCAGATAATAGGTGAATTCCGTCCTAGTAGGCTCGTTGATAAAAGGCAAAGAAACAATATTGGTATTAGCCGCTGAGACCCAAACAAGGCTGTCAGCCATCATAGCACGGCGAAAATATGAATCGCAGATGGCGGTTTCAACATTCAAGCGCCGGACCATTAGCGAAATTTTGAATCGATAAAACGGCTGGCGTGCAAAGGCGTGTTCATCCATTATGATCAATCGATAGTTTTTGAACAGTTCATCAGCAACGCTTGCCCAGGATTTACAACCAAGAACAATGATATCTGAGTTACGGACACCAAAAATGTCTGCATGAAGATCTAGTGCTTGGCGGAAAAGCACCATGTCTCCAATACCGTCCATTCTTACTACCAAGAGACCTTTGCGGTTTCCGAATACTGGCCAATATCGGGCAATCAAGTCAAAAACCCGGAAAAGCCACCACCTCCGACGCATCCCGGCCGGCAGAACTCGCCAAAACCATGAGGTTTCGAAGGTTTGTCTACCAAAATTAACTGTTGGCGTGCTTGAGTTGTAAATCTCTGGCATAATTATTTGGTTTGTTGAGTTTTGATAGTTTTCTAATTTTGCTATTCCAGTAACATTCTAAAAGCAGTTTTTCATTCTTACTAGCGAAGCGTTTCCCTGATTAGTTTTGAGAGATCCTGTTCAGACTGGGCACCGTAATGCGTGATAATCTCGCCTGCGCAAATTCCTCCTATTCGGGCACAAGCTGAAAGATCTCTACCTTGTGTATAGCCATATAGAAAGCCGGCGGCATAGGCGTCACCGGCACCAGTAGTATCGACAACCCTTTCAACTGGTTCAGCATTAATAACATAGGTATTGTCACTCGAGATTATAACTGAACCAACGGAGCCTCTGGTAAGAACCACAACATCACAGAGGTCGCGGCACTCTCGCACAGCCTGATCAAAAGTTTCAACCAAATAGAGTGATTGGATTTCTTCTTCATTGGCAAATAATATATTAACTCGGTGTTGTACAAAACCTAACAATTCTTCTCGATGTCTGGTGACGCAGAAAGGATCTGAAAGGCTTAACGAGACAATTTGTCCAGCTTTTGCGGCAACATCGGCGGCTTTAACCAACGCTTTTTTTGCGCCAGGAGGATCCCAAAGATATCCCTCGAGATAGGTCACCATAGAATTAGCTATAAGTTTGGCATCAACGTCTTCCGGTTGCAGTTCGGCACAAGCCCCTAAATAAGTTTGCATGGTCCGTTCACCATCTGGGGTAACAAATATGAAGCATCTCGCCGTGGGGATGTCGTTGGTATTGGGGGCCGTTTCAAAGTTTAAGCCGGTGGCGCAAATATTGTGTCTAAAAACATCTCCTAATTGATCGTTCCCGACCTTGCCAACAAACGCTACTCTGCCACCGAGACCCGCTATCCCCGCCATTGTATTTGCGGCAGAGCCGCCGGGTATTTCTATAGAAGAGCCCTTTTTACGGTACAATTCTTCTGCTACCGCAGCGTCAATGATCGCCATAGTGCCCTTGGTGAGGGCGTGTTTACGTATGAAAGCGTCGTCAGTTTGGGTAATGACGTCGACAATTGCGTTGCCAATACCAACTACATCATGTTCAGTCGTAATCATCTAGCACTATAATTTGGTTTTTCTTATATTGCTTAGTATAGGGCGCGGGTGTGTTGCGACAAGCCGAGAAAAAAACAAGAGAGAGATAATATGTTTAATAGCATTTTTCTGATTATTGGTAATTAGATCAATCATTATGCTGATAAGAGTATTTTTAATAGCAGTGTCCCAACTAGCAAACAAATCTCTGAGACGTGTGATTTGGTTGGGACTGGTTGGTTCTGCGGCTATCTTTATGCTTTTGGTGTTTGTTATCAGTTTATTTTTGTTTGGGACCGATATCTTTGTTTTTAAAGGGTTTTTGGGTTTGTTCAATCCGATCTTAGAGTTTTTCACAGACCTCTTCGGTGTAGCTTTGGTTCTGTTTCTCTCTTGTTTGTTGTTTCCCTCTGTTGTGTACTTAATTGTCTGTTTCTTCTCAGAAGATGTGGCACTAGCCGTTGAGACAGAACTTTACCCATACCTACCTGAACCCCGAAAACAAGGTAAAAGAGAAATTATTGTGGTAACCATCAAGTTCGTAGCCATTTCTCTGGTCCTTAACATTTTTGTTATTCCTGTTTACGCTGTATTGTTTCCAGTTTCGCCCTTTGTTTTTTACGCTTTAAACGGGTATCTTATGGGAAGGGAGTATTTTGAACTGGTGGCCCTTCGGCGAGTCAACTCGGCTGAAGCGCAATTTTTAAGGCGGGCTTTTCGTGGCCAACTGTTTCTTGCGGGCACGGTAATTGCCTTTATGATGACTATTCCAATTGTTAATTTTATAGCCCCAGTGATTTCTGTTGCGGCCATGGTTAATTTAGTTGAGGTTTGGCGTAACACGCTTAGAACGTCTTAAGGGAGGAAGAAAGAAATGGCAACCACAGGCGAGAAGAAGGTTGACGCGTCGGAGCCCAAACCAGATATAGATGACTCGAAAGAACATCAAACGCCACCACTAAAGCCATTTATTAAATCTGAAAGCCGCAACCCGGGTGGACTGAAAGATCAACGTGTCCAACCAACCATCCCGCGGCATTTTGGTGGGGTCCCCGGAATACCAAGGTATGGTGAAGGCGTCCCAGCGCGTTTTGACGATAAATCTAATTGTTTAACTGTCGGGGAAAACATCTCTCTTAGTGGTGAGATCACTTCTTGCGACAAGCTAATAGTAGAAGGCAATGTTAAGGTTAATCTAACAAACGCTGAAATAATTGAAATTTCGTCAAGCGGAATTTTCAAAGGCAGTGCTAAAGTCGAAACAGCTCAAATTAATGGCTATTTTGAAGGCAAGCTAGAGGTTAAGGGCGTTTTGCGAATTCAGAAAGAAGGGCGGGTAAGCGGCTCTGTGCGTTACGGTAAGATAGTAATAGAATCTGGTGGTGAAATTTCTGGTGATATGGCATCGTTTGATTCTCCCAATGGATCAGCTAAACCAAGCGACAAAAATTAGGAACCAGTATATTAGGTGGACAGGCCAAACACTTAATTTGTTGCACATCTTTTGTTTTACCGTACATTTAACAATCTTATCGTCGCGGGTGTATTAACTACAGCCCTTTGGGCCTGTGCTGCTCAACAGGTTGCGTTAAAACAGGTTCTGCCTTCTCCGGAGCCATTAAGCGACCAACCTAAAATACCAACACCTAAAAGAACTCCCATAACCCATGAAGATAAGGGTGTTCTTAAGGAAGTTCCCCTAGACAAAAAGAGCAATGAAAAAAAAGTTGTTTTAGAAGATAAATTTAAAAACCAACCGCCAAGAGATAAACATGTTGAGGAGGAACAACAAAATATTGATGTTTCCGGTTTGAAACACCGCTTGGTCGGCATGGATGGTCCCGAGATTATAAAAACCATGGGGTTTCCTGTTTTTAGGCGTTTAGAGCCCCCAGCGAGAATATGGCAATATAGAACCACGATATGTATTGTTAATATTTTTTTGTATGAGACAGACCGAAGAGTAACAGCTGAGTATGTAGAATCATTGGGACAAAACAATAAAAACGCTGACGAAGACGAGTGTTTTAGAAGCATTTTGAAAATGAAGCCAGCATAGTCCCGGGGGAAATAAAAGAGAATATTTAGGAAATAGATTACAAAAACTAAAAGTAACTTTATATAAGATATGCTAAATAACGTGTTGCTTGTTGGGGGCGGGGAATTTCAATTTTAGAAAATGCCGAAAGACAGGCTTGGAAAAATTTCAAATAGTAGTTTTGGCTTTAAAGTTGCAGTATTCTCGAACAACACAATTCGGACAATCCGGCTTACGAGATTTGCAAACATATCTCCCGTGTAGAATTAGCCAATGATGAGCGTGATGTTTAAACTTGTTAGGTGTTATTCTTTTTAATATTTTTTCCACCTCAAGCGGTGTTTTTCCTTCGGCGAGGCCGGTACGATTTGCTATACGAAAAACATGAGTATCGACGGCGATAGTGGGATCGCCAAACGCCATGTTTAGAACGACGTTGGCGGTCTTGCGCCCGACGCCGGGCAACTGTTGTAGGGTTTCCAGGTCCTGGGGAATGATGCTACGGTGTTTAGTCTTCAGCATAAGGCTAAGATTAATGATGTTTTTTGCTTTTGAATTGTATAGGCCGATAGTCTTTATATGGTTTTTTAAATTTGCTTCTCCCAGATCCAGCATTTGTTCCGGGGTCTTGGCAATTTTAAATAAATTTTTGGTGGCCTTGTTTACACTTACATCGGTAGCTTGGGCCGAAAGAACCACAGCGACTAATAGAGTGTAGGAATTTATATAGTTTAGTTCCCCTTTTGGGTTAGGATTTTCATTTTTTAACTTGCGGTAGAAGAGCTCTGTGGTCGTCTTGTTCATAATAATTGGTGCCTTTTTAAGGTCTTCTCGTTTAGCAGATTGTGTTGGTAAGCACACCTGTTGTCTTAACTTAATTTAAGCTTTGACCAGAGGGTTGTAATGATTGATCTCAGACACCAAGAAGGCACCAGTCAAATAAATGGCATACTTTTAAAAGCTTATTTATCACCAAGCGTAGCTATCAAGCTCTCCGCAGTGCGGTGGATTTTATCTTTATTCGGGTGTGTGTGTGTATTAGTGGGAGTAACGTTCGCTCTTATTGGTGCCCAACCGGTTTTGGGTTTCATGGGCATTGAAATTATTTTACTATTTGCCGTCTACCGATTTTGCGTACGTAATTCTCGCATGGCGGAGCAAATAATTCTATCGGGTCACAGCTTGCTCTTTCGCCGTATAGATCGTTATGGGAACGTAAGTATTACAAACCTTGAGCCTCTTTGGCTTAGGGTTGAAATTGGCAGAGCAAAAGGTGTTTTTAGGCATATTATTCTCGCGTCAAAAGGTAGAACCTATAACGTGGGAGTGTTTTTAACCCCAGAGGAAAAAGTGGTACTTTTGAATACACTGCAGCGAGCCTTGAGGAAATTGCGTACAGAGCCGGGCCTATTCTCCCATACCTAAAACATCAATCATATCATAGAGACCAGTATCTTTGTGGTTAGCCCATTTTGCTGCGATAACTGCCCCTTTGGCAAATAGTTCCCTTGAGTAAGCAGTATGACTAAGTTCAATTCGTTCGGAGTTGCCCGCAAAAATAACCTTATGTTCGCCAACAACCTCACCTCCTCGTAACGAAGCAAATCCAATTTCTCCAGGTGAGCGTTTGCCTGTTCCCCGGTCGCGACCCCAGTTTGCAACATCAGGAAGCGCAGTTTTGCGGCCTGCCGCGGCAGCTTCACCAAGTCCAATCGCCGTTCCTGACGGCGAATCTATCTTATGTCTATGATGCATCTCTACGATTTCAATATCAAATTCTTCATCAACAGTCCTTGCTATATCCTTGGTTAATTTCAACAAAATATTGATCCCGACAGAAAAATTCATTGCCTTAACGATAGTTGTCTTTTTTGCGGCTGCAGTAATAGAGGATATTTGTTGTTCATCGTGACCTGTTGTTCCTAATATAAGTTTTGTCCCGTGTTGGGCCGCCCAAGCGGTATGGGTTTCCGTTATTGTGGCAAGAGTGAAGTCAATAACCACATCTGAGATTTGAAAGAGTGAAGGAGTATCATCTCGTATATCGAGCCCACACGGGCTGAGTCCAATACGTGCTGCAATATCTTGACCTAATGCTAAATGTCCGGGGCTTTCAGTGCCACCACGGAGCTCGCAACCGGAGGTTGCCAGTACCTCCCTTACAAGCATCTGGCCCATTCGACCGGCGCATCCGACTATACCTACTTTCATAGAGGTAAATTAAAGGGGTCTGACGCCTTTTTACAATGTTAATCTTTTAAATCTTCCCAAATATCTTTGACTTTAGAAAAAAAACCGTCTGATTGGGGGCTGTTCTTAATAGTTTTGCCTTCTTTTTCAAATTCTTTCAGCAGCTCTTTTTGTTTTTTTGAGAGATTGATGGGGGTTTCCACACTGGCGTGGACAAACATATCTCCTCTTTCCTTAGACCGGAGGATAGACATGCCTTTTCCTTTAAGCCGATACTGGTGTCCAGACTGGGTCCCCGCAGGAATAGCAACGCGAGCCCGTCCGGTATCTACCGTCGGCACTTCTATATGCCCCCCAAGGCACGCCGCAGTCAGTGGAAGAGGCACTTTGCAATAAATATTTGCACCATCTCTTTGAAAAATGTGATGAGGTGCCACGGAAATAGAGATATAAAGGTCACCCGATGGTGCGCTATTTCGGCCGGCCTCACCTTCGCCTGAGAGCCGTATGCGGGTGCCGTCCTCTACTCCTGGCGGAATGGTGACAGATAACGTCTTTTCTTTGCGAACCCGCCCCTGTCCCGTGCAAGTTTTACAGACTTCCTTTATTACCTGACCACTGCCCTGGCATGTTGGGCAGGAGCGCTCGATGGTAAAAAATCCTTGTTGGGCCCGAACTTTGCCGTATCCGTTGCAGGCGTTGCAGGATTCTGGTGCGGCGCCATTCTTTGAGCCAATACCATTACATGCATCACATTGTACAGACGAAGGCACTCGGATATTAGTTTTATTGCCCTTGAAAGCCTCTGTTAATGAAATTTCCATATTGTACCGAAGGTCAGCACCTCGTCCAGATTGACTGTTTCTACCTTGTCTGTTTCCAGAAAAGGCATCACCAAACATTTCGTCAAATATATCGGAAAACCCAGAAAAGCCATGTCCAAAACCTTGATCAAATCCGCCAGAACTGGCCCCCCCCTGTTCAAATGCAGCATGTCCGAAGCGGTCATAGGCCGCGCGTTTTTCCTCGTCCGAAATAACGTCATTGGCTTCATTTAGGTCTTTGAATCTTCTTTCTGCCTTGGCGTCACCCTGGTTCCTGTCTGGGTGGTACTTCATGGCAAGATTTCGGTAGGCTTTTTTTATGGTTTGGTCATCAGCGTTACGTTCGACACCGAGAATTTTATAGTAATCTTCTTTTGCCATTAAGCCGGATCCATTTACCGAGCGGGCTGGACGCCTAATATGTGAGGCGTTTGGACCCTGTAGTGGTTAAGAGGTATAACTAGCAGTAGACGTATTTTAATCGTCTTTTTTTTCAGGCTCCACTTCTTCAAAATCTGCGTCGACCACAGTTTCATCTTCGGAGCCATTTTTACTCGATTTCTCCGTGTTACTATCATCCGGCACATCATCCATACCTGGCACCGGGTCGCCTTGGCTATCCTTATACATAGCTTCCCCTAGCTTCATCGCCACTTGCATTAAGGCCTCAGATTTTGATTTAATTTCGTCAGTATCCTCCGATTCTAAAACATCTTTAAGAGCCTGGACCGCGCCTTCAATTTCTGTACGGTCTGTTTCGGGTATTTTGTCACCATGCTCTTCAAGGTTTTTTTCCGTGGAATGTATTAGAGCGCTGGCATTGTTTTTAGCCTCAATCGATTCGCGGCGTATTTTATCATCCTCCGCGTGAGTTTCAGCTTCCTGAACCATCTTCTCTATATCTTCATCAGACAAACCACCAGAAGCTTGTATCCGAATTTTCTGTTCTTTGCCGGTAGCTTTGTCCTTAGCAGACACATTAACAATACCATTGGCATCAATATCAAAAGTGACATCTATTTGTGGCGTGCCCCGCGATGACGGGGGGATCCCAACAAGATCAAATTGCCCAAGGAGCTTGTTATCTGATGCCATTTCTCGTTCACCTTGGAACACCCGGATCGTAACGGCGTTTTGGTTGTCCTCAGCTGTAGAAAATACTTGGCTTTTGCGAGTGGGGATAGTCGTATTGCGATCAATCAGTCTTGTAAACACCCCACCTAAAGTCTCAATGCCTAGCGAAAGCGGTGTAACGTCAAGCAATAATACATCTTTGACGTCGCCCTGAAGAACGCCAGCTTGGATGGCTGCTCCAAGAGCAACGACTTCATCGGGGTTTACTCCTTTATGCGGCTCGCGTCCAAAAAACTCCTGCACCCTTTCTTGTACTTTAGGCATCCGCGTCATGCCACCTACCAGTATCACTTCATCTATTTCACCGGCGGAAATTCCAGCATCTTTAAGTGCCGCCTTGCATGGACCAATGGTGCGGTCAATCAGTTGTTCAACTAAAGCCTCTAATTTCGCCCTTGTTAGTTTTATGTTTAGGTGCTTGGGGCCACTGGCATCCGCAGTTATGAATGGTAAGTTAACCTCCGTCTGCATAGAACTAGAAAGTTCGGTCTTCGCTTTTTCCGCAGCTTCCTTGAGGCGCTGTAAGGCTAATTTGTCACTGCGTAAGTCTACCCCCTGTTCTTTTTTAAACTCATTAGCGAGATAATCTATGATGCATTGGTCAAAATCTTCACCGCCGAGGAAAGTGTCTCCATTTGTTGATTTCACCTCGAAGACGCCATCGCCAATTTCGAGAACCGAAACGTCAAAGGTTCCGCCACCCAAATCAAAGACGGCAATGGTCCCGCCCTCTTTTTTTTCTAGACCGTATGCTAGTGCTGCCGCGGTTGGCTCATTTATGATACGCAGCACTTCCAAACCGGCAATCTTGCCGGCATCCTTCGTGGCTTGACGTTGAGAGTCATTAAAATAAGCCGGGACGGTAATAACGGCTTGCTCAACAGCCTCACCTAAATAGCTTTCCGCAGTTTCTTTCATCTTCTGTAAAATAAATGCACTTACCTGGCTCGGGCTGTATGTTTCACCTTCGGCCTCTACCCACGCATCACCATTTTCCCCACTAACAATACTGAACGGGACAAGATCCTTATCTTTTTCTGTTAATGGATCGTCATAACGTCGCCCGACGAGGCGCTTGATGGCGAAAAGTGTGTTTTCCGGATTTGTAACAGCTTGGCGCTTAGCCGGTTGACCAACAAGCCGCTCGTTGTCAGAAAAGGCTACCATGGAAGGTGTTGTTCGACCACCTTCGGCGTTTTCAATCACTTTTGCATCCGATCCCTCCATAAGAGCGACGCAAGAATTAGTGGTTCCAAGATCAATTCCAATTACTTTACTCATTCTGTCCTCTCAACTTAGCAACACAAGCTGAAGCCAATGATTGCATGAATTTTATAAGTCGCTGGAGGCTTCGTTACCTACTTGGGAGAAAAAAACTGAGGTATGAAGCAAAGTTATTTATCCAACAACCTTGATGACTATATAGGTCGCACTAGGTGGCATCGCAACCGTGTATTCACAATTTTATTAGGGGTTTTAACCCAGCATATCAAAGCTTTTTGTCAACTTTGGGGATTGTGTCGTTATCTTGTTTAGTGGCCTCTGCTTGCTTCGCGTAGGCGGAAGACGTTTCCTTTGCGGCGGTGTCTTTAGGCAATTTTTCAAGATCCACCCCTTGGCTTTCATCCTCATTCTCGAGAGGCAGGCCTCCTTTGGATACGCCCACCATGGCCGGACGTAAAAGCCTATCATGTATCATATAACCTTTCTGAATTTGCTGAACGACAACACCGGCGGGTTGATCTGGATCATCTATTTCAAACATTGCCTGATGTAAGTTGTGGTCGAATTTTTTGCCAAGGGCATCAATTGGTGTAATTTCGAATTTCTCATAGACGTTATCTAGTTCTTTCCATGTCATTTCAATGCCGACACAAAGATTTTCGAGATCTTCACTGGTCGCCCGGGCTTCTGATGTTACGCTCTCCAATGCCCGGCTAAGATTGTCTGCCACAGATAAAACGGAGCGGGCAAAGTTCGTGATGGCATATTTGAGAGAGTCTGCTTTTTCACGCCCTGTTCGTCGGCGAACATTTTCCGATTCGGCCACCGTACGAAGCAATTGATCTTTTAAATCAACAATCTCTAGGTTTAACTCTTCATAACTTGGGAGGTCATCCTTCGGATCGCTGCTTTCAGGTGCTTCATCACGCTCTTGATCGCTTTCTTTGATGACTTCCGGGGGCTCGTTGCTGATGTCCGTTACGCTGGCAGCTTGTATTTCTGGCTCTTCGTTCCTGTTGTCTTTTTTGTTTGCTTTGTCATGTTGTTTTTTTGATTCTTCTTTCGGACTTTCCGTCATTTGAATGTTACCTTTGATTACAATAAAAGATGTTAACCTATTATACGGCTTAATAATTTGGCAGTGTAATCTACCATTGGGATGATACGGGCATAATTCATGCGGGTGGGACCTATGACCCCAATTGCGCCAACGAGTTGGTTTTGGTTGGACTTGTAGGGCGCAACAATAAATGAACAACCGGACAGGTCAAATAAGTCATTATCGGCTCCAATAAATATCTGGACACCTTCCCCTTTATCGGTCATTTCAAGCACTTTTAACATTAATTCAGTGGTTTCTAGCGCGCTAAAAAGCTTCCTAATTTGTTCTAGATCTGCAATCGCATTAACGTCTTCCAATAATTTGGAGTGACCGGTGACAATTAGTGTTCCATCCTTTTTGTCACCGCCCAAGGTTGCAAGGCCAGCTTCCAGAACTTTAGAAGTCAAGGTGTCAAGTAAAGCCCGGTTTTTTTCCAACTCTCTCAAAAGACTGTCGCAAGTATCCTTGATAGTTTGTCCAACAAATCGGGAATTTAAAAAGTTTGAAGCTTCTATAAATGCTGATGGCGGAATATCTCGGGGAACTTCGATGATTCGGTTTTCGACGATGCCATCGGCTGTTACCAACACCACCAAGGCGCGGCCAGGGTTGAGATGGAAAAATTCAATATGTTTTAACGGAGTTTCTATTTTTGGGGCTAAGACTATACCTGCACAATTGGAGAGACCAGAAAGCGTATTGGTTGCTTCTTCCAGCACCTCCTCAAAACTTCTACCAGTACCGGCAACCCTGCCCTCTAAATTGCTCTTATCTTCATTGTTGAGGTTTCCAAGTTCCAGCAAACCATCCACAAAGATACGCAGGCCAGCATTAGTAGGAAGGCGACCCGCGGAGGTGTGGGGCGAATATAGTAAGCCGGCATCCTCTAAATCAGCCATGACATTTCGTAAAGTTGCCGGTGACAAGGTTGATTTCAGTATTTGAGATAAAGTTTTAGATCCTATAGGTTCGCCTGTTTCCACATAAGCATCTACAATTGTCGTAAATATATCGCGTGAACGTTTGTTCAAATCTCTAATAGTACTTCTTCCAGTTGCCATGCATACAATGTCCAAAGGGGTTGTCTTTTAGTTCAAAGTTAATCTAATCGGAATTTTTATTACCGCAAGATATGTTGAAGATGATAAATCCGATTTAAAACGATTTGAACTAAACTATAGTTTATTAATTTGCAGGTGAATTAGTGTGCGCCTGAAAACAAAAGGCCCTTTTGGTTGACAAGTTTTTATGAACCTAGCAGGGGTACAAGTAAAATTTATCGTAAAGGAACCTTAATGAGACCATCTGGACGGGAAACCAATCAATTACGCCAAATTACTTTGGAAACGGGAGTTAACAAACATGCGGAGGGTTCCTGCCTCGCAAGATTTGGTGACACTCATGTCTTGTGTACCGCCACCGTCGAAAAACGTTTGCCCGGATGGCTAAAGGACTTGGGGCATGGGTGGGTCACGGCAGAATATGGAATGCTGCCTCGTTCGACGGGAGAACGTACAGCACGGGAAGCGTCGCGTGGCAAACAAGGTGGCCGCACTCAAGAAATTCAACGGCTAATAGGAAGATCCCTGCGCGCAGCAACTAAATTAGAAATGCTGGGCGAGTTTCAAATTAAGGTCGATTGCGATGTTCTACAAGCGGATGGTGGCACCCGAACCGCTTCAGTCACGGGAGGGTTTGTAGCTCTTTACGGGGCGTGCAAAACTTTAGCAAAAGCGGGCTTTCTCTCCGACATACCATTTGCAGGAATGGTAGCTGCTGTGTCATGTGGAATTTACAAAGATGTGGCCGTTCTCGACTTAGACTATATAGAAGATAGCGGAGCTCAAGTTGATGCTAATTTTGTTATGACGGATAAAAACGCGGTCATTGAGATCCAAGCCACTGCGGAGGGAACCCCTTTTTCTCATGAAAGGTTATTAGCTATGATTAAGTTAGCCGAGAAAGGCATCAATGAAATTTCTGAGCTGCAAAAAAGTGCTCTTGGTCTTGGTTAGTAAAGTTTGGTGGCAATTATTGACCAAATTGCATCGAGAAGATTTTACGGTCGTGAACTAGTGATTGCTAGTCACAATTCAGGAAAAGTGAGAGAGGTGAGGGAGTTGTTACGGCCGTTTGTTGTAAAAGCGCATGCTGCGAAGGATCTCAACCTTCAGGAGCCAGACGAAACGGGTTCTACGTTTGCGGCAAATGCAGAATTGAAGGCGAGAGCCGCCACCAACGGTTCTGGCCTACCTGCTTTGGCTGATGATTCTGGCCTAGAAGTATTTTCCCTGGCGCGGGCGCCTGGCATTTATTCGGCGCGTTGGGCTGGGGGCGCCAAAGATTTTGACAGTGCAATGAGAAGGGTAGAGAAACAACTGGAAGGTATAACAGATCGTCGCGCTGCTTTTGTTTGTGCACTGAGCCTTGCGTGGCCCGACGGACACGTTGAGACCGTAGAAGCTGTTGCAAAGGGAAATGTGGTATGGCCACCCCGGGGAAAAGCGGGGTTTGGTTACGATCCAATTTTTGTTCCGAACGGGTATAACACCACTTTCGGCGAAATGGAGCCAAAAATAAAACACCGCATCAGTCACCGTACAAAGGCATTTAACAAATTAGTGTTAAGCTGTTTCCCTTCACGTATTTAACGCATGACTAGCAATTATAACGCCCCTTTTGGCATTTATATTCACTGGCCTTTTTGCGCCTCTAAGTGTCCCTATTGTGACTTTAATAGTCATGTGAGGGAAAAAATAAATCATGACGTCTGGCGGCAGGCTTTTCGGGCCGAGATTGAACGATATGCAGCCGAGACCGGCCACCGTAGGGTCACCAGTATTTTTTTTGGTGGCGGCACCCCGAGTTTAATGGAACCCGAGACACTGGCTGACATCATCGAAAACATTAAAAATTATTGGCCGGTTGCGCAAAATGTAGAGGTGACCATGGAGGCAAACCCTTCTTCTGCGGAGGCTAAAAACTTTGAAACCTGTCGGTCAGCTGGCGTCAATCGACTCTCTCTGGGAGTCCAATCTCTAAGCGATGACTCTCTTAAATTTTTGGGCCGCCGGCATTCCGCTTTGGAGGCTATTGATGCCCTAGAGACCGCGGCTCAGATTTTTAAGCTTTTTTCGATTGATTTAATGTATGGTTTGCCCGGGCAAACTTTAGAAGGGTGGGATAATGAGCTTAATAATGCACTTAACCTGTGTGAAAATCATATTTCTGTCTATCAACTGACAATCGAGCCTGGGACAGTTTTTTATAGAGAAAAAGTGCCGGAAGTTAATGAAGGTCTCAGCAACCAACTTTATAGACGTACCCAAGAAATTCTAAATTTGGCTGGTTTGCCCGCATATGAAATATCTAATCATGCAAGACCCGGTTATGAGTGTGCCCATAATTTATTGTATTGGCGGGGAGAAGACTATTTGGGCCTTGGGCCAGGCGCGCATGGACGCCTGACAAAGAAAAGCGGAGGTGGTTTTTTTGAAACAGAGGCTATTCAGGAATTTAGAAACCCCGACAAATGGCTTGATTCAATTAGGACCGATGGAGAAGGCACTCAAAAACGATACACACTTGCCTTTCAAGAGCGATTGGAAGAATTAATTCTTTTTGGGTTGCGTGTCTCTGAGGGAGTAGATGTAGAGCGGTTTTACCGCCTTACTGGTCGTCGGCTATTTGACCATTTGAAAGAAGAAAAGTTGGACATGTTGGTGAAGGGTGGTTTTTTAATTGGATCTTGCTCCAAACTAAGGCTTACGGAGAGTGGTTTGAGACGTCTAAATTCTATAGCAAGAGCGTTGTTAGTTTAATTTGTTGGGTTTTTGAAGCTTGTGGGTGCTTTCTCAATCACCTTAACACCTTTTTCCTCAACCTGGTAGATAGAAAGCCCCCTATTTGTGTGTCCTTGAGAAGAAAAGCTAAAGATACCATCACGTCCACCAAATCCCGCCGGCACCAAGATTTCGGAAAGATCAAAACGGCCATCCGGTTTTACAAAAATGGCGGCAAGTGCTGTAGCGTCATAGGCAAGGGTAGCTAAGCGCGGCGGTAAGATCCCAAACATTTCTTGATAATTTTTGATAAAACTTTGACGTTCTTTGTTTGGGGGAGCGGCAAACCATCCGCCAACGAGAGCGGGCTCTGAGGTTAAGGTTTTTGAATCCCACAGCCCAGTGCCCAGCAAGCGAATTTTTTTAGGATCAATGTCGTAGTATGGAAGTAACGCCGCGATTGCTTGGAGACGTTTGCCACCATCTGCTACCATCAATGCATCGAAGGGCAAGTCACCCAGGGTTTGCAAGTTCTCAAGTTTTTTTAGCGCATCTTGCGCAAAAGCGTCGTTTCTATTTGCGAGTTTTTTGCGCTCGTCCAGAAGATTTTGCCGTCGTTGTTGGTAATTAGCGAGGTCCTGCACAACGGGTCTAAAATCATTGGCATCAGGGTCGTAAAAAGCGTTATTTGTAATTTCTACGCCGAGTTGTTTTGCAACAACATCTAGAGACTTACTTACGGCCATGCCGTAACGGTTGTTGGGTGCTAATAAAGCAAACCGGTTTAGGCCTTTCTTGTGAGCGAAATGGATTACCCGCTCAACTTGCTCGCTTGGTAAAAATCCCATGGTGAACACGTCAGCGCTAGCAACATCTCGGTCATTGGAAAACGAAATAACTGAAATGCCGGCAGTTTGTACAGCGCTAGCTATGGCTGTTACGGAGCTCGAAAAGAGGGGTCCCAAGATTAGAGACACTCCGTCGCTTATGGCTAAAGCAGCAGCGTCGGCGGCCCCCTCGGGGGTGCCCATCGTATCTTGGGGAATAAGCTCAAACTCTTTGTCGGCGAAGTGGAACAAGGCCAACTCAGCAGCGTTTAGAAAAGCGTGACCCAATTTAGAATGTGGACCAGAAAGTGGTAGCAATAAAGCAACGCGAGGGACATTTGATCTAAACCGAGGGGGTGGTGGTGCGGCAAAGGTTTCGCCCGTATTATTTAGATTTGGGTTGACGCTAGTTTCATGGTTTCCGGCCAGATTTGGGGATTGGCCTATAATTTGGTCCGCCTGATAAATTGGGATATTGCCAGATAATCTTGGTGTTTCAGTAAAGACTGTTGACATTCCACCCCCTTCAACTGGGGGTTCTTTAGATTGGATTAATGCTTGGGTAACGGAGATTGGTGGAATGTCTTCGGTCGAATGGTTGTATATAATGAGCTGTTGTCTGGGGAGCTGAGGTTTATTTGAGAGGGGTTGTGACTTTCTTAACAAGGCCACGTTATTTTTAGTTTGATTTGAGACTTGCAAGTCTGGTGGGATTTGAGGCAAAAGTTGTTGGCAAGCGCCAAGGAGCATAAATGCAAAAAAAAAGCAGGCGGCGGTTTTCCAGGTTAATGTTTTCCATGAATAGATCATCTAGGCCCCATCGTTCCCAAGACTACATGATTGAAGAACAAATATCATGGAACAAAAGCTATTAAGTCTCATTGGGCAAGTAAACCCGAGCGGATAAAAGACATGTCACCTCTAGAATGTGGCCTTTATGTGGTAGCTACCCCAATAGGGAATCTAGGAGATATAACCTTAAGAGGGATTGAAGTGTTGATGTTGGCTGACAGGATAGCTTGTGAAGACACACGTGTAACTAGAAAGCTACTTTCTCGCCACTCTATAAAAACTAAAGTTACATCTTATCATGATCACAACGCGAATACGGTTCGACCGGTCTTGATCCAAGAAATCAAGAACGGGGGAACTGTTGCTTTGGTTTGCGATGCAGGGATGCCCTCAATTTCTGACCCTGGTTATAAGCTTATCCGCGACAGTATTTTGGCCGGGTTATATGTTACGGTGGTCCCCGGGGCGTCAGCTGGACTTTCAGGGTTAGTTCTCTCTGGGTTGCCTACTGACCGGTTTTTGTTTTTGGGTTATTTGCCGTCAAAATCCCAACAGCGTCGGAATACACTTGAGGAGATATCCGGAATTTCGGCGTCACTGATATTTTATGAAAGCCCTGAACGCTTGGTGAACTCATTGAAAGACATGTTATGTGTCTTGGGAGATCGCCCGGCCGCGGTTCTACGTGAACTGACTAAGCTACATGAGGAGGTTCGCCGCGGCTCTCTGAATGAATTGTGGGCACACTATGCAGATAATGCAAAACCGAGGGGGGAAATTGTTGTTGTAGTCGGACCCGCTCTTGAGATCGAAAAAATATCCGATAAAGAAATAGCTAATATTCTGGGAGAGCGCCTTAAGAATTTGAGTGTTAGAGACGCCGTTTTTGAGGTTGCCGCAATTACCAAACAGCCGCGAAAAAAAATATACATGATGGCTATCAATCTTCAAACCCAGTTTAAACCTGGGAATAGTTGATTTAAGGAATCCTTAAATTTTAAAAGCGATAAAAAAACTTGCCGTTGCTGTCCAGTAGTTGACGAAATCTTAACTGCTTTAAGGAAATACAACGGTAACCAAGGAGCAAACCAAAGATAGGAATTCATAGATGCCACATGCTGTTGTGACTTTAGTAAACCGACCTACAGTTATATTTAACGCAATGATTTTGCTGGTTGTATTCTTGAACGCTTGTACTGCTGTTGTTGGGGCAGGAGCTACGGTTGGTGTTGCCGCAGTGCAAGAGCGAGGTCTTAAAGGCAGAACTAAAGACCTTCGGATAGAAGCCCTCGTACTAACAAGGTATCTCAATGTAGGGCTAAAACTCACTACTACAATTGGCGTTGAAGTGTATAATGGTCGGGTATTATTAACGGGCGCAACCAAGGATTTAAAGTTATCGGATAAGGCGGTAAAACTTGCTTGGAGCGTCGCTGGCGTGACAGATGTTATAAATGAAATACAGCTGGAAAAAGGGGCTACAGTTACCGACTATGCTCACGACACTTGGATTACGACAAAACTAAAAGCTAAACTGGCTTTTGATAAAGATATCTTAGCCATTAATTATGCCATTGAGACGGTCAATAGAACCGTTTATTTGATTGGGATTGCCCAGGACCAGAGCGAACTGGCAAGGGTTATGGCTCACGCCAATTCTATCAGTCGAGTGATCAACGTAGTTAATCATGTTAAGTTAAGGAAAAAAGCCTTCGAATAAAGGTTGCCTTCAAGATAATAAGGCCTTTGAATTAGAAAACGGAATGGGTTGTTGTATGAGCCTCGTTGTTGCAATTCAGATGGATCCGATTGATGCTATCGATATTAAATCAGATAGCACGTTTATTCTGGCTTTAGAGGCTCAAGCCAGAGGCCACTTGCTTTATCATTACCTTCCTCAAGATTTAACACTCGAAAAGAATTCTGTTACCGCTTGTGCACGGGCACTGACGGTTCGGGAAGTTGAGGGGGATCATTTCTCTCTCGGAGACAAAGAATGGTTTAATCTTGGCCTAGCTGACGTGGTGCTAATGCGCCAAGATCCGCCTTTTAATATGGCTTATATTACGGCAACGCACTTGCTGGAGCACGTTCATCCTGAAACTTATGTCGTAAACGATCCTGTAAGTGTCCGTAACGCTCCGGAAAAACTGTTTGTAACCCACTTTGCAGAATTTATGCCGCCTACGTTGATCACTTCGAATCGGGACAAAATAAGGGAATTTCGTGATCAGCATAAAGATCTTATAATAAAACCACTGTTTGGAAATGGTGGTGCAGGCGTGTTTCATTTAGCGCCAGAGGACGAGAACCTTAATTCCCTCTTGGAATTATTTGCTAAACTTTACAGAGAGCCTTTAATTGCGCAGCGTTATGAACCTAAAGTTAGGGATGGAGACAAGCGTATTATCCTCATTGATGGAAAGCCAGTTGGTGCTCTTAACCGGGTGCCCGCCAAAGGAGAGTCCCGTTCTAACCTACACGTGGGTGGCTGTGCTCAAAAAGCGAAACTAAGTCGGCGAGAAGAGGAAATCTGTGAAGCCATTGGACCATCTTTGGTCGAGCGGGGGCTAATTTTAGTAGGAATTGACGTGATTGGCGATCAAATCACCGAAATCAATGTAACCTCCCCCACATGTCTTCAAGAAATCAACCATTTTGACAATGTTAAGCTAGAAGCTAACGTTTGGGATGCAATAGAAGAAAAAATATCGATTAATGGCTCATAATTAAGTTGTGTTTAGATTTTGCAATCTGGCACAAGTTGCCGCTTAAAATGGGCAACACCTCAATTTTATAGAAATAGCCAGGATACGGGATAAATAATTACTATTTTTAAACTGAAATTTATAGGTTTCTGCCATTAAATTTGGTTTTGTCAAAACTTAACACCCTGTTTAATTTGCTACTATATTATTGAGAGGATAGTCTAATTTTGGGGTTTTATCACGTTTGTGATTTGAACCGCTAGTTTTTCATCGGTGACAACCACTTCACCCTTGGCTACTATTTTGCCTCCGGCACGCAGCTCTACTGGTTCTCCCACAAAACGATCTAACTCCACGACGGCTCCACGGCCTAATTGCAGTATTTGACTGATTTTCAATTCAGCGACACCTAACACGGCAACAATGTCGACATTGACATCCATGAGGGCAGCGTCTCCTCCTTCTGTGGTGTTTGCAAACTCTTCGTCAGCCATTAGGTTTGCCTCTCGCTGCAAAATGCTAATTTAAATTTTTACCAATATAAGCCGGTTATTCCATAAAGTGAATTCAAATGGTAACCAATCTCCTGGTTTTTCGTATGTTTAGGGGATTATAATTGGAATATTGTGAGAAAAAGCTTCATTTGCTCAAATAGTTTTGTTGAGCATTGGCCCAAGTTTTGTTCCACCGAAGACATGTGTGTGTAAATGTGGAACCTCCTGCATTCCGTAATGTCCGATGTTGGTGACAGTTCGATAGCCGTTTTCTATTAAGCCGAGCAGTCGTGCTACCTCGCCTACAGCGCGCATGAACCCGCTAATCTCTTCAGTCGATGCGTGTGCCGAAAAATCATCCATCGACACATATTGTCCCTTGGGAATTACAAGAACATGCACTGGGGCTAGAGGTGCAATATCATTGAAGGCGAGCGCATATTCGTTTTCATACACTTTTGAGTAAGGGATCTCACCGCGAAGAATTTTTGCGAAAACATTATTAGTATCGTAATCCGCAACCATATCCATTTATTCCTTTAATCTTTTTGCCGAGAAGTCTTCTCCAAAACGCCGGAAGTACCCTCTCTGCAGCGGAGTTCATTCCATACGTTTTCCGGCGTAACACCCTTTTGGGCCCAAAGAACTAACAAGTGATATAGAAGGTCTGCACTTTCCTTAATAACCTTGTTTTCATTTTCAACTAAGGCAGCGGTGATCACTTCCACCGCTTCCTCGCCCACTTTTTGGGCTATTTTTGGCATACCTTGAGAGAGAAGCTCTGCAGTATATGAGGTTTCAGGGTTGTCGCCCTTACGATTTTGGATCACAGAGTAAAGCTGGTTTAGGACATTAGAGTTTTGGGTCATTTTAAATTATCTCAATTGGTCTTACAGCAACACCAACCTTTTCCATATATGCTTTAGCTTCAGAAATATTATAGAGCCCAAAATGAAAGATAGAAGCGGCAAGTACAGCACTCGCGTGTCCCTTAGTTACCCCTTCAGCTAAGTGGTCCAGAGTGCCGACTCCACCGGAAGCAATTAACGGGATGGATAGGGCATCTGAGACGGACCGAGTTAATTCAAGGTCAAAGCCCATTTTTGTGCCATCCCGGTCCATTGAGGTGAGCAGTATTTCTCCGGCTCCGCTAGCCTCTGCATTTTTAGCCCATTCAATCGCACTGATATCGGTTTCTTTACGCCCGCCATGGGTAAATATCTTGTAGCTCTTATTCACCCGTTTAGCGTCAATTGCAACGACCATGCACTGGCTACCAAATTTGTTAGCAGCATCATTTATGAGTTGTGGGTTCTTGATTGCGGCAGTGTTAATGGAGACTTTGTCAGCTCCCGCTATTAGCAGTGTTCTTACGTCTTCCACCGTGCGGACACCGCCGCCAACGGTGAGCGGCATGAAACATTTTTCAGCGGTCTTGGCAACAACTTCGACTATCGTGCTCCGGTTTTCGTGACTGGCTGTTATATCTAAAAAACAAAGCTCGTCTGCACCGGCAGCATCGTATATCACGGCCTGCTCTACAGGGTCGCCGGCGTCCACCAAATCGATAAAATTTATGCCTTTGACTACACGACCATTATTTACATCCAGGCAAGGAATGATTCGAGTTTTTAGCATATCATGGCGGTCCGTCGAGAAGCGCTATCGCTTCTCCTGGGTCAATACGGTTGTCATAAATGGCGCGACCACAAATGACCCCGTCCAAAACGCCATTACCCATGATTTTCAATGTTCTCAGATCTTCCATGCTAGAGACCCCACCTGACATGATTACGGGAATGGAAATAGTGTTAGCTAATTGCAATGTGGCGTCTATGTTGGGTCCTTTCATGGTACCATCTCGGTCTATATCTGTGTATATAATAACGGAGACACCAGCGTCCTCATATTTTTTGGCAAGTTCTAATGCCGAGATTTGAGAAGTTTTGGACCAGCCCTCTAACGCAACTTTACCTGCTTTAGTGTCGATGCCAACAGCTATTCGGTTGGGGTAAACACGACAGGCTTCTCGAACAAGATTTGGGTTGCTTAAGGCTGTCGTTCCCAAGACCACGCGAGAAACCCCTTTTTCCAGCCACATGTCAATGGTAGCTCTGTCACGGATGCCACCTCCGAGCTCTATGGGAATAGAGATTTCTTGGATTATACTGTCTACCGCGTTACCATTAATTGGTTTGCCTTCGAAAGCACCGTTTAGGTCTACCACATGGATCCATTGACAACCGGCCTTTTCAAATGCTTTGGCTTGAGAAGCGGGGTTATCGTTAAACACCGTGGTTTGATTGAAATCACCTTTAAGTAGCCGGACACATTGGCCGTCTTTCAAATCTATTGCGGGGAGGAAAATCATGGTCGCCAACCCAAGAAGTTCTTGATGAAACGAAGCCCTGTTCGCTGACTTTTTTCCGGGTGGAACTGGGTACCAATCAAATTATCTCGTCCAACAATAGCGGTTAAAGGTTTGCCATAGTTGACGGTCGCTAATACATGGCTTCTGTCCTTGGTAACAAAATGATAAGAGTGCACGAAATAGGTATGGACCCCTTCAAGTAGGTCCTGTACGAAGGGATGGGTTGTGTCAATAATTTGAAGATCGTTCCAACCCATATGTGGGACTTTGATGTTTCTATTATGAGGAGATATTGATATAACTTCCCCGGGAATCCAGCCAAAACCGTCAGTTTTGCCGTGTTCCCGCCCCACGTCGGCCATCAACTGCATACCCACGCAAATTCCGAGAAAGGGTTTGGCTTTGATGAACACTTGTTCTTGCAGGGACTCAATCAACCCATCGATGGCGGATAGTCTGGTCATACAATCAGAAAATGCGCCGACGCCCGGTAGTACAATGTGGCTGAAATTTTTTAACCCATCTGGGTCCTTCGTTAACTTTATAGTTCCGCCCCCTAGTTCAGAAACGGCTTGCTCAAACGCTTTGGTAGCGGAGCGCAGATTACCAGAACCATAGTCGATAATTGCCACATTCATCTGTCTGTCTCAGTGCCTGGCGATCGAAGTATTCAGATAGCGCTGAACCGCGGCGCCCACAGTTGGAGCTAAAATGATACCGCGTTCCAAATAACCGGCCCTTCTAAGTTTGAATCGTCGGAAATCGTTAGCGAGATAGCCAAACAGTGCAAAAATACCGAAACAGACTATTAAGTTAAAACTTGGTTTGGCACCTTGTTGGTAAAGTGTAAAAAAAGCTACAGAACAGAAACCCATTAAGCTGAAAGCAAATAACCACAGCCGGTGAAATGTTGCCCAAACCAATGAAAACAGAAACGCTGGCCAGCAGAAACCTTCCTTCACTGCCACTATATCATCCATCTGGCGCAAGAGATGATTCTCATTTTGCACTTGGGTGCTAAAATTTTTTGCCGGCAAATGTATCGTGTGGAACCTCATAGTTTTCACGTTTTCCACATAAAGGTCACCGTATTCAACTGGTGCCTGACAAAACGCCTTTGGTTGACGGAATTACCCCCGCTGACCTTTCATCAAGCGACACCGCTTGGCGTAAGGCGCGGGCAAGACCTTTATACGCCGACTCAATAATATGATGGTTATTTTCGCCATAAAGATTTTCGACGTGAACTGTGAGGCCTGCGGCCTGCGAAAATGCTTGAAACCACTCTTTAAATAGCTCGGTATCCATTTTGCCAAGCTTGTTACAGGAAAAACCAACCTTCCAAATCAGGTAAGGACGGTTTGAGCAGTCCACAACTACTCTGGTAAGGGCCTCGTCAAGAGGCACCAATGCTGATCCATAGCGGGTGATCCCTGCGCGATCACCGAGCGCCGCATTTACTGCTTCGCCGATGACAATACCTGTGTCCTCGGTAGTATGATGAAAATCAATATGTAGATCTCCATCTGCTTTCACTTTCAGATCAATTAGGCTATGGCGCGAAAACTGCTCAAGCATATGATCTAGAAACCCGATCCCTGAAGAAACTTCAAAAATTCCAGTGCCGTCTAGGTTAACTTTACCGCTTATATTTGTCTCATTTGTTTTGCGCTCAACGCTGCCTTGGCGCATTATGGATACTCCTTAACTATGCCGCGCACTTGTAGCAGGATAGCGCTCGGTCTGCTA
This sequence comes from Alphaproteobacteria bacterium MarineAlpha3_Bin6, assembly GCA_002938035.1. GTDB lineage: Bacteria > Pseudomonadota > Alphaproteobacteria > Rhodospirillales > UBA2165. Next base: position 23,227 of record PTLH01000014.1, read on the forward strand.
GTCTGTAGTTGTCTCAGTTGACGTGTGGCTAGATAAAACTACATCCTCTGCAGTGATCATGGAGCTCCAAAGCATAAAACATATTGTAAACGGCGACAAAAGCACATGCAGACAAATCAAAACGGCGTGATTTTACCCAACTGGCATGCAACGACCATACTTTGCTTGCGAAAAGGCAAAGATGTGGTGGTGGCTGGCGATGGTCAGGTCAGCATGGGTGACACGGTGGTTAAGTCTAATGCCCTTAAAATCCGCAGACTGGCTTCGGGTTCTGTGATTACCGGTTTTGCTGGTGCAACGGCCGATGCTTTTACCTTGTTTGAACGCCTTGAGGCCAAGCTTGAACAATTTCCGCGCCAACTTACCCGGGCATGTGTGGAGCTCGCTAAGGACTGGCGCACGGATCGCTATTTGCGTCGACTGGAAGCTCTGTTGGCTGTGGCGGATGCTAATGTCTCGCTAATTGTTTCAGGTACAGGTGATGTGCTGGAACCGGAAGACGGGCTCATTGGAATTGGTTCCGGTGGCAATTATGCTCTCGCCGCAGCCCGCGCGCTAATAGACCGAGACGATCTAGATGGGGAGACCATCGCCCGGAAGTCGATGGAAATCGCGGCGGGTATTTGTGTCTATACAAATACAAACATTGTAATTGAGAAACTTGCAGAAAAATGAACAATAATTCAGGATCCAGTTTTTCTCCTCGGGAAATAGTCTCTGAGCTCGATCGTTTTATAATCGGCCAGGTTGATGCCAAGCGTGCCGTAGCGGTCGCCCTTAGAAACCGATGGCGCCGTCAGCAGCTTTCAGACGACCTTCGTGAAGAGGTGTTGCCAAAAAACATACTGATGATTGGTCCTACCGGTGTTGGAAAAACAGAAATTGCCCGCCGTCTTGCACGATTAGCCCAGGCTCCTTTTCTAAAGGTAGAGGCAACAAAGTTTACGGAGGTTGGCTACGTTGGACGGGACGTTGAGTCAATCGTTCGAGACCTTGTAGAGATTGCCATCCACGAAACCAGGGAAACCCAGCGTAAAGCCGTACAGGCAAAGGCAGAAATACACGCTGAGGAAAGGGTTCTTGATGCCTTGGTTGGTGATAACGCTGGTCAGGATACACGGCAAAAATTTCGCAAAATGCTGCGCGAAGGAAGTCTTTCGGACAAAGAAGTGGAAGTTGAAGTTTCTGAAACTAGTAATACCGGCATGCCGACATTTGACATTCCTGGTATGCCCGGCGCGCAGATGGGCATGATCAACCTGAACGACATGCTAGGGAAAGCTTTTGGTCAGCAAAAGGCGCTTAAACGTATGTCTGTACCAGACTCCTACGAAATATTAATGGCCGAAGAAAGTGACAAGCTATTAGACGAAGATATAGTCGTCCGGGATGCGTTGGAAACGGTCGAAAACAATGGCATCGTTTTTATCGACGAGTTTGATAAGATTACCGTTCGGTCAGAACGTGTGGGCGGTGATGTAAGTCGGGAGGGTGTGCAGCGGGACTTGTTGCCGTTGATTGAAGGTACTACGGTCGCCACAAAATACGGCCCAGTCAAGACGGATCATATCCTGTTTATTGCTTCCGGAGCTTTTCATCTTGCCAAACCATCCGACTTGTTGCCGGAACTACAAGGAAGGCTTCCCATCAGGGTAGAACTGCAAGCACTTACGGAAGAGGATTTTGTTCGTATACTAACCGAGCCGGAAGCGAGTTTAATCAAACAATATATTGCGTTGATGGCGACGGAAGATTTCACGCTTGATTTTACTGAAGAGGCAATTAACCAACTCGCTAAGCTCGCAGCTGAGATTAACGGTACGGTTGAAAATATCGGAGCCCGGCGACTGCATACGGTGTTGGAAAAATTGCTTGAAGAAATTAGTTTTTCCGCTGCGGACCGTTCTGGAGAAACCGTAACAATAGATGTAGATATGGTTAACAACCGCGTTGGAGATCTCTTGAAGGTGGGCGATTTAACAAAATTTATTTTATAGGATTTTGTTTCTTAAAATTTTATATTAAGCCTAAGCAAAACAAGGGTATTTTGAATTAAGCGTTAAATTGCTCTTGTCGGCTAGTAGCTTGGAAGATCCGATTGGGTAGGGAAATTTTTTATTACTGGCACGGTTAATAAGTCGATTAGCAAATAACTATCTTGTTTTTGTTCCTAAATCAGCATCTGTATTTGTCGAGCGGTGTCATGAATACATTGGAAAGTTTTATTAATTGGGTCTGGTATGTATTCTTTCACAAAAAGAACTAAAACTAAAATTCTTTATCAAAACCCATTTCACGTAGGATTCGATTGATGGTGTCGCCATCCAATTCACTAATATGGATAGCCAGAAGATTGGCTAATAGTGTAGCCTGAGGCGAGAGCCCTCCGGTATCCACTCGTACTCTTGGATGAGAGAGATTGGCCAGAATTTTAAGATTGTCTACATCATCCCATATTAGTCCAAAATAATTGGCAACTTGCATAACAAAACCTGGACCCGGTCGTCCTCGATTTCCGTGTTCAAGCGCTGACAAATAAGCACTGGAGACACGTAAGTCTTCCGCCATTGTTTTTTGTGGTATTTTCTTCAAATCACGCAGTTCACGAACACGGGCCCCAAACGGTGTCATCTTCGCTTCCTTTTCAAAAGAATATAGATTGCGCCAGTTCCGCCATCCGCAGGAGTTGAGTAGGTAAACGATAAGACAAATTTTCTGTTGGTGTTCTCATTCAGCCAGAGGGGCACCATTTTTCGTAATACACCCCCGCCTTGGGATAGCGCTCCTTTTCCTGTAATTACTAAAACACATCGGTGGCCAACGTTGTATGATTGCGTAAGGAACCGATTTAGCGCCATGTGGGCTTCGTCTTGTTTGAGCCCGTGAAGGTCAAGTTGAGCTTCCACATTTATCCTGCCCCGACGTAACCTCTGTGCGGTGCGTTTATCCAATCCAGGAGCATCACCATGTTGTATGTTGGGTAGTTTAGTGTCGTGACTGTCTTTCCCTTTGGTTTTTAAGACTGGGGAGGCAGAAGACGAGAGTTTACGTGTTCCAAACCTGATTGGCGGAGAGTTGGTAATTTTGCGACCCGGTAAAGGCTGCACGTCTCGGAATACATGAGCGAGAAGATCAGCGTCGCTAATTGTTTTATCCGGTTTCTTCGTCATTACCTTCTACTAGTATCACGTGTAAACGCTTTGGGCCGTGGATACCAAGTTGGATAGTTTGCTCGATATCCCCAGTCCGGGATGGGCCAGTAATCCAATTGACTGTGCGGGGAAAAGTTTTTTCAATCTCGCCCATTTCTGCCCGCAGGCGAGCCCAGGTTTCTTCATAGGTGCCGAAGAGGCGTGAGACAGGTAAAATTATAATATGATTTTCGGGTAGAAAATTGAGTGTAGTTGGGTTGTTTGGCCCTGAGGTTAAGACGGCTGTTCCCGTTTCCGCAACACCGGCAAACGCTACCGTGACGCTGTTTTGATCGCAGTCTTCGGCCTTCCCGTATTTTACTTCAAGCGTTGGGTGCTTCGCCCAGTCGACACGGTTTAAAAGAGGGTTTGTGTCTGTTTTGATGTGGCTCGGCAAATTATGTCGGTTCAGGTATTCGATTATTGTTTCTGGTAACTCATTAAGGGAAGAAACACGAGAGGTGGTTGCGGCGACCTCTTCTGCCATCTGTTGGAACAAGAGAATTCTTTTAGCTCGGTCTAGCTGCGCCCTTTTAGGGATCACGTGTTTGGATGGATTAGAAAGGCGGGTCTCAACAGACTTTTCTCGCCTTGCCCTACTTTGAAGAGGGTCTAAACCAGCTTTAATTTTGCTGAGAATCTCTTCGCGCGCATTAATCATCACCTGGTTATCGCCATTGCTGCATAAAGGTTTTCCCTTGCGGAGCAGGGAAATCACGGGTTTGGGTCCACGCCTTCAAACCCGGCAAATATTTGTATCGTCCTTTTTTTCGGGCACCTAAGGCCAACACCCGTATTAACCACCGGACCACGAGATGATATAGCATAGGGCGTTTTGCTAAGTATGCCCAAATGGAAAGGCCAAAAGTTAACTTTCGATCTGTGAGGCCTCGATCATAGATGAGAAAACGCCAGTTCCTCAGCAACAGGGGTAAAGGAATGCGCACGGGACAGACTTCTTCGCATTTACCACACAAGGTGGAAGCCTGCGGCAAATGTTTTGTGTTTTGAAGGCCAATCAAACCGGGGGATAGGACGGAGCCCATTGGCCCAGGATACACCCATCCGTAGGCATGTCCGCCAATAGCGCCGTAAACTGGGCAATGATTTAGGCAGGCGCCGCATCTGATGCAGCGGAGCATTTCTTTAAATTCAGAATCTAGGAGATCACTTCGGCCGTTATCTAACAAGATTACGTGATATTCACTAGGGCCGTCGACATCTGTATCCCGCTTCGGTCCCGTGGAAAAAGTTGTGTAGGAGGACATTTCTTGACCTGTCGCGCTTCGGGCTAAAACTCTTAAGAGCGCTGTTGCGTCAAGTAACGTGGGAACTATTTTCTCTATGCTCGCTAGCACAATATGAACCCTTGGAAGTGTCTGGGTTAGGTCTCCGTTCCCTTCGTTTGTGACAATGATAGAAGAGCCGGTCTCAGCTACCAAAAAATTAGCGCCGGTAATACCTACGTCCGCTTCCATGTAACGGTTGCGCAACATAGCTCGGGCTTCTGCCAAAATATTGTCCGGTTCATCTAGGTTTCGTGCTGGATCTAGGTCCGAATGGGTTAAACGGAATACATCTGCCACCTGTTCTTTTGACACGTGTATGGCGGGTGCGATGATATGGCTAGGCGGTTCATTCCGCAATTGGATAATATATTCACCTAAATCCGTTTCAATGGGCTCTATCCCATTCGCTTCTAGATGATCGTTGATGGCAATTTCCTCGCCGATCATAGATTTGCCCTTGGTAACGGTTTTGGCATTAGCCTTTTGGCAAATATCTAATACTACATCCTTGGCATGATTTTCATCCCTGCACCAATGAACGTGCCCGCCGTGAGCCTGGCACTGTAATTCAAACTTTTCCAAATAAACATCTAGATGAGCTAGTACATGGTCTTTTATGTCGCGAGCCTGGTCCCTTAATAATTCAAACTCGGGCATTCTCGCCGCGGCACGAGATCGGCTACTCACAAAACCTGTATGGAGTCTTTTGAGCGAATTTTGAAGCGTGGGGTTTGAAAGAGCGTCGCGCGTGTTCTCTTTAAATGAGGAGCTTGTGACCTGCATCTGCTTAATTCTTTCCTTCTCCAACGGCGGGGGCATCTGTCATCCCTGCCAATATCTCTGCTACATGTCGAACCTGAATGAGGGAGCCTTCCCGTTTCAGTTTGCCCGCAAGATTAATTAGGCAACCGAGGTCTCCGCCTAGCAGGATTTCCGCGCCGGTTGAGGTTAACTGGTCTATTCGGTCAGTAGCCATTTTATCGGATATTTCCGAGTATTTTATGCAAAATATGCCCCCAAAACCGCAACAAGTTTCAGCACCATCGTATTCTTCGGTTTTTAAACCTTCTATACCCGCCAATAATTTTCGGGGCTGCTCTTTGATTCCAAGTTCACGTAACCCAGAACAAGAATCGTGGTATGTAGTCTTGGCGGCGTAAGTTCCCGACACGCCAGTAACCCCAAGTACATCAACTAAAAACGACGTCAATTCATAAATACGGCTGGCCAGGTTTAGTGATTTTTCGTGCCAACTAGGGACACCTTCAAATAGGCGCGGATAGTGCTCTTTAATCATACCGGCGCAGGAACCAGAGGGAGCGACAACATAGTCGTAGTGCTCAAACGTTTGGATTACCTGGCGGGCTATTTGAACGGTATTTTTGCGGTCACCGGAATTGTAGGTAGGTTGCCCGCAGCAGGTCTGAGAGTTCGGTACACTAACTTTGCAGCCTGCCTCTTCCATTAGTTTCACGGTGGCAAATCCAACAGACGGGCGAAACAAATCCACTAAGCATGTGACGAAGAGTGCTACGTTTGGTTGGCTTGAAGACATCAAAACAACATGCCGATTAACCTGATTAAAGTAAAGCGGACAGCTTACATTCACATAATCGCGGCACTTTGGTTGGAAGTAATTTCTTCAGACTGGAATATACGCGCAAACCGGGATAAACCACCATCATGAATCTTTTCCGCGCTATCGCCACGGTTAGTGGTATCACAATGATAAGCCGTTTCTTTGGGTTTATCCGGGATATCATGGTGGCTGCCGTTTTAGGTGCTGGTCCATTGGCGGATGTCTTTTTTGTAGCGTTTAAGTTGCCAAACTTATTTCGTCGTCTATTTGCGGAAGGGGCTTTCAACGCGGCATTTGTACCTCAATTCTCGG
>PTLH01000140.1 GCA_002938035.1 Alphaproteobacteria bacterium MarineAlpha3_Bin6
GTTCAAAATGAGGAACCTCATTTTGAAGTCTACCATGTACCATATCGTGAGGGTATGTCGGTGCTCGACGCAATCCTGTGGGTTCGTACAAACATCGATTCATCGTTAGCGGTTCGGTATAGTTGTATCAACGCTAATGCCTGCAAAGAATGTATGGTCATGGTTGATGGGAAAACTCAATATGCCTGTACTACGCGTTTGTTAAATAGGGATACAACCATTGAACCTTTATCTAATAAGGTTCTCATAAAAGATCTGGTGACGGATATTGTGCCACCAAAAGAAAATCTTCATTTTATAGTTAAAAATACTCCATCGAATGTCTAAGAGAAATTGGATTCGACAGAATAGTATAAAACTATAAAGAATGGGCAATTTCAAATCGAATAATTGCGATTCAGGAATTAATAAATTTTTAAAATGAAGGTTTGGTAGATTGGAAAATTAACAATTTTGACTCGAACTCTTTAACATTGAGATTGATTAACTAGATTGGGTCAATGTTAGAGAATATGATTGCCAAAAGGTTATAAAAAATCTAGCCGGATTGTAAATTATGGCGGTATAGATCAGCTCTTTGAACATACCCCGCAGCGTTTGAAAAGAGAGTGCTAATTTGTTCTTCAGATAATTCACGAATTACTTTACCTGGTGATCCCATCACCAATGTATAGGGTGGAATGTGTTTTCCTTCAGTAATCAGAGAGTTGGCGCCTATTAGGACATTTTTTCCTATTTTTGCTCCGTTTAGAATGATACTGCCAATACCAATAAGCGTGCCATCATCAATAGTACACCCATGAAGCATGCATAGATGGCCCACCGAAACATCATTGCCTATTGAAATAGGAAACCCAGGGTCAGTATGCAATACGCAGCCATCTTGAATGTTTGTACGGGTGCCAATGGTTATGGGTTCGTTGTCCGCTCTCAGAACTGCCTGCCACCAGATGCTAGAATTTTTGCCAATTGTGACTTCGCCGATTAAATCAGCGCTTGGTGCAACCCAAGACTCAGACTCATCGACATTCGATACTTTTTCGTGTAACTTATACCTCATCCCATTGACCTCTTTTTAATAAATTATAAGGTTTTAATCTATGCTAGTAGGTTATCAGGAAAAAGCACTACCGCTGAATTTTGTTGGTTAATCTAAATTGAAATTAAAGAAAAATTTTGTGGAAAATTTTAACCATATACTTGTCTAAATTGAATGAAATATAATTAAAATTAGAATAATGTGGTTTTGCTTAAATAGCTTTTCTAAAAGTATCGGTTCTGTCTTTGCCTAAACATTTTAGTGCAACCTATTGCAAGCAAAAATATTGATTTTTTGTGGTGTTATCCACGCTGATGATACTTGTTTCGTGCTAGTATTCTTTTATGGTTTCCGCAATGCAGAGGGCTCGGCTCATAATAAATTTGATTACACCGGCATTGAGCAGGTTAATAGTACCCATCTCTAGGGTTGCTGCAGCTGTTGTTGTTGTAATTCTCTTTGACGTACGGCAACCGTTTGCTGGTCCTTCAATCTATAATATGGATCATCTTTTGCTGCAACCACATCCCTTTAGAATACAGCCATCAATAAATCGAACAGCAAGTCCACCTGAAAATAGGTCCGGGATATCCAAACAGTATGAATTTGGTTCGAAGAATGAGTATACGCTGTCTGAGGTAAATGACCCACTTGAATCAGTAAACCGCAGGATATTCGCTTTTAATGAAGTAGTCAGACAGTATCTTCTGGATCCTGTGGTTACAGGATATAATTCAGTTTTACCCGAAGTCGCGCGTGAGGCGATAGCAAATGCTCTCAATAACATTAGCGAACCGGTGGTTTTAGCCAACGATCTTCTTCAGGGAAAGTTTAAAAGAGGATTTGTCACGGCTAGTCGCTTGGTAATCAATACTACTGCAGGTGTGGGAGGACTTTTTGATGTGGCTAAGAATTTGGGTTTTGAAGAACATGAGGAGGATTTTGGACAGACTCTGGCCACCTGGGGTATTGGGGATGGGCTTTATTTAGTCTTGCCACTTTTGGGGCCATCAAATCCAAGAGACGCTTTCGGTCAAATATTAGTGGATCCGTTCTTTGACCCTTTGGGGTATTATTTAGATGATCAAGATCTAGAAGAAGTAGGTTATGGGTTAATTGCTCTCAAAGGTGTAGTCTCATATGCAGATGTAAAAGACCACATGGACGGTCTAAAGGATACATCAGTAGATTTTTATGGGACGATACGCAGTTTACATCTCCAAAAACGCAGATTGGAAATTTTAAATCAAGATTGAGGAAATTGAGAATTAAATAGTGTTTTGATTAGTTTGGTAATTTATTTCCCAACAACGAAAATTAATTTAATCTCCCAAAAATTATTTGGACCTTCCCAACTTCGTCAGTTCCTAAACTTATAGGAACAAAGGCATACTTTGTTTAAGAACTGAGAAATTCCGCTAATAAAAAATTATGCGGTAAGGTCATACCAATTTTGGCTTTATTGTGTATCTCTGCGATCTCCCTGCACTCCAGACAATGACAAGAAAATTACATTCTATAAGCAATTGATATCATTTTTTGATATGCAAAAGCATTGCTAAAATTATGGAGGGTTTTCAAACATACTAAAGGAAATGAAGAAAAATGTAGATAAAGTGATTGTGGAATGAGACAAAATGTAATGTTAGAAGTAAATATCATTATAAAAAATGTTATATTAATTTCGTGATATATTCTCCATTGTGTATTGAGCACGCAATGGAAACAAGGGATATAGTATTGTTCAAAACTGTTGTCCTTAATAACTTAAGCAGCACCGGAACTACCGCTTGGCAACGTAATGTTTAAATCTATTTTGATTGCCAACCGCGGAGAAATCGCGTGCCGGATAATTAGGACAGCACGCATTCTTGGTATTAAGTCAGTTGCAGTTTATTCAGAAGCAGATAAAAATGCTCTGCACGTCGATATGGCCAGTGATTCCGTGCTTATTGGACCAGCGTCGCCTGCCGAAAGCTATTTAAATATAGATGCCGTTATGGAAGCAATAGAATTGAGCGGTGCAGACGCAGTGCATCCAGGTTATGGATTTTTGTCGGAAAATGCAGACTTTGTTGAACGGCTTGAGCATGATGGCATAACTTTTATTGGTCCTCGCCCGGATGCTATCCGTCAGATGGGGGATAAAATAGGGTCGAAAATGATAGCAAGAAAAACGGGTATTCCGACCGTACCTGGTGTTGAGGAACCAATCCTTGAATTTAAGATGGCTAATAAGATCGCGAATGAGATTGGTTACCCGATAATACTCAAGGCTTCTGCCGGAGGCGGTGGCAAAGGTATTCGGGTAGTATCTGATAAATCCCAATTAAAAGATGCGCTAGAAACGTGCATCTCGGAAGCAGAGTCTAGCTTCGGGGACGGGCGTATTTTTATAGAAAAGTTTATAGCTAATCCACGCCATATCGAAATTCAGATACTTGCAGATATGTTTGGAAATATAGTTCATTTGGGCGAAAGAGAATGTTCAATTCAACGTCGACATCAAAAAGTCATGGAAGAGGCCCCAAGTCCGTTTTTATCAGATCAAATGCGGAAGGATATGGGTTCTCAGGCGGTTACCCTTGCTGCTGCTGTTGACTATTCTTCTGCTGGTACAGTTGAATTTATAGTAGATGCCGATCGAAACTTTTATTTTCTTGAAATGAATACTCGTCTTCAGGTCGAACACCCAGTAACTGAATTAGTTACTGGTCTCGATCTAGTTGAACAAATGATAAAAATAGCTGCGGGTCAAAAACTTGAGTTCAGTCAAAGCGACATTAAATTAAATGGTTGGGCAATGGAATCACGTATCTATGCAGAAGACCCAGCCCGCGGTTTTTTGCCTTCAATCGGTCGGTTGGTGAGATATAGGGAGCCAATCACATCAGTCTTTGGTACAACAAAAAACGTCCGCGTGGATGGTGGTGTTAATGAAGGAGACGACATTAACAGATATTACGATCCTATGATCGCTAAATTGATTACCAATGGCAAAACTCGCGGAGAAGCAATTAGGCATATGCGTTGGGCCCTTGACGAATATTATATACGAGGTGTTGCAAATAATTTAGGTTTTTTGGCTGCTGTCACATCTAATTCGCGATTCCAGGCGGGTAGTTTATCAACTAATTTCATTGTTGAAGAGTTTGGAAACCGATTTATTCCAGAAAAAACTGAACACGAGGATATCGAATTGATCGTTGTTGTCGTGGGTGCGGTTAATAGTATTGTCGCTGAAAAAAAATCTCACCTCCTGCTACGTACGATGGATGACACTTCTTGTTATCGTGATAATTACCAAGTCAGAGAGAATTGGGTAGTCATTTTTGGTAAAGAAAAATATCCAATCCGAGTAATTAGATCTAACAGTGGTTTTGATATCAGTGTTGGAAAACGATCGTTCGTAGTAGAAACTGACTGGACACCGGGCAATCCGATATTTTCCGGCCGACTTAATGGTGAACTTGTTTCTATGCAAATTGAAAGGGAAGCTACGTTTTATAAAGTCCAGCACACTGGCTTAACTACCGACGTAAGGGTGATTTCTCCTATAGCAGCTGACATGCTTTCAATGATAACAGAAAAATTAGAGCCGGATTATTCAAAGCAAGGGTTATCTCCAATGCCTGGGCTTTTAATGTCTATCGACGTAAAAGAAGGACAA
>PTLH01000141.1 GCA_002938035.1 Alphaproteobacteria bacterium MarineAlpha3_Bin6
GTTCTCCCGACGGCTCTAAGTACATCGGTGCGTGGAAAGATGGCAGTAAACATGGACAAGGAACTTATACCTTTCCCAATGGCTCTAAATATGTTGGAGCCTTCAAGGAAGACAAATTCGATGAACAAGTCACCGTAACTTACGCCAATGGGACAAAATATGTTGGTCAACTAAGGGATAACAAAAAACACGGGCATGGTACTGTAACCTATACCGATGGCACAAAATACGTCGGTGAGTTCAGGAATGACAAGTTCAACGGGCGAGGCACTTTGACTTATGCTAGTGGGAAAGTTCTGATAGGTATGTGGAAAAACAATCAATTAAAAACAGACAGAAACTAAGGGTCAGACAGTGAAGTATCATATGTATTTCAGCGCTACGTTCTACCTGGGTTGTTTACGAAACATCATTAGCCGGCCAACGCGAAATTGGGGGATGAGGTAACCGAACCTCCGCGATCAATTGGTCTTTTGCCTCACAGAAAATAATCCCAGAACTTACAGCTTAAACATGCCGCTGAGATTTTTATTCCTGAATGATGCGAATTTGTTCTCCCTAATACCAAACCAATCTGAAAGTACACGTTCATATACCGCGCGATAGTCCATAGTGAACTGCATGTCTCCTTCGACGAGCGCGCCCAAGTCCGGGTGATTGCCTAGAATTCCGCCTTGAACCGCACCCCCCATTATAAAATGTGGAGCAGCCGTGCCGTGGTCGGTACCGTCTGTATGGTTCTCAACAGTACGGCGGCCGAACTCTGAATAGGTCAAGATGAGCGTATTGTCCCACTGGCCGATCCGTTTCATACCATTGCGGAAGTCGCCAAGAGATCTTCCCAGTTCACGGAGGAGGCGTCGATGGCGACCGGGTTGTCCTTCATGGGTGTCGAAACCGTCAAGTTGTACCTTAATTACAGGGGTATCGATACCTGCGTGGATGAGTTGAGCAGCCGTACCAAGTTGTGCGGCGAGTTTGCGTCCACGAACCCTGAAATTAATCTGGGATTTTCGACTCAGCTTTCGGGAGATCTTTTCCATGGAGGAATTAAGCGTATTCCAGCGATCCAGAAGCATATTAAGAGCCGCGTTGTCAGATGTGGTCTTTTTTATCACCTGCGAAGAAAGGCGGCTGAACTCTTGTGCCGATGCCATAGATAGCCACAGGCCTCCAGGAGATACGAAGACGCCCATCCCGCCGTCAAGACTGATACCATGGGCATCTAATTCAGCTGAAGCGTTCATGCTCTCGATGTCATCAGTCAGCCATCCCGTGCGGCGGCTCCGGTTCCCGTCACCACCCGTTTCCCAAAGGGCGATCGACTTAAAGTGGGAACGGTTTGCGCCCGGATAGCCGAGGCCCTGAACGATTGCTAATTCACCATCCTGCCACATGTGATCGAGGCTTTTTATAGCTGAATGTAGGGCAAATCCGCCTCCGATGTCGAACACCTCCGATGGCTTTAGCCCGATATTGGGCCGAAGTTCACGGTAACGGTGGTCGGTTATCGGAACGACCGTGTTAAGACCGTCGTTCGCTCCTGAAAGTTCAACAAGGAGCAACCGACGGCCTTTATCTGCATAGGCCTTTGCGATTTTTAAAGGGACCACGGGCATAACAATGCCGTTAAGCATGACTTTCAGAAGGGTGCGTCTATCCATCGATTATTCCCCTATTTCAGGTTGAACACTGGGTCGTTAATCAGCTTCGAGATTGCCCGTTCGTCTGGCGATGCAACGACAGGTGCCAGCGCAAGTAGTACCTGTGAAGGTTTGGAAGACTTCAGAATTGGGTTTGCCAGAATATTCCATTGAGATGAAGTAACTATAGGTTGTTTTCCTGCGGGGTTAGGGGGTTTTGTCTGTGCAGATGCCATCATCATCATCATACCCTGGCGGCTAGCGGTAGGGAGAACGATAAGAGGTTTTTCAACGCTATTTTTTACGTGACGCGTCTCGGGTAGTGTCCGCAGAATGTAATCGATGGTTTCCTTCCAACCCGGATAACGTTTGTTACCGTTTCTACGCCATCGGCGGCCTTTCTTGATTTCCTGGAGCAGTTGCGGAAATGATGCCCAGATTGCGTTTACGAACGCTGTTTGCTCAATGGTAAGCTCCTGGTAATGCATTTCGTGTCTTCTCCGATATTCGCCGGTAAGAGAGATATTTATAAGACGTGTTGATCTATTCTTTTTCAATTGAGCGCTGTTCGGCCAGTTGTCTTCTAAACAATCGGGATGGCAATGACGGCTATCAATGGTGAGATGAATGTCGCCATCCCCGCGACGAACAAATTGAGCTTTCATCCCTTGAAGCCTGATTTTGTTAAAACTTGGGTTCAAAAGGGAAATGGAGAAATCTTGCCAGTTTTTATCAGGATCAAATTTGTTGAGCCAGTCCAATGCAACGTGCTCTACGACGAGATGATTTTTTGGATTTTTCGGCTTGACGTTGGTCGAAAGGGAGATTGGCTCGCTCATGATAACGTCGCCTCTACAGTTCAGGCGCCCGGATCTTGACGATTTTTTAGGTGGACAGTTTGATCTTTGATGGCCTTTGCTTGCGAGATATACCTTATCACCCATTCTGACCCAGTCGACGAAGAAATTTCTATCACCGCCTTGAGAGCCTCCGGGACCGCAGCAGTGGTCGTTGATGAACTCCACCGCCACTTCCTTGAATTTTCCCTGATAGTCGAAATCTAGGACCATAGTTTGCCAGGGGATACTGGCGTCGCCTTTAATGCGGCCATTTAATTCTGTGTCATGACCACCAATAGCAGTGAGAATATCACTGCGCCATACGATCTTTCGGGCGCCTTTTTCCTTATACAGTTTTACCAGGAATTTTGGAGGACCCTGAAAATTCTCCGCGCCATATCGGACGGTGATTTTGTTCTCTTGTCCCATTACGCCGGAACCAGACATCTGCATCATGGAGCGGACACCATCTCCCTGAGTGTTAAAAAAACGCATCATGGCGTCGCGTCGTGACAGAAGCCCGGAAGGCGTGATCCATCTAGATCCTCCAGGCCAGCCCGCTACATTAGGAGGCTCAAAGAGGTGCTGTCCAAGTTTTTCCAGTTTCGAGGGAATAGACGTCCAGTCAGCAGGTAGAAAACCCGTTGATCTAACTGTGCCGATAATCATATCTACGGGTGATTTCACAATTGTTCCTCTTATGCGCGGATCCCAGAAAGAGGGGGTCGTAAATATCGCCCGATAGAGCGTTTTCAAATCATAGTCGCTGGCACGGAACTTATCGGCAATTGCAGATATTTCGGCTTTTTTGCTGAAGGTCTCTGAAACAAATTTCCGCCAGAATTTTCGAGTAATGAATTCTGCGGTAGCGGGCTGCTCAAGAATTATATCCACGAGGTTATCACCGTTGAAGTTGCCGGTGCGGCCGAATAGGTTTTTAATTCCGACATCCTGCCGCCACTTTCTCAATTCGAACGAAAAATCCTTGAGGAGATTGACCGAGTAGCCCGTCAGAGCTCTCGCAGCTTCCTTAACTGTTTTTTCATCGTAATTTCCCTCACCAAGGGTGAAAAGCTCCATCAGTTCTCGGCCTAGGTTCTCATTTGGTTTTTCCTTTTCATTGCGATCGTTGTCGAGATAGTTAAGCATCGCCGGGTCGCGGATAATGTTTTTGGTGAGGGTTCGAAAGTTCGTCATCCCCAGAGATCTGAACATCATGTTCTGGCGGGCAATGGCAATGGATTGTTGTTGGATGGACGAATAGGCGGAAACAAAATGATTATGCCAAAACAATACCATTCGTTCGGTCTGCGGCGAAGGGGTTTGGATCATTTCGCGGATCCACCACAGACGGTATTCCGACATCTCGCGATCCCTAGACATCCGAAATGCCTCGCGTTTATTTTCATCAAAGTCGTATCTGATCCAATATGGAGCCAGAGTCGAGTTAATGAATGACGGCAACGGAAGAGACGTTGTATCAGAGAATTCACTTATAATTTTGCTAATAGCCTGTGAACGGGTCATACCCGTTAAAGCAGCAATCTCCGACGGATGGGCCCCAATACCAGAGCGCTCCAGTAGGTGGCGGGCATCACCTGCGTCCAGCTTAATTTGAAGATGTCTTTTATCCGCCTCTATCTCCTCTTGCCGGCGGTTCCAGGTGACGCTGCGGTTCGAGGCATTCTTGCGCTCTGTTTCTGTTGTTTTTTCCCTTGGGGAAAAACCTTGATCAAAGCTTTTGTTCTTTTGGCACGACAGAAGTGTAAGCGTTAACAAGATTAGAGTGAAAGCTCTGAAAAATATGTACATATAACTAAAATACTTGGTGTATTAATATTTAGCACTAATGCCTAGATAATTTATTCGAATATTGACAGTTTTTTCCTGTGGTAGAAATTCCGATTTTAACCCAGTAATAAAGAAATGCTATGCCCCTAATCACATGCGGTGAATTTACTATTGATTATATGGATGTGGGTGAAGGTCCACCTGTAATTCTGATCCCCAGCAGTGGAAGCGGTAATAGACAGTGGCGGAAACTCGTAGGCGAACTTTCTGATCGCTATAGGATGCTTTCGATGAATTTATTTGGTTATGGAGAAACCAGTGCATGGCCAAAAAAAAAGAGGCAGACACTCGAAGATCAGGCCACCCTCGTGATTGCTATCGCGGAAATGTTGGAGGAACCCGTGAGACTTGTTGGGCATTCATTTGGAGGCTC
>PTLH01000142.1 GCA_002938035.1 Alphaproteobacteria bacterium MarineAlpha3_Bin6
TTCTGCGTCACTTTCAGGTTCATGGCAGGCGGTGCAAATCATTCGTGCCGACGGCAGTCGCGCAGCCGATATCCGGCCTCTAGTAAGGCTTAACGTCTCTTGTATTGTGGGTGATGGCGATAGGTTAGAGGCTGGTAGCTATGGTACTGGAGGACGGGAGACAGATGAGAGTTATATAAATTCTGATACTTGGCAGATGGCCGTCGAGGAAGCTCTCCGACAAGCCATTGTCAATTTGGGATCCGTTTCTGCGCCGGCTGGTGAGATGCCAGTTGTGCTGGGACCTGGCTGGCCAGCCATACTCTTACACGAGGCAATAGGTCATGGACTGGAGGGTGATTTTAATAGAAAAAAAACTTCTGCCTTCTCAGAATTAGTTGGTGAAAGGGTAGCTGCCCCTGGGGTCACGGTGGTAGATGATGGTACCATTGAAAACCGCCGAGGTTCTCTTACAGTTGATGATGAAGGCACCCCAACCCAGCGGACGGTGCTTATTGAAGACGGCGTTCTTACTGGATATATGCAGGATCGTATGAATGCGCGGCTGATGGGGAAGCATGCCACCGGTAACGGTAGGCGGGAGAGTTATGCCCACCTTCCCATGCCTCGCATGACTAATACAATCATGGAGGATGGCAACTATGACCCAGAAGAAATCATAAAGTCCGTAAAGAAGGGACTTTATGCAGTAAATTTTGGTGGTGGCCAGGTCGACATAACTTCTGGTAAATTTGTTTTTACCTGTACCGAAGCGTATCAGATCGAAAACGGAAAAATAGGGGCGGCAGTCAAAGGCGCTACATTGATAGGCAATGGCCCGGATGCTCTTACTAAGGTATCCTTGATCGGGAACGACATGGCCCTTGATCCTGGCGTAGGTACCTGTGGTAAAGATGGACAGAGTGTGCCTGTTGGCGTTGGCCAGCCCACAATTCTATTGGATGAACTTACAGTAGGCGGTACTGAGGTATAGTCGGTGATGTCGAAAAACCTAATAAACCGACGCTGGGTTTTGGCCGATTATCCGGAAGCTATGCCTAAAGAAACACATTTCCAATTTGAAGCAAGCGTGCCGTTACCGGTCTTGGAAGAGGACCAAATTTTGGTTCAGGCTCATTTTCTTTCTGTTGATCCCTACATGCGGGGGCGTATAAGTCCAGAAGCCGGCTATACTGCAGGAGTGAAACCCGGCGGACTTCTGCCTGCTGGCGGTGTTGGCGAAGTGATAGAGTCTCGTTCAAAATTGTTTAGTGAGGGGGAATTTGTCGAATCGATGAATTTTGGCTGGCAGGAATATTCAGTTCTCAGTGCTGGTAGCACTCAAAAAGTTGATCCCGCTCTTGCCCCGATTCAAAGTTCATTGAGCTATCTCGGCATGCCGGGCATGACGGCCTATTTTGGATTGTTTGATGTCGGTGCGGCGAAGCCTGGGGAAACAGTCCTTATATCTGCAGCCTCTGGTGCTGTCGGTCAGGTAGCAGGTCAACTGGCCAAGGCTCATGGTTGTCGAGCAGTTGCCGTCGCTTCCAACGAGGCAAAGCTGGATTGGTGCCGAGAAATTGGTTACGACATTGGTATCAACTATCGGGAGACAGAAGACCTCCCGAAAACTATAAACAATTGCTGCCCCAATGGTGTTGATGTTTATTTTGATAATACTGCCGGCCCAATTCATGACGCAGTTATGCAAAATTTAAATTTAAATGCCCGAGTGGCAGTGTGCGGGGTAGTGTCACTCGCGGACAAAATAGGCAAACCAGATATTGGTCAACGTTATCTTCGGCAAATACTGGTCAATCGCGCCCGTATTCAAGGTTTTCTCGTGTTTGATTTTGCTGAAAGGTATGATGAAGCTAGGGATTATATCAGTGGATTTGTCCGTGATGGTACGTTTAAGTTTAAGGAAGATATATCCGATGGTATTGAATCCATGGCTAAATCGTTTATTGACCTCTTACACAGTGAGAACTTTGGTAAGAAGCTGATAAAAATCTAGCCATTCTTTGCAGTAAAATACTTCTTTCTGATTAGAAAATCTGCCCTAATACTATGCCCGTCAGTAGGATCCAACAAAATAGTCGGTTGGACTTGAATTTAGTCAGGCAATCTGCAGGGTCATCTATATTCACATCTCTTGCTTGCCAAAATAACTGCAATGCCGAAAGCACCAGTGCCACGTAGAAGGGCCAACTAAGCCCCGCGAGGTAACCGGTTTCGGCGATTAGAATTACAGTTGCCGTGTAGAACACAAATAACCAGGGACGTGTTTTATCCCTCAATTTGAGTGCGGAAGACTTAACGCCCACAATCAAATCATCTTCCTTATCCTGATGGGCGTAGATTGTGTCGTAGCCAAGTGTCCAGCATATACCTGCGACGTATAATATAAAAGCGGGCAGCTGCAGGTCCCCTCTTACGGCGGCCCAGCCTAAAAACGCTCCCCAGTTAAAGGTAAGCCCCAGAGCGAACTGAGGCCAGTTGGTAATGCGTTTCATGAATGGATAAATTGCCACTAAAAAAAGCGACGCCACACCTACCAAAATAGCGAAGTGGTTTAATTGCAGAAGTACAGTAAGACCAATAAGTGAAAGGAAGATCATGAAGAATACCGCTTGCGGCACGCTAACGGCTCCCGATGGGATTGGTCGGTCGGCTGTTCGAGCTACCTTGGCATCAAACTCTCTATCGGTAATGTCGTTAAATGTGCAGCCTGCGCCTCGCATCACTATCGCACCTATGCCAAACAAAAGGTATAGCCAAAGGGTTTCACCCAAGACATCCGGTGTTGGCGTCCAGTTGTTGGTCGCTAGTGCTAAAGACCACCAGCAAGGAAACAGCACGAGCCAAGTACCAATGGGTCGGTCAAAGCGCGCCAGCCTGAAATATGGCTTAATAACTGCTGGCAGCATTTGGTTCAACCATCCGCCTTTTTTGATATCACTGGCGCTGTTTTTTAAATTATCCAACACATTAATCATGTTTTTATTATCTGGTTATCAGATAATAGATGCAATATCAGGACATGCCAGAACTATGGTTTGCTGAATTCTCGCACCCTTGAATTATGAATTTATAGGCAACCAGGATAAAAACTAAAAGCAGTCACAGTATTAATTTTTCAAACATTTGGGCTTGAAAGTAGGGGGATTTGTCGCGTCTATCCCCGCGCATAATTACATAACTGTTATCTCACTGGACAGTTGGCACTCACGCAGTAAGATAACAGTTATGACGAAGTTTTATTCTCCTAATCTGGGGGTTAACCCAGAAGACCCCTTCGCTCGCGACGCGGAGGACAAATTGGTTAGGCGGGCCTATTGGCTAGGTCTTAGTGACCAGTCTATCGTACTCGCGATGACCCAGGGCGTCGGTGTCAACATACCTAACGATCAGAAAAAGGCGCACCTGGATGATATTGGCAGGGGTCATCTGATAGATGACGTCTGCCGTCAGGAAATCTTACCACCAGAAACGTGACCAATGTTTCTTGGAGGCTTAACTGGTGTCTTGGGGCAGTGCACGCTAGAAAAAATCAAACGTATTTGATTTTAACGACTCATGTTCAAATAGGGCTATATCGCGATGCCCGTTTGCCTCCAAGTAGAAGTGCTTTTACAGTCGGGACATACCCGTTCACCAATATGACTAGATTGGAACGAGCTTGAACACATAAGACATTTTCTAACTTTGGGTTGCAGGTTTTCTGCCTGCGGTTTTTTGTTCATTTCAGAACGGGACGCCATCAACTTTCCTCCAGGTCTCTATAACATTTATCATTATTTTCCAATAAGCTTGAGCTTATTTTCAGTTTCCCAATTACCAACCACAGATTATGACTGTAAAACCTATAACATTTGAATTTTTAATTTATGCAAACAATGTGACGGGGAAACCCAGTGAAGTGACTATAAGCTAAACCTGGTTAAAATCAACCATGCAAAAATTGCATACCTATTATGAGCATTTGCATAGCCTCAAAACCATAAAAGCCACGGATGCAAATTTCTCTGGCAGAAAACCAACAATTTTATATAGGTGAAGACACAGGTTTATTGGGTAAAACCCCAGAATAGTTGGGCGCTTTGGGACTTTGGTTAATAACCACCGATGGATCCGTTGGTGACAGCGGGTATATTCTCGCCACCCGTCTAAATGGCGTTACACGATAGCTGGACAGCTGCTCCACTATGAAGTTTAAGGTTGATACGCCGAAAAAATAATAAACTATTACATATTTTATATGGTGAACTAGGTATACCTGAGTTGATTGTAAAGAGGGATAAATGTACTACCACCTTCTCAGGTAATCATCAGCCTTCTCAAGAACCACCTGAGCAATCCACACAGTAATTTCAATCGGCTCTGTGAGTCATTTAAAGGGGTACACAGAGTCATTTTCTTCTCTGGAGTCCAGGGGAGGGATTCTGATACCTCCAAATGAGTCTCAGTGACGCTTACATTGACTCACAGAGTGATTGTAGAGGAGGTTTACCTGAGTAGACCAAGGGGGGACCCCTTAGCTGAGATATGATTATTTTTATTTAGGGTCCTTTGTATATGTGAGAGGGTTTTGAAGCTACTCCACCAACTAACTTCAATTCTTCCCCACTTTCTGTCATCATTATGGAATGAAACGATCCGTGCTGC
>PTLH01000143.1 GCA_002938035.1 Alphaproteobacteria bacterium MarineAlpha3_Bin6
AAAGCCACCGCTGTGGACGTTCCAGGCTTCCCCACCTACGCCTGGAGGCAATTGCCGGCGCTTCCGTAAAGATAGATCCAGAAATATGAAATAGAAGGACGTCCCAATCCAGGCGATGCCAGTGATTAAATGCAGCCACCTGAATATCAAATTCAACCAATCTGCAAAGGCAATTTCCATCTATTCTAACCGCACTTTTAAAAACCGAATATCTAAGTTCACACTGCAACCCCCGACCATGGGACCATGGCCGGGGGCGCGCAAAATGAAAGTTGACCTATCTTTAATTTATTGGATAAATTTACTCCTCATCTGTCATAAAGGCATTTAGAAGTGCCGCTACCATGCCAGAAACAACAATACCTGAAACAAATAGAGGGATTGACCAATCGACAAAACTACTCTTTGGAATAGGACCAAATCCTGCCAATTTTCCAAGTTGATCGACCTGCCAAAGACCCACACCAAGACCAACAGATATGGCTACGATTAGCATGTTACGCGTGCTGAACCCAGACTGCCCGACCAACTTCATCCCGGCGGCAGCAATCATACCGAACATCACGACTGCAGCGCCTCCAAGTACGGGCGAAGGTAAAGCTGCTACAACCGCCGCCAGTTTAGGTATGAGGCCCGCAAGAATTAGAAAAATGGCGCCAATTGTCACGACGTGCCTACTCATCACCTTGGTGAAAGATACAAGGCCGACGTTCTGGCTGTAAGATGTATTTGGTAAACCGCCAAATAAAGCAACAACAGCAGTCCCCAATCCATCTGCCATAATACCGCCCTTCAATTCTTTATCTGTCGGTTCACGGTTTGCACCACCCATTGTGATCCCTGAAATATCGCCAACCGTTTCTATTGTCGTGATGAATGCCATAATGATCATCAACCCGATAAGGCTTACGGCGGCGGGGCTAGTGAAATCGAGACCGAAATGCTGGTCTGGAAAACCAAACCACTTGGACGTGCCAATTTTAGCCAAAGCCTTGCCATTTACCATGCCGAGTGGAAAGGCAACAATATACCCTATCACCAAACCAAAAAAGATGGAGGCAGCAGACCAAATCCCCTTACCATACCGCCTAATCAACAAAGTAACGATGATAACTAGTAGTGCCATACCCCAATTTGAGAGGCTACCAAATCCAGCTTTACAAAAGGGAGCAGGATATGCTCCGCAACCGGCCGAATACTTTATTCCTACGGGGAGGAGCGTAAATCCTATCGTCATCACAACGACACCGGATACGAGGGGGGGAATAAATTTGCGGATTTGAGGAATAAAATAGCCGAGTATCATTTGGAATATGCCACCTATTAGGGACGCCCCAAAAACGGCAGCCAACGTGGCACCACTTTTTAAAGCACCTATCAATATCCCGAGATACGCAAAACTAGTACCCTGGACGACAGGGAGGCGAGATCCGATCGGACCGATACCAATTGTCTGGATAAGCGTCGCAACCCCTGCAGCCAGCAAAGCAATTTGCACTAGCGGTGTAATAAGCTGTGGCCCCCCTGCCGCTAAAGCAATTAATAGCGGCACGGTAACATTCCCTGCAAACATCGCTAATACGTGCTGTATACCAAGCGGGATCGCCTGTGCCATTGGCGGTGTATATTCTGTATCCGCTAATTTAGCGGGATCGATGGTTACCTGATCACTCATTTTATTAACCCCTTTTTTTGAATGTAATTATTAATCCATGTCCTTCCAATTTGCCAACTTTTTACTCTCAACTTCCTCGATAGGTTGAATAACTATACGGTGAAACCAGAAGGGGCACGTGATAATGCTCATTAGGTGATGCAATGCCAAAACGGATAGGTACAACATTAAGGAATGCAGGATCTTCTAAGTTCATGCCTTTTCCCTGAAAGTATTCACCTACATGGAATTCAAGCTGATAAGTTCCAGAGATAAACACCTCATCCGCAGCTAAGGGTTGTTCACAACGACCGTCCATATTTGTCGTCTGCTCAGAAACAAGATTTTGTCTGCCGTCTGAAATTTGAAATAACTCTAAGCGCAGGCCATTCGCCGGCTTACCATTTGCCGTATCTAATACGTGTGTGGTGAGAAAACCCATCGCCGACTAATTCACCCCAATTATGGTTAAAATGTTGGATAACCAATTTTATCTTTTACCTATCACTGGAAAGTGAACGTAAACCATAAAAATTACCGCTGGCAAATAGTTTTATTGAAATCCTTATAGGAATTCTTCGCTCTTTGTCGAATTTTCATGGGTTATCAAAATGTAAACCAACATGAAAAATCGGCATTTAGTTATTTAGACGTTGCAACTAAAATCGATTTTCTTTTTGTTATACTCAGATAGCTGGCATTATCGCTCCCGCAGGAGAAGTTTCTCAAAATATCATAGGTTTATGACGCATGCCCGATCAAGATTATCCAAGAGACCTGGTAGGCTATGGAGCCAATCCACCAAAGGCTAATTGGCCCGGCGGGGCACGGATCGCTCTGCAATTTGTCATCAATTATGAGGAGGGCGGTGAAAACTGCATTCTCCACGGAGATAGTTCTTCCGAAGCATTTCTATCAGAAATAATCGGGGCTGATGCACGCAAGAATGTTCGCCATATGAGCATGGAGAGCTTCTACGAATATGGTAGCCGGGTTGGCGTTTGGCGGATTTTCAATTTGTTTCAGTCACGCGGCATCCCCGTGACTGTATTTGCGGTTGCTATGGCAATAGAACGGCACCCGGATGTAGTGGAGGAAGCTCTGAAGAATGATTTTGAAATTTGCAGTCACGGTT
This sequence comes from Alphaproteobacteria bacterium MarineAlpha3_Bin6, assembly GCA_002938035.1. Classification (GTDB taxonomy): domain Bacteria; phylum Pseudomonadota; class Alphaproteobacteria; order Rhodospirillales; family UBA2165. The sequence continues at coordinate 2,790 of PTLH01000143.1, forward strand.
GGCGTTGGCTCGACTATCAATATATTCCAGAGGATGTTGAACGGGAGCACATGAATATTGCAATCGACACCCACACCCGTATCACCGGGGAACGTCCCTTAGGTTGGTATACTGGACGCACCAGTCCCAACACCCGAAAACTCGTGGTAGAGGAAGGAGGCTTTCTCTACGACGCGGATGATTATAATGACGAACTCCCCTACTGGACTATCGTGAATGGTAAGGAGCATTTAGTCATACCTTACAGTTTGGATGCCAATGACATGAGATTTGCGGCCGCACAGGGATTTAATGCAGGGGAACAATTCTTAAATTACCTTAAAGATTGTTTTGACACGTTGTATGAGGAAGGCGCTGAAACCCCTCGAATTATGTCAGTTGGACTTCATTGCCGCATTATCGGCCGGCCGGGACGTTTTGCGGCCCTAAAATCATTTGTCGATTACGCTCTTTCCCACAGTGATGTATGGTTTTGTCGACGAATTGATATTGCAAAACATTGGCGAGAGCATCACCCCTATAAGCACACCCCATGAGTGAAATCCATCAATACACCAACAATCTGCCGAGCCGGATGAACAAAGACGAATTTGTTGCCTGCTTCGGTGGAGTTTATGAACACTCTCCTTGGATTACAGAAAAGGCTTGGGGGGAAAATGGCACAAAAAATGCTACACCCGACCAGGATACGGCTGAAAAAACCCACCAAATGTTAAGCGCCGTAGTTAATGAGGCAAGCAAAGACGATAAACTTGCGTTACTCCGAGCACACCCTGACCTCGGAGATAGGCTAGCGATAACCGAAAATATGACCCAGGCATCTCTTTCCGAACAAGCGAGTGCCGACTTAACAAATTGCTCACCACAAGAATTCAAGACATTTCAAACCCTTAATGCTCAGTACAAAGAAAAATTTGGCTTCCCCTTCATCATGGCGGTTCGCGGCTATAATCGAACAGAAATCCTTGAGATCTTTAAAAAACGACGCCATAACGATACCAATACGGAATTTGCAACCGCCCTTGAGCAAGTTCATCTTATAGCTTATCTGCGGCTTAAAGAGATTACCTAATGAGACCGAAATAGCGTGTCAGAACCACTCCTACCACCCTTTGCCTCAGACGCCGTAAACCTAGCCTCTCCCAGAATGGGTGCCGAGGTGATCTATGCGACTGATGAGTTTTTTGCGTCTAAAGAACGTTTGATCAAAGATACGGAACCTCAATTTATCCCCGACAAATATGACAATCATGGCAAGTGGATGGACGGCTGGGAATCAAGTCGTCGTAGGGATGGCGGCTATGACCATTGTATCGTCAACCTGAAAGCAGGAGGTACCATTGAAGGCGTAGACATCGATACACGTCACTTTACCGGCAACCATCCACCGCACGCATCTATCGACGGAACTCTCTCTACATCCAGCCCAAAAGAAGACACGGTCTGGATGGAGGTCGTCCCCAAGACAAAGATAAAACCCGACGCTCACAATTTCATCGAGGTGAAGTCTTGGGAACGACTTAACTATATACGTTTTAATATTTATCCGGATGGCGGAGTGGCGCGGCTTCGGATCTACGGGCATCCAATCCCTGCTTGGCAACAACATGATCCCATGGGAGTACATGAACTCTCGGCCATCAAGAATGGCGGCCATATAGTTGGATATAATGATGCGCACTACGGAAACCCATGGGTGATCCTTTCTCCGGGTAGGGGTGTCGACATGGGAGATGGCTGGGAAACGCGGCGGCGGCGTGAACCTGGAAATGACTGGATTATAATAGCCCTTGGTGC
>PTLH01000144.1 GCA_002938035.1 Alphaproteobacteria bacterium MarineAlpha3_Bin6
TTTATATTCAACATTTTAAAATTATTTACCTCTATCATTTTTTAAAGGTATGGGTATGAAAGACTTTGACACTGTAATGTGAGCGCTATCATATCAATTTATTTCCGAATCACTTAATAGAAATTTATATTTGGAGTAAATTTGTGATGGTAAGCTTACGGAAAAGTATATTCGGGGCAACGTTACCGGTAGATTATGTTACAAAAAAATGTCTGCTATGTTCACACCTATACCATCCACAAGGTATTGGAGATCGTGTATGCCCGTCATGCAAAGATACGGAAGATTGGAAAAAAAAGTCATTCGTCGGACCTTATTACAGTGCCGTAGATTGATATTATTTTGACCAATGGATGATAGGTATTTTTGGTATTTTCCATGGAACCAACAGTTGATTAGTGGCCAAATAAATATAAACGGAAACACAAATTTGAATTCATAGATGAAGGTCCACCTCTTAGAAAATATTCAGTGGTCTGTTATAAGGTTCTAAACAGATAGATGTACCTGTTCTCATCACTCAGTTCTTTTAAATTCATTTTGGATACCAAATCGATAAAAAATGGCGGCCATACAGGCTAAGAGAAATATGGTAGTTGCCATGGCAAAGGCATCGTCGTGGCGGAAGAGAGATGCGCTGAAGGAGACCGCTGCGCCCATTATACCTCTGACAAAACTTGTAAGTGATGATGCTGTCCCGGCAATTCCGGGAAATGGCTGCAAAGCCCCCGCAACTGTACTGGGGTTTACGAATGCTAGACCGAATATAAAAATACCCATTGGGAAAATTATGGCCGTTGGTGTTCTTATCGCCATTAGGGCCATAGCCAACATTGTGGTTCCACCAATCAAGCCTAATATTACGCCACAGGCAACTACACGGTTAAGGCCCAGTCTTGTGACCATCTTGCTTCCGATGAAGGTTCCAATTAGATAACACAAGGAGATGGTGGCGAACATAAAGCCATAAGATTGAGCGGAGACCCCGTATGACTCAATTATGATATTCGCCGAGATGGAGAGGAATAAGATAAGGCCAGCCAACATAAACCCACCACATAGGCTATACATCTGAAATGTGTAATTGGTAGTTATAGTCGCGATGTTCTTGAATAAAACTGTGAGCCGCAGAGTGTTTTCCTGCCCAGTGGTATTTTGCTCCTTGAACATAAATGCGAATAAGATGAAGACCAACCCTCCGAAAATCGCCATAAAGACGAGAGAACTTTGCCAAGGTAAATATTTGGCAGTAAAACCACCCACAATTGGTGCGATAACAGCAGCGATGGCTGCGACAGACATGATATCGGACATAACTTTGCCAAGTCTTTCTTTATCAAAAAGGTCGCGAGCGACAGCGGCCGACAATACCCGTCCGCCAGACAGGGCAACACCTTGGAAAAAACGAAAAAATATTAGGGTTTCAACGTTTGGTGAGAGAGCGGCGGAGGTTGCAGAAATAGCATAAATTCCGAGTATCCAAAGAATGACCGGTTTTCGACCAAATCGGTCAGAGAGGGGGCCATGAAATAGTGTACCAATGGCATTTCCCAAAAAAATCGCTGAAATAGAGACGGATACCAGGTTCGTCGTGGTATTGAGTCCATTTGCTATATTAGGAATGGATGGGATGAATATATCATGTCCAACCGGTCCCAACATTGAGAGTATTCCAAGTAATATGACTGTAATAAAGAGTTGCCTGCTGCTGAATTTAGTCAAAAGTTTATTCTCCAGTAAAACAGGTCGTAGGACTTGATGGGAAGAATCAGGGGGGGCAGTTTCTGCGTAACAGTTATATAATTACTTTAGCCTAATCAAGGTTTCAGGACATCTCAGTAATTTTTCTCCAGAAGCTTAACAATGGACAATTTAAAATAGCTTGGAGCGATTGTGGAATGTCTGATTTAAAGAGGGGAGGCTAATTGGTCGAACCTTGGAATTCCCATGTATGACCTTGTGGATCTAGAACGAAGACCTGGAATTTACCTAGTAGGCTAGATGTTTCTTAAAATTCAATTTTTACCGCATTTAAACGATCACCGAGCGCTCCAATGTTCATGATCTCCAGAGCCGTGTGGCGACCTGCCGGTTCAATCTGTGCTCCTTTTCCGGGGATTAAGGTATTATCATTGGCTATTAGGTGGAATTGAACTGTATCATCTTCATCACCAAGCCAAGCACCTGGACCGAATTTATCGAGAGCCCTTGGTCGCACAAGTAATTTTAAACCCAAAACTTCGGGATAAAATTTGATGCAGGCGTCAAGATTATCAGTAGCTACCGGAATACCTTCATGCATACTACCAACCCACTTCAGTTTAGGAATATTTTTCATGGGTCTTTTCCTTTATTATCCGGCTGAACTAGGGAAATGTAATTCCGCAATTTCTGGTAAACGACGCCCATTTCCTGCCATAAGCGATCACTTGCCTCCAAATCGCCGTTAGTAACGGAAATCATCCATTCATCGTAAAGGCGACTAAGTTGCATCTGAATTGATATTTTTTCCTCATTTCTATTTTCTTTCATTAACAATATTCCAGTCTAAAAATAAGGGTTTAATAATTTTTTCTACCCTAATTACAACTTTAACAACCGTTGAAAAGCGCGTCGATAGGCACTTAAATTTAATTTGTGATTGTACCTAATAGTATTGTAACTATGTTTTTATGGCTGTTTTCGTCCTGGCACCATATGAATATTGGGTAGCCCAAAACGATACTGTTAGATTGGCACGTCCTCTAATATTTAGAGCGCTTGGATACCAAACAAGTAACAGAACTGAAAATTATTTATTTTTTGACGCGGCACAATTTAGGATTGGGTAAATATACCACCATGATAGTTGCGTGAATGGAATGGTTCTTTGCTGTTATAATGTGTGGGCGAAGTTGGATTAGGTTTAAAATGGACCGCTCAAAACTTGAAATTCAGGCTAGAAAACTGGCTACGATTGCCCACCATGAGGCTGGACATGCCGTGGCTGCTTTCCATGTTGGTATGGAAGCCAAGCCTATCAAATTCATCTCAGGCGATGAGACAGAAAGTCACCATATTGCTACACCCTATTTTTCAGATGAAGATTTGGATAACCTAGTTTGGGAAGGGGTAACGGGTGATCTTCAAAAAAGAATTGAAAACGACGCCTTTATTTCCCTTGTCGGTCCTTGGGCGCAGAAAAAATATAACCCAAAGGGTTTTAGAAAAACTCACGCGGAAGGCGACTATCAAGCTGCAATGAAATTGCTTTCTGGTGTTAGAGAGGATGAAGAAGTACTCGAACATTATGTTAAAATGATAAATTTAGAAGCCCGTAACTTTGTTCAAGATAAATTCAAGTGGAAAATTATATGTCACCTAGCAAATGCGTTATTAAATCAGCCTGAAATGGCAGCTGACGAAGTGAGAAACGCAATAATGGGTGGTTATTGAGTCAACTCGCAACATTAGTATGATGCTGCAAACATCAGAGTTATGCGATAGTGATGCCCTTAAAAAAGTAGGATAATTGTATTTTGGCTCTATGATGGACGATACTGGATTTCTATTTTGGTGGTTAGTAGCGTTTAAAAAAGTCTAAGCGGCCTAAAAAGCCATTGCCATGCACGTGAGTAAGCAGCCAAGCAATATTAAACCTATCTGAAGTTCTAGGCGTGAATGGATCATTCTATCCTCGTCAAATGAAATGCATAAATTAAGAAGTGACATTCTCACTTTTTAATACGAACAAAGTTTTAAGTGGAATTACTCAAGCATAGGCAACTACGCTTAGTAATGCCGAGGTACCGATGTTAATGCAGTGGTTTTTTTTATATGACCAATAATCATTTCTTGGAATGGGCTCATCCCTTGAAGCTGATGCAGTAAAAGGCGGTGTTTAAATCGTCGGGTGAGTGTAAGCATTATAAAATTACTCCCAATTGTTCTGATCTTATAAAGCTGCTTCTGCAGCTTGGTTAAGATCTACACTCACTATTAACAATTGGTTAATTGGATGAGATACGCTAATGAATGCGCACTCTCCCTTACCTGATACAGAGTGGATGAACGGACCCTGTTTTTGCATAACAATACATACTATACATAACAATACATACTATGTATGTGAATATATACTAAGTCAGTTATGTGGAGGAAAACGGAAATAGAACAAATTCTTCTTATTATGAGTTCCAGATAAATTAGAGCCCCTTACCTGCTAAAACATGCTCAAACATTCACGATTTGATCACCTTTGAGTCTAACTCAATAGACCCCTAGAACATCCCAAAACCCGCAGAATTCTGATGAAAAAAGGTGGTGCCGACACGAGGACTCGAACCCCGGACCTGAGGTTTACAAAACCCCTGCTCTACCAACTGAGCTATGTCGGCGTTTTCCATCATTATTAATTTTAGTGGACCTCATATACGCCTTACGGATATCTCCGCGCAAGGTGGCACTGCAAAAAGAAACTAGAAAATTGGCCTCTGCTAGCCCTATAAATAAT
>PTLH01000145.1 GCA_002938035.1 Alphaproteobacteria bacterium MarineAlpha3_Bin6
CAATCTCCCTTGGGTGCGCACCCACAAGGCCAAGCTTGGACCAGGTATTCACGAACGGTTTCTCATGGCGGAGAATATATCTGACTTTGAACTGAACGCAGCGCGTGAACATCAAAAACAAATCGTAAAACATCTCAATCAACTGGTGTCACCTGGTTCTGCTCTCGTAATCCCCACCGCACCATGTGTCGCGCCACTTCTAAATGAAGATGCCACAACTCTAGCTTCGTTCCGATCTAATACCATGGCTCTTACGTGTGTAGCCGGGCTTGGTGGTTTGCCGCAAGTTTCCATGCCAGTTTTGACCGTTAACGGATGCCCGGTCGGCGTCTCACTAATCGGCACCCCCGGCAGTGATGAACAATTAATTGAGTTAGCGGCACGCATTTCTTAAACAATTCTTTTTAACATTTATGGATACAATCAAATGAAATTTGGCTTATTTGGTGGTCCCCAAACGCAAGCAGCCGGCGCCAACACCGAAGGAACGTTGGGATACCGTGAATACGGAAAATACATCGTTGAGGCCGAAAAATTGGGCTACTCAAGTGCCTGGCTTTTCGAACATCATTTTTCAGGGTTTGGCCAACCCTCTTCTTCTTTAAATCTTTTGTGTTATCTTGCTGGGATTACAAACACAATCCGCCTGGGCAGTGCCGTAGTAGTACTCCCCTGGCACAACCCCATACTACTGGCAGAACAAATAGGTACCCTAGACGTAGTAAGCAATGGTCGCTACGACTTTGGTGTCGGACGTGGTTACCGAAACACCGAATTCCATGGATTTGGAATTGACCACCAGGAAGCAGGGGCTATTTACCGTGAGTCGATGGATATTATTCTTCGGGCATGGCGAGAAACTGAAAGATGGTCATATAAGAGTAAAAGGTGGGAATTTAATAATATCATTGTTGAACCAGACACCATCCAAAAACCCCATCCACCATTGTGGCAAGGTGCAGGCAGCCCTGGGTCTATTCGTCAAGCAGCCCAACAAGGCTATAGCCTTCTTTTAGATCAAATTTTATCATTCGAAGACGTTGGGGAAAAAATTGCAATTTACCGCAGCGAAGTTGAGAGCCTTGGCAGGCAGTTTGATCCCTATAGTGTTGGTGTCACACGTGGATTAATGGTCGCCCATAATGCAAAACAACGGGAGGCTGCGCATGCTGTTCGGAATCAGTTTGTTTCTAGAGTCAAAGCTCTAACGAGTGGAGCCAATTCTAAAAGCCCTACATTTAATCCGGTAGGTGAGGTTAAGAATGAAACGGAAATGTCCGAAAATGGCGCGATCTTAGGCGACAAAAAGGAAATGATAGAAAGGGTAGAGAAACTATATGAATGCGGCGTTAGAAATATACTTCTACACGACTTGACGGGATCTACCGAAGCACTTCGGGAGTTTGCTTTGGAAGTCTCTCCAAAATTTACCAACAAAACCTAATCTAACTAATTATTTAATTATCCCATCCGTTAAACAATTGATGGAATTCACAAGAAGCAAATAATCGATATGTTTTTTACATCCCTTTAGGATGCTTCACGCATATCTTCTGCCGTGGTGCCAGTACTAGTATTAAGTGCGTATTTCTCCCAATTGCGAATAAGTACATCTTCAGATATCTGCATCATCTGAACCGAACGGTTTTCCTCCATAAACCTCAGCCATATTTTCAGGAGCTTACATTCCTCGGGGATTTGGAAATCGCGATAGTAGTCCAGAGCACAGAAACGCTGTAAATGCGGGTAAAACGTAAAATCGACCAAGCTAAGTTCTTCACCCAACCAGTAAGGACCCGATGTTCGAATAGCCAGTCCTTCATGCTCCATCATAAGAAGCGCTGTTGTCAATTTATCTGCGTGTTCCGATTGGCGCTCTCGATCTTGCGCCAGCAGCATCTTGTAAATCTGGGGAACAAAGCGCACGTTTGCAAAATCAATCCAAATTCTGGCTTTAGCACGATCCCCCGGCGTCTTTGGCATTAATGGCTTCTGGGGGAATTCTTCGTCTAAATATTCATTGATGACCGCCGATTCAACAATTACGGTATCGCCATGACGAACAACCGGTACTTTACCGTAGGGAGAAATTTGTAAAAACCAATCTTGTTTTGCGTTGAGGTCAATTTCGGTGAGAGTGAAATCAACCTTCTTCTCAAGGAGAACCATGCGTGTACGCTGTGCGAACGGACAGGTACTGGAACTAATAACCTCAAGTTTTGACATTTTATGCTCCCCAGTTCTTCACCGATGAGTTGGCAATTCACCGTGTTTCTCGTTCAGTAATGACGTTATAGTAATTTAGTGAACTTCTAGAGTTTCAGAGAAACAGAAAAGTTCCGTTCCCCATCAATCTTTTACAACACTCGGTATGTCTAGGTACCACAAACCTCAAGCAGTTGAACTATTATTACCTGCCCTCATCCGTCATCGCAGCTTGCAAATTTTCATCATAATATTCTTGAAATTCCTTGCGATCGCGTCCAACGTGATCGGCAAGCATATCGCGGCCAGAAAATTCTTTTTGTCTAGTGTTAGAATTGGTTTTCCACAGTTTTGAGCGCAAGACAGCTTTCCCACAATGCAAGTAGGCCTCTCTAACGTGAACAATCAGACCAGCTTGCGGCACCTTACCATTAAGGGCCAACGGTTCGAGTAACACACTATCCATAGTTATTTCTCCGTCACCTCGGATGCGGAAGGTTTCGTTGACACCTGGAATTAGAAAAATCAAGGAAACCGTGGGATTAGCAACAATATTCTGAAAAGAATCCAAGCGATTATTTCCGCGCCTATCGGGTATCAGCAAGGTCTTATTATCTAATACAGATACAAAACCAGGGTGATCACCCTTCGGAGAGACGTCCCCCACTGTTCCCAACACTAAGAAAGGAGAACGAGCTATAAAACTTCGGCAATGCTCGTCGAGTTCATAGAGTACTTTGTCGACTGGGGAGCCTTTAGGCTCGGGATAGGTTTCGCGTAACGTTTTAACATCCTTCACCCTCTCATAAGACATCAAAAAAACTCCTTCTGATTATACCGAAGCCGCTTATTCAAAAACTTCAAAACGACACGCAAGAATTTGGTGTCCCCAGCGGGAATCGAACCCGCGTTTTCGGCGTGAGAGGCCGATGTCCTGGGCCGCTAGACGATGGGGACCCACCTCATTCAGCAAATCATAAAATCCGTTTTTATTAAAGTGTTTTATAACCATCGACATTGCCGTCAACTAACGTTCACACCTCCCGCACGTTAAATTGAGACCAAAACAGAAACCTTTTTAGGTTTTAGGGGGTTAAATTCTCTCTGCTAATTAAAATATAACATAAAAAAGCGTTACTACCGGGAAGTTTTGAAACCTCTACCCCTAACATCGTAGAAAAACGATTGAATTTTATCGAGATAAATTTCTAATTGAGGTCTCTAGCACTTTAAAAAATGACTTAGCTGACGATCGCGGAGACATAACCAGAAACGTATTCTCCCCCTCACATACAATTATAGTACTAAGATTGGCCATTACCGTCCGGATCACGGCTCTTTCACGAAAATTTGATGAATGCAGATCGACCGAGCAGGTTTGTTGGAGAGCTGTCCGGGCTTTAGGGCCAAATATGGATATCATAACCCAGCTATCAGATTGATCAGTCAGATAGCCCGCGTCCTTAATCTCTTTCGGAAGGTAATCCACAGCGTTGTTTCCGGAGTAATCAAACAGCAAAAACATCTGATCCTGCTGCATTCCAAGTAAAAGGGCACTATCAACATTTGACGTTGTTGATTTTCCGATAGCAGGAATTTCGGTTTTTAGGGAAGACGCTACCGCCTCTGACAGTTTTTTACCACCGCCATACGGTGTTGCGATTGATACAATTGCCCGCGAAACAAGTTCAGCGACCGCCACCTCTCCAAAATCAAGTTCCAGTTCGGAAAGTGGAGACTGTCTAGTGAGCATCAAATCAGACACGAAGACGTTCTCCTTCTGGATCTATAAAATGCGGTGAGATAATTTCAACTTCAATATTTTCCCCCCGTAACGGATCTGCGGCTTGAATTATTTCCCCAACCCGTTCGTCACCGCGTTGGATAAAACCTAAAGCAACTGAATGACCCAGGCTTGGAGAATAGGCAACCGAGGTAATCCAGCCCTCATCATTTTCCGTAGTTGCTTCCTTTCCCCTCGCGATGAAATGTGCTCCTGCTTTGAGGTTATCTTCCAAATTCACCGGGCGGAAACCCATCAGCGTAAAACCATCTTCACGGTTGAGCCCTTGGCGTTCGGAAAGTATTTTCCCAATACAGTCCTTCTTTTTCGACACCATCCGGCCCATTCCAAGATCGCGGGCAGTGGTCTGACCGGTGAGTTCGTTACCCGCTGCGTGACCTTTCTCAATCCGCATTACACCAAGTGCCTCGGTTCCATACGCAACAACATCAAACTTCTGA
>PTLH01000146.1 GCA_002938035.1 Alphaproteobacteria bacterium MarineAlpha3_Bin6
ATTTGCGCGATCGGGTGCATCTGCCATAGATGTTATTCTGAAATCCCTTTTGACCACAATTGGTTATTACGTTCCACCTTTTGGTGTAAAGGCAAGTCCATCGATTTGCACCGAAATTGCGGGTGTTCGTGATCCTTTTTACCACTTTACCCATGCCCCTCCGCAAATGTTTGAACCCCTTTTGGAACGACCAGGTTACCGATTTATATATCAATATAGAGATCCACGAGATTCGGTTATTAGCTGGGCTTATAACGAGATTTCGGAGGGAAATGTAAAAGGGAATGTAGACTTTGAGGCTGTTTTAAAAAAAATCATTATTTCTCGACATCATCTAACAGAACATATTTCCCGTGCAAGAGAGTGGTTTTCGTTGGGGGATAAAGTATTGAGTGTGTCGTTTGAGGAAATGAAAGAAAACAAAGCAAAGGTTATAAAAAATATCATACGGTTCCTAGGCATTTCTGAATTAATTGACGTAAATGCAATTAACTCTGCCGTGTCGGAGTATAGTGATCTGCAATATGCAGGATCTCTCGACGTTAAAGAAGCTCGTTTAGATAAACTCAAACTAGTCCGGTGTGAACGTGGTGTCTCTCGCGCCTGGGTTAGTGGCCTCACACCCGTTAATAAACTATTATTGAAGAAGATCTCTGGCCACTATTTGATTGAACTTGGATATGAGAAAGATCTTAATTGGTAATCTCGGAGCGTGTTAGTTCAAAATTCAAAGGTTCTGTAGCTATTTGAATTTTACAACAAGGATAATTTCTGTTGTTCATCCAGAATTACTGATTAGCTTGGATATTAAAACTAATATTCCTTCAGTTCTTAGGGAGATTATCATCGTCAATTATCATTACAATATTTGATCCAGATATCTCTACAGGCGCTCTCTAGCTCCCCTACGTAGTTTGCGGCGTCAAAAATGTATGTGTTTGCTGCAATGCGGAGGTTTTGCCTAATTTCTGATAATTTGGAAAGGTCAGACACTATTTCTATGGCCCTAGATACGTATGCATCATGGGAATATGTGACAAATTCGGGATATCCTAACCTTGTCATGATACTACCCGTAAGTCGGCCCATGATCCCTTCACCGACCATCGTGAGAACTGGCACCCCCATCCAAGTTGACTCATATGTTGTGGTTCCACCTCCAAATGGTATTGGATCTAACGAGATATCGATGAGACTATAGGCTTCCAGGTATTGATTTATATCCTGCGTATAACCAAGAAATATTAAGCGATCTCTCGAGATTCCCATGTCCCTAAATTGGTTAGAAAAACTCTCACATGTTTCAGTATTATCAAAAGATTGATGTTTAAGAAGTAGGTGACTGGATGGAATGCTTTTTAAAATGTTGGTCCAAAGTGATAAACAGTCAGCTGTGAGTTTTGCAGGATTGTTGCACGAACCAAATACAATATAGTTATTTTTGATAGCCGGCAGTGGGGCTACATCTGGCGCATGTTCGGGCTTTTGGTACACGTTAAAACTTGAGAGCCGGATTAAAGTTTCCGTAAAAAAGTGTTCAGTTTCATCGGGAGGAGAAAGAAACGAATCCGTTACCAAGTGAGTGGTGCGGCTTAGGCCCGTGGTAGATACGAGATTTATACAGGCAACCTGAAGTGGTGCGGCGTTGTAGAGAATTAGCTTTCTATACCTGGCTTTGAAAGTACAGGGGTGCAGCAAAATATCGACCTGGTCACGGCGCATTTGTTCTGCGACGAGGTCAATGGTCAAATCTGCTACATCAATCCAACCGTCTACAAAATTAGATAGTGACTTGGGAGCGGGACCACGGTTTTCCGCATACCCGTAGATCAGTATTTCAAATTGGCTTCGATTATGATGTTTAAGCATTGCAGAAAGGAACCTCGCGGTGACGTGTCTTTCTAATTCTGGAAGAAAATAGGCGAGGCGGAGTGGTCGGTCAGGATTAAAGTCATTATTGAAAGTAATCTCATCTTCGTGGTGATTTAAAGACAAACCCCACCTACAATTGGCTTTGAAGATTTCTTTTTGATCGGTAGAAGGTGAAAAGTTTAAGGAAAAAAGATAGTTACTCCAAAACTGATCGTTTTTGGGATCCAATTCAACCGCATATTGGAAAGACCTGGATGCATCGTTTGTCTTGCCAAGAGAGAACTGAGCATTGCCTAAATTATAGTGTGCTTCTCCTAGGTTAAAATCCAATTCAATAGCTTTTGTGGCGTGAGTAGCGGCCGAAATTGGGAGACCCAATGCAAGCTGTGACGCCGCTATATTGGAATGTAAGTCAGCTACCTCAGGCGATTGGATTATGGCTTTTCCTATAATCTCCACGGCTTCTTTGTATTTACCGTTTGAATGGAAAACGAGACCTAAATTATGCATGGCACCGACATGGGAGGGTTCAATCTTGAGAATCTCTCGATAAATTGCCTCGGCTTCCTCCAGTCGCCCATATCGCTGGAACTTAATTGCCGTTTCTATTATAGCGGACGCAGCATCCATAATTTTCCTTTTTTGGTCAGAATATGTCCAGAAGTGACACCTTTCTGTGTACGTCATGTGTAAAATGTTTAAAGTCACTAAACTAGTGTAAAATGATCAATGCAAGTAAACTAGCAAACCAATAAACATTAAATCCAATTTTTAAGAGGTTACAAAGTGAGTATTTGGGGGAAAGTTATAGGTGGAGTTGCGGGGTTTGCCCTCGGTGGCCCTCTCGGGGCAATACTAGGAAGCGCATTCGGACATGCGATTGATAGATCAAAAGCTCAGCGACGTTTAAAACAGGGGCCTGTATCAATCCAAACACGCCAAACCGCTTTCACGGTTGGAGTTATTGTTTTGAGTGCAAAGATGGCTAAGGCCGACGGCATGGTGACAAGGGATGAAGTAAACACTTTTAAAAAGGTCTTTAACATTCCCCCCGATGAGATGCATGAAGTTGGGCTTCTATTTGATCAAGCTAGACGCGATGCCGAGGGATATGAGCCATATGCCGGTCAAATAGGCGAGTTGTTTGCACACGATCCTGTAGTGTTGGAAAATTTGCTGGGGGGGTTGTTTCAAATAGCGTTATCTGATGGATTTGTTCACCCCAAGGAATTGGCTTACCTAAATAATGTGTCCCGAGAGTTGGGTCTGGATAGAGCAACGTTTGAGCGCATTCGCGCGGCGTACATGGTTGGTGAGCAAATTAATCCCTATGAGGTTCTCGGGGTGACCCAAAAGGCCACAAGTGAAGAAGTAAAAAAGGCATACCGTAATTTAACTCGAGAGAACCATCCAGACACTTTGATTGCTCAAGGTATGCCTCAGGAGTTTGTCGAGGTTGCAAATGAAAAAATGGCCAAAATTAACACAGCCTATGCGAGCATCCAAAAACAACGATCGCTTTCTTAATAACTAATGGCCTGGGACTGTGAATATCTGGTTCTTAGTGCCAAGTTTATTTTTATATTTTTCTAAAGTCGCCGGGGTTAGCGCTTACGGTGTCCCCAAAGTTTTTTTACTGCCTCTGATTTAGTATCGTAAATAAATAGGTATAACGCATACCTATTTATTTATAGAATAGAAGTACATATTCTGTTTAGTTTCGATCAAAAGCGTATTGGCTACTCACTGGCGCGCCTTGAGTATTATGAATATAGATTATCCATCCCCCAATTTTGATGAGCGGCCCGCAGGTACTGATATTGATATGCTGGTTTTGCATTATACCGGCTTGAAGACCCTTCAGGAGGCGCTAGATCGATTAATTGATCCCGCATCAAAGGTCAGTGCGCACTATGTGGTTGCTGAGAATGGTGAAATATTTTGTTTGGTTCCGGAAGATAAGCGTGCTTGGCATGCGGGCGTTTCCTACTGGCGTGGCCTAACTGACGTGAACGCCCATTCTATTGGCATTGAATTGGAAAATCCTGGTCACGAATTTGGGTATCATAATTTTTCCTCATTGCAAATGAATGCCCTCATTGACCTTTCTCGGGACCTGCTATCCCGCTATGAGATTACCGGGAGAAACGTAGTTGGGCATTCGGATATTGCGCCTAGGCGAAAGAAAGATCCCGGAGAGTTATTTGACTGGAAATTTATGGCAAATAAAGGTGTTGGTCTTTGGCCTGCAGAAAATACAGGCAAGGGACCCTGGGATGACCTCGAAATTTGGCTATCAGTCCTTGGTTATGAAACTAACAATATTACCGCTACTTTACGTGCCTTTCAAAGGCACTATCTACCTTCGTCCATATCTGGGCAGGCGGATAAAATAACACGTAGATCTATCAACGCACTTATTGATTTGGTCGGAGAAACTGGTTCCAACTAAATTCCAAACCATTCTTAAGGTTTCATAGCCAAATTCCAGAGGGTGGAGCCTTTCTATAAAGTCAAAATTAGGCTGCTTCGGG
>PTLH01000147.1 GCA_002938035.1 Alphaproteobacteria bacterium MarineAlpha3_Bin6
AGTACCGGGTAATCTGTGAAAAAACCATGAAATTTAGCAGGGACAAGATTGAAATGAAACCACCTGGCGGTGTTCCAACCGCGCATAGGGATACCTATGCAAGAGATTTACTGCCGGATACCAACCTACAGCCTGAATATGACTATTCAGGAGTTCCCGAATTAACAACCTACGCAGACCATCAGAATGCCGGTGTTGAACTTCTCGATAAGATGGTGGCTAGGGGTTTTGGTGGGTTGGCAGTATTACATTACGAGGATAAAAGTTGGACCTATAATGAATTGCTTAAGCTTAGCAATCGTCTTGCACGGGTTTTGATAGAAGACTGTAGTCTGGTTACCGGTGGAAGGGTTTTACTGAGGGCAGGGAACACACCGATGCTAGTCGCCTGTTGGTTTGCTGTTCTGAAAGCCGGCGGCATTTGTGTCACCACTATGCCCCTTCTCCGCAGCAGAGAGCTTTCATATATATTAGATAGAGCAGGTGTAACGATAGCGCTTTGCGATACAAACCTTGACACAGATTTGGAAGAAGCTGCAGCCATATCTGCGGAACTCAAACACCTCCTTTACTTCACTACCATGGCAGGGGGCGGTAACGTAGCAACGTTAGAAAAGGCGGCCGAGGGAAAATCTTCAGATCTAAAGAATGCCGATACAGCTGCCGACGACGTGGCACTTATAGCATTTACTTCTGGCACTACGGGCCAACCGAAAGGAACAATTCACTTTCACCGCGATATTATGGCCATAACGGATTGCTTCCCCCGTTATGTGGGTAAAATCACACCGAACGACGTTATCTCGGGAACCCCTCCCTTAGCCTTTACCTTCGGTCTAGGTGGCGTCACCTTATTTCCAATGCGTTTTGGCGCTTCAACTCGTTTCTTTCCGGGAACAGGACCCGAAGCTCTGACGGAAACCATCAGCAACTATCAAGTAACCCAAGTATATACGGCACCAACCGTATTCCGCTCCATGGCAGATTTGACAGGAAAATTTAACTTATCAAGCTTGCGACAAGGCATCTCAGCTGGTGAGACGTTACCAAAGGCTACGTGGGAGGCTTTTCATGAGGCGACGGGCATCAAACTCATCGACGGACTAGGTTCGACGGAAATGCTACATATTTTTGTTTCTGCAGCACCCAACGAAATGCTACCCGGCTATACGGGTAAAGCTATCCCCGGTTATCAAGCCAAAGTGATGGACGAAAAGGGGTCAGAAGTTCCTTCCGGCACGCCGGGACTGCTGGCGGTTAAAGGCCCAACAGGCTGCCGATATATGGATGACCCGCGCCAATCTGACTATGTGCGGAACGGCTGGAACTATCCTGGAGACATTTATGAAACTAATGAGGAGGGTTATTTTCGATATGTTGCACGCGCCGACGACATGATAATTTCGTCAGGCTATAATATCTCAGGTCCCGAAATAGAAGGTGTGTTATTAGAACACATCGAAGTTGCGGAATGTGCCGTCATCGGTTCATCCGATCCCGAACGTACCCAAATCGTAAAAGCTTTCATTGTGTTGAGGGATGAAAATAAAAGGGGCGATGATCTTACCAAAACCCTGCAGGATTTCGTCAAAAATAGAATTGCCCCTTATAAGTACCCACGCACCATTCAGTATGTTGATAAACTCCCCAAGACTGCCACTGGAAAATTACAAAGGTTTCGTCTCCGCCAAGAAGATGAAGCAATATCAACTTAACCATAAATGTAAGAAACACGCCGCTTCGGGGACTGCAAACAGGACCTAATCTTGACGTAAATGAACCAGGCTCCCAATGCCACCGACTTGGAAAAGAATAAAAATTTTCTATTTGCTACTATAGTATTTTCGACTTTCCGCATGTGTCATTAGGTTGCCGTCCTTATCATGTAACGGAAACGCCTTTATCGTGCGCATAAAAACTTGTAATCCATAATGGAAAGCAATGAATGCACCAAGCTCCATGATTTCCGCCTCAGAATAATAGGTCTTACCCTTTTGGTAAAAACGTTTGTTTACTTTTTTCGGCTCCGTGTACATCAATTTGGCATAGCTTAGGGCCCACTTTTCCGCTTCATTAAAACGTTTATCTCCCTCAAAATCACCACAACCAGCCTCAATGATCTCCTCGGTTAGCCCTGCGTCAATGGCGACTTCAGAACGCAAATTGGAAAAATATTGATCTCCGGCTAAACGAGCTAAACGGATACGGATAATCTCTTTCAACTTATGATCTACATTGCCCTCCATATGGGAACGATGCAGGGCATCAAAGAGGGCTTCAGTGTAACCCGGCACATGGGCAAAAATTTGAAAAAAAAGTGGGTCAGGTATTTTCTGATCGCGCACTTTATCTATTAAAGAACGCAAGGGCGATTGTGCAAGCGTTTCCAGCGGAACTGTATCAACCATAGGCATAATTCATGATCCTTAATGCAGAATGATCTATTCTGCAGCTGTACCAAATTTTTCTTGCTCCGAGGTGCCTTTCAGATGAGAGACCGGGGTATCTCCATAAATTTCCCGGGAAGTTTTCTGATCAACCAACTTTCCATCGGGAGCAAACATTGGATAAAAATCCAGCGTTCCAAAAAACCGATGGTAGCCAACGTTGAACCCGATATAAATACCAAGCTCTATGATTTCCTCGGTCGTATAATGTTTAGCTAATTCTGAGTAAAACTTCTCATCTATTTTTTCTGGGCACGTATCCATTAGTTCACTGTATCGGAGAGCCACCCTTTCCGCTTCAGTAAAATTATGGGAAGATTCATAATTGTCGATGCCCTCATCGATCTTCGCTTCTGTCAAACCTTGCTGCTTCGCCGAAGCAGATCTGACGTTACCTCAATAATTACAATCAGCGGCTCGGGATAACTTTACTCGAATAATTTCTTTTAATTTATGGTCTACCCTGCCCGTTTGGAACACCGTTCCCCATGCGACATACATTGATTTCGCCAATTCAGGATTATGGCCCATTATTGCATGAAAAGCAGGATCTGGGGCTTTGCTCTCAAGGGCTTTTTTTATAAATGGGGCTAATTCCGTTTTTTCTAATTCCGTTATCTCAAGCATACTAATATTAGACATAATAGATCCAACTGTAATAGTTCAAAAACGATGTTTAAGAGTAACCCGAAAGAACTGCCAGGCAAATAAAATATTTATAAAAAAATGGGATTATCTTTCTCGCCCATTTACTGACTGATTATCGCAATCAATTTTTGAAATAGCTCGTGATTGTTTCTAGAGAAGGCATCTAATGCTGTAAAATGATTACAGCCTTTTATTTCGTAATATTCAGCTTCTATGCCATTAGCTTGGCATAGGGTCACATAGCTAACTGATTGCTGGCGGAAACCTTCAGGCTCCAGTTCACCAACAGCCACTATCATAGGTGCCTTGATGGTAGGCGGGCTAGCTAAAACATTGTTTCGCTGCGCCATTTCTATATTAAGTCGTACATCCTCGTTAATCGAGGTATGGATGACCGCTTCAGGCTCAAATACCGGGGATAGCGGTAAAGCTCCTTTGAAGACATCTGCAGGCAATCCATGCAAAACCCAATTTTCCTTTAGCATCATTCCCGTGAGATGTCCGCCGGCAGAGTGACCAGATAAAAATAAACGATCTCTATCAACACCCAGTTTGGCGGAATATTTATAAATAAAAATAATGGCGTTTCGAATCTCATCAACAATATCGTCCAAAGTGACCTCTGGGCAGAGGTCATAATTTAGAGAGATGTGCGTAACTCCACTCTGCACCATATCAGAGGCTACATGACTGTGATCACTCTTATCCATCATACGCCAGTATCCACCATGGATAAAAATCAGTGCAGGGGGAGGATCGCCCATAACTTCCGTTGTGGCTGGAAAAACATCTAGGGTTTCCTTCGGCCTTTTGCCGTAACGAATATCAATAGACCCATCGAGGCTCATACGCGCCGATGCAGCAATATCGGGCATGGCCTGGAGGAGATCCATTGCATCCGGAATAGTCAGCCTAGGATTAAAATGATATTCAATGGTTTCGTCGTCGTGGTTTCTCCAATTAAATGCCATATTTAACCCCTTCCCTAATTTAGGCTAACTATATCTTCAGCACGAAGGATTGAAAGTTCATTGAGAATAATTGAAAGTAAGTAGTATAGATTTAACATTCTCTTTTACAGACTAGGGGATCTAAATATGATCAAGAAAATCGAAAACCTACACTGGCCTGACGCACCGGATATGTGGATGCCCTACGCCCCAGCCATCAAGGTAACGGGTGGCTCAATGATCTTTTGTGCCGGGGTGAC
>PTLH01000148.1 GCA_002938035.1 Alphaproteobacteria bacterium MarineAlpha3_Bin6
TTTGGAGATGCAATGTGCTTCATCAATGACAAACATACCGATACCAAGACCATTGAGCGAAGCCACCATACGGTCGGTCATGAGACGCTCCGGAGATACATAAAGAATTTTTGCCTCGCCTTGACTAAACGACCGCCAAGCAGCTCCGTTTTCCTCAAAAGTACAATTCGAATGAATCTTCTCGGCAGGAAGCTTATTGCTTTTGAGGCTAGCGACCTGGTCATCCATGAGAGAAACCAAGGGTGAGACGATTATGGTTTTATAATCGCTGAGCATCGCAGGTAGCTGGTAACAGATTGATTTACCCGCTCCTGTCGGCATAACGGATAGTAAATTCTTATTGGCTAATAGCGCCTGAACAATCTCCTTTTGACCGGGACGAAAATCTGAAAATCCGAAATATTTTTTGAGCCATCTTTCCATCACATAACAATAACTCGCTGGACAAAAAATGTGATAAACATAAACGTGGTCCGATATAGTCGCGACCAAAGAAATACATTTTCAAACAACTTGTAGACCTCGTTGTGGCTAAATGGGTAGGTTTTTAACCTACGACTTACAGGTTATAAGTCCAGTTAAACTAGCACGTTTCATAATCTGCCTTGCGTGTTAGATACATAAAAATTGGTTTAACAAATTAGGAATTTTGGTCACTAGCGTGGCAACTGATCCTGAAAGTGAATTAACCACTGAATTTTTCTTACAAGACACGTTAAAACAGTTTTATAGTCTCCAGAATTTCAACGTATTAGACTCCCCTACAAGAATTTAGGAGACATCAGGTGAATTTAGATCTTTCAGGAAAAAGAGCATTGGTGACAGGATCCACCCTGGGAATTGGCCGAGCAACTGCGGAGGCTTTATTAAAGGAAGGCGTGTCGGTAGTAATCAATGGACGAAATGCAAATCGTGTTTCACGAGTTGCTGATGAACTAGCCCATTTGGGTGATGTACAGGGTATCACCGCCGATATGTCGACGACTGAAGGGACAGAATCTCTCATCGCAAAAATAGACGGCACCGTCGATATCCTTGTGAATAATGTCGGTAGATTCGAAGTTAAATCGTTTTTTGAGATTAGCGATCAAGACTGGTCATCGATGTTCGAACTTAACGTCATGAATGGCATCCGTTTATCCCGTACTTTAGCGAAACAAATGCTAGAGCAGGATTGGGGACGAATAATTTTCATCGGGTCAGATCAGAGCTCTAAACCTAACCCAGAAATGGCCCATTACGCGATGACTAAAACTGCACAAGTTTCTATTGCCCGATGCCTGGCTGAGTTGACCCGCGGTACCAATGTGACAGTTAACACTGTACTCGCAGCACCAACCTGGACCCATGGGGTAGAGACGTTCATGAAGCAAATGGCGGAAATTGAGGAAACTACGCCTGAAGAAATGAGTAGCGATTATTTCGCGAACGGTGAAGGTCAAACTTCATTACTAGAACGCTGGGCAACCCCCGAAGAAATAGCTGTTTTTGTCACATTCCTGTGTTCACCCATTGCTTCAGCTATAAATGGCGCTGCGCTCAGGGCCGATGGGGGTATGATTACGTCGTTATTTTAAGAAAAACGAAAGTAATAGATCAAATTTAGATCAAAAATTTTTTAATTAGTAATTTAACGATCGAGTTCGATCACGCCTGAATTCATTGCCCGCTCCTGGAGGTCAAATAGTCCCATTTAAGGTCCAATTTATAACCACCACTGAAGAACATAATCGTAAGGGCCTTCACGATTAACTAGATCAGCCCGCTGCAGCGCAATTAGGTATCCGCTATCAGTATGTTTTAGATAATGCCTATATTTTCCAGTAAAGTTGCGCACTTCGTAGCGCAGATATTCTGCGCAATGAAAGCGCGAACGGACAATTATATCCCCATTTTCGTCTTCATTTTCCACGATCACGTTTGATACGACGTGGCAGAGGCGATTCTCAGGGGCCTGGCTGTGTGCCTGGGGATGATTGTTGCGTGCGATACGCATCCTCATCAGGTCAAGATTTTCCCAGAAGATATTGGGTAACCCCTCTCCGTCTGACTGATCTTCTGCCGCTGGCATCCAGTAACGGCCATCATCAGAAAAAAGCGCCAGCCAATCATCCCACTGTTTCTCATCCAAAAACTCGGCCTGCTGATGGAGAAAACGTTCAACCGACAACTGGGTCGCAATGCTTACCTCCGCCACCTGGAAATGGTTTGAATTGGCAAGTATTTTCGCAAATTCCCCCACGCTCATTTCTCACCGTCGTTAGAGGCCATATAGTTTTTCCAAACCTGCATCATGTGACGCATAGGCATTTCGCTCATAGACCCTGGTGTCGATTTCCGAACGTCATCCTCTACCACGTCAAAACCGGCATTGCGATGAAAACTCACCCAGTCGCTAGCGTTCGAATTCAGTCCATGCTGGACTTTCCACCAGTTAAACAGATCGTCAGCGTTAACCATGGTTGAAGGGGAATTAACCAAATAGTAGTAGCCCAATGCACGCTGATAAATAGCCTCCGGCGCATCTTTCAGTCGAAAATGCCAAATCTCTGTCAAGGTGCGGTCTGGGCCCAGCGGGCGCACAGCGCGCAACTGCTGCAAGGGGGGTTGCACAGAGAGACACGGATAAACCAACACATGGTGCAAGTTCACTCCAAGAATTTCTTCGGCTTGTTCCTCGCCGTAGGCTTCGTACATGAGCCTGACATATTCGTTAGTGTCTTCGTCGTCGGGGCGCAATCCCATATAACCTTCAAGGGTACAATGCCCCTGGGGATGGCCAACAGTGCCGAATTTACCCCACCCATCGATGCCGAGGCGGGCAAAGTCTGAGAGAAAACCATAGGCTACCGGAGGTTCGTTACCTACTCCTCTCATTTCGCGTTCGACCGTCATGGCGGCAACACCGGTTGACTCATGGGTGGCTCCTGGGTGTGAGGCGTCCAATTGGTTCTCCAGAAAGATCTTCCAGTTGGACTGCTGGATCATGTGAAAACACTCCCCGACCACCTCTGTCTCACCACCTGGTGCCCGGTCGATCAACTGATCAAAGGCAGTTTTTGCATAACCTAAATGGGATTCAAGATCGGGGCCTTCCTCGGCCAATGAGGCAAACCAAAAGCCCCGGTAATTATCAGCACGGGGTGCCTTTTGCACCTGAAACTCCGGAGCATCCATCTTAAGATCGGTCCCATCATAACCCTCAGATGCCGGAATGCGATCAAGGCTGCCATCTAGATTAAACATCCAAGCGTGATAGGAACAGCGGATGCGCCGTCCGGCGTTTCCTTTACGGGCCGAACATAGTTGTGTCCCGCGATGAGGGCATCGGTTATAAAGCACATGGATTTCACCGTTATGATCACGGGTCATTACCATTGGCTGGCGACCGACCTGCGCTAAATAGTAATCGCCGGGGCTCTTTACCTGGCTCTCATGACCTATGTAAATCCAAAGACGTTCAAAAATACGCTCCATCTCGAGTTCAAATAGATCCGGGTCAACGTAAGCTTTACGATGTGCACGATTGGGTTCAACCAAAGCGGAGATTGTTTTGTCTGTCCAGCCCATTGTACACCTACCATTTCTCGAGTTTTCGATCGTTCTCCGTCGTTCCACAGATTAGACAATATGACGAATGGAAGATTTCCGTCAATCCATTATGATGGCATGAATTTGCCAAAGAATTTAGTAAACAATTGGATCGGGATACCAACCATAACGGCTAACTAAAACGCCCCCGTTTCCAAAAAATTAATTTTGTCTTTAGCCAGGGACGACTATGCCACCTCGATTTCCGATTGTGGTCGTTCCAAATCGCTCGGTAAAACAATCCGGCAAGGGACGATCGCCTGGCACACTGAGCCACAAACGCAGTAGGTGGCGTTTACACTCTGGCTCTGGCCAATCCTCAAACCCGGTTCTGTCATGCAGAAGGGTATGATTGTGAACAAATTGTATGTCCCCTGGCTCCAACATCATGGATAATTTTAGATCGGGATCATTGGCCAGTTCATCAAACAAATCCAGGGCTTTTACATGGCTTGGTGTCATTTGCCTAACGTCGGCAAACCGTTGAGCAGAATTGATGTATTGCCGCTGGTACATGATGTTCAGGTATCCCCTATACCAAGTAAAAACAGGTATTTCAAAATACGGCTTCATCTCATCGGGTATCTCTCCC
>PTLH01000149.1 GCA_002938035.1 Alphaproteobacteria bacterium MarineAlpha3_Bin6
TTTTATGTTTTTTTAGATGTCCTTAAGAGGTGCTAACCCCTTGAAAAGAGTGGTGGAGCTGATGAGATTCGAACTCACGACCTCTGCATTGCGAACGCAGCGCTCTCCCAACTGAGCTACAGCCCCACATTTGTTGGTTACCTTTCTAAATCTAAATCGTTGTCACAACAAGAATCTTCACCTGTATTCACACGATCAAATAAACGTATCAGTCACACGGCGATTATTTTCCGCCCATCGCAATTAAACACTAAATCAATAATTTCCTGTTCACGATATTTAATCACGCCAATCCCCGCAATACTAATAATCACACCTTTTTACCGTCATGTTTTGTTGATAAATAAAAAATGATTTTCAGGAATGCAAATATAACACAAAAATTCTTCAATCTTGCGTTGTATCCAAGCTAACGTTAGGTTTCCCCAATACTATTTAGGTCAGTCAGTAATCACGGATTTCATCTATGTATTCTATACTCATTCTAATTGACAATATCCTCGGCATCTACATGTGGTGTATTATCATCGTCGCGGTAATGAGTTGGCTGACGTATGTTGGGATAATCAATACCCATAACCGATTCGTTAGTATGGTTGGTAATTTCTTATACCGAATTACTGAACCAGTTTTAGGAAGCTTAAGACGTTGGGTGCCTAATATAGGTGGCATTGATATATCACCGGTGATTGTTATCCTTTTAATCGTTTTTCTTCGAAACCTGCTGCATGAATATGGTGGCACCTTCTAACCTCTTTTACATTGTAAATGATAAATTCCGCGTTATCGTTCGTTTAACACCTAAGGCTTCTCAAAATTCAATCGTAAGCCTAGCCCATGAAACTGATGGTAGTGTCCGTTATCAAAACTTCAGTCACCGCTACACCTGAAGCTGGCAAGGCCAACACCGCCTTGCTTAAATTACTCGCCACAGAATGGAAACTACCGAAGTCATCTCTGAGTATCATCAAAGGGGCAACCACTCGGAGAAAAATTATTGAGATTGCGAAAGACAGGCAAATAGTTGAGCCAGTTCTTACAGCCTGGATTAAGAGACGTGCCAATAAAAACGTTTATTTGGAGAGGTAACTAATGGCAGACGCATTAATGATCGACGGGAAAGCCTTTGCCGAGAAACTTCGATATGAAATAGCTGATAGTGTAAATAAACTCAAAGAACTTCATAACCTAACCCCGGGGTTAGCTGTGGTATTGGTTGGCTCCGACCCTGCCAGTGAAATTTACGTCCGCAATAAACAAAAAATGACTTCCCAAGCTGGTATGAAAAGTATCGAGCACAAACTGCCCGCGGACACCTCCCAGAAAGAACTTCTTACGCTTATAGATGGGCTAAATTCTGATCCATCTGTGAACGGTATACTGGTTCAGCTTCCCTTACCTGACCAACTTGATGAACAGACTATCCTGGCCGAAATTGATTGCGCTAAAGATGTCGATGGTTTTCATCTTTTCAATGTGGGCAAGCTCTCTACAGGTACTCCCGGGCTCATTCCCTGCACGCCCCTCGGCTGCCTGATGTTGATAAAAGATAGCTTGGGCTCTGATCTTTCAGGCAAACGGGCCCTTGTCCTAGGGCGTTCCAATATTGTAGGCAAACCTATGGCATCTCTTCTACTGCGTGAAAACTGTACTGTCACTATCGCCCACTCTCGCACTCAGGATTTAGCAGCGGAATGTGCTCGTGCAGATATCTTGGTAGCTGCAACTGGTCGCCCCAGAATGGTTAAAAAGGATTGGGTGAAGAATGGTGCCATAGTTATAGATGTCGGAATCAATAGGTTACCCCCCGATGAGGAAGGAAAATCTAAAATCGTTGGTGACGTGGACTACGACAACGTTAAACTGGTTGCGGGTGCACTAACCCCGGTGCCAGGTGGCGTCGGCCCCATGACTATAGCGTGTTTGTTACAGAATACACTTACTGCTGCATGCGCACAGAATGGCGTGGAGTTAACTCCCGGTTAGCTCTAGAGGAAGAAGAAAAATTAGCTTCTTATTAGTTTCGCGTGCACGCTCCAACATCTAAACTAAATAAAAACACGTCGGCAAAATCCCGATAGTAGTCCGAGCTTTTTCCGAACCTTGAAATAATTATGTTAAAATCGAAACTTTATGTAACTTCCGTTTACTTATAGAAGTTAATTAATTAACCCGGAATTTGGGCTTTTCTACAATTTTTTGAAATTTTTTGCTGTTCGTCTTGACTTTACTACCTTACACCGAGAATTACGCCTAAGTTTATCAGCCAACGGCAACAATAATAAGGAGAAGCTTTACGGTGGCAAAGGAAGATACGGACGTTATTGTAATCGGCGCAGGGAATGCAGCATTGTGCGCGGCACTCGCTGCAAGGGAGAATGGTGCCAGCGTAATCGTGCTCGAAGCCGCACCAGAGAATGAGTCTGGTGGTAACAGCCGTTACACGGCAGGGTTATTTCGTATCCCTTACGCCAACATTGAAGAGTTGGAACAAATTATTCCAGACTTATCGGAAGAGGAAAAAACCAACGTTGATTTTGGCAGTTATACCCGGGACCAGTTCTTTGATGATATGGCGCGAGTAACCCAGTACCGAGCAAACCCTGATCTTCTTGAAATAATGGTTGATCGCGCGCATGAAACGGGCATCTGGATGTGTTCCCATGGGGTTCGGTTCTTACCCGCTTATGGGAGACAAGCTTTCAAGGTAGATGGCAAGTTCAAGTTCTGGGGTGGGGCACATATCGAGGCAACAGGTGGGGGTCCTGGCCTGATAGGGTCGCTCATGGGCGCCGCCAAATCAAATAATATTGAGATACGATTTGGAACCCCTGCAAATGCACTGATCACCGAAGGAAATCAGGTGGAAGGCGTGGTATGTCGTACATTAGGTAAAACACAAAATCTTTTCGCCAAGACCGTAATTCTTGCATGCGGCGGGTTTGAGGCTAACTCCGAATGGCGAACCCGATGCCTGGGACCAGGTTGGGATTTAGCAAAGGTTCGCGGAACTAGGTTTAATATGGGTGATGGCATCAGAATGGCGCTTGATATAGGTGCGATGCCTTATGGAAACTGGTCAGGGGCACATTCTGTTGGCTGGGATCGCAACGCACCGGAGTTTGGTGACCTAGCTGTTGGAGACAATTTTCAGAAGCACAGCTACCCCTTTGGCATCATTGTCAACGCTGACGGCGACCGTTTCGTTGACGAGGGTGCGGATTTTCGAAATTATACTTATGTGCGCTATGGACGTGCCGTATTAGAACAACCTGGTCATTTTGCTTGGCAGGTATTTGATAGTAAAGTAACGCACCTGCTTCGGGATGAATACCGTATCCGCCAAGTCACAAAAGTCCAAGCCGAAACATTGGAGGATCTGGCAAGAATACTTGATGGTGTCGACCCCGACTCATTTTTAAAAACTGTTACTGAATTCAATGCTGCGGTCGCCATTGACACGCCTTTCAACCCTAATATCAAGGATGGTCGCCACTCTCAAAGTAATGATGTCAAAAAATCTAATTGGGCTAATGCCTTAGATACACCACCTTACGAGGCTTATGCCATCACCTGCGGAATAACTTTCACTTTTGGTGGTTTGCGAATAAATGAACATGCCAATGTGTTAGATACCTCACATCAGCCAATCCCAAATCTGTACGCGGCAGGCGAATTGGTTGGTGGCATATTTTATTTCAATT
Source organism: Alphaproteobacteria bacterium MarineAlpha3_Bin6 (assembly GCA_002938035.1). Taxonomy (GTDB): domain Bacteria; phylum Pseudomonadota; class Alphaproteobacteria; order Rhodospirillales; family UBA2165. Next base: position 3,705 of record PTLH01000149.1, read on the forward strand.
ACCCAGGTGGGTCCGGCTTGGTATCGGGTTCGGTGTTTGGCCGTATCGCCGGAACTTCAGCAGGGCGGCAGGCTATGGGATTAGAAAACTAAAATATTTTTTCGAAACCCTATCTACCTTGGGTAAATTTTCTAGGTTTTATACTCTATCTCGAGAGTTACTAAATCTTGGTCACCAGTTACGGTAACGTCATATTCAGATCCTAACCTAGGGATTACGAAGAAACTAACATTCGTAATTCAGCGTCACCAAATACTAAACTTGAATTTTAAACTGGCCCAACTTCCAATTCTCAGCGTGGTTGGTCGTCTTCGATACCTTCTGTGTCACTTCCTAAAATACGCCACGTCTTCATTCGCAGGTTCCCATTTCTTGTTGCTCGGCCAATCTTTTCCCCTCGCAGCCATATCAGTTCCGTAACGCACTC
>PTLH01000015.1 GCA_002938035.1 Alphaproteobacteria bacterium MarineAlpha3_Bin6
CTGGTGGCTTGGGTACTCTTGAAGAGTGTTTCGAAGTGATAGCATGGAAACAATTACGATTGCATAAGAAACCAATCGTGCTACTCAACATTGATGATTACTGGAAGAATTTAGCTACATTAGTGAAAGATGTTGTTCGAGCTGGCTTTGCACATGATAATGTTGATGATTTATTCACAATTGTGAATAACGTTGACGATGTTTTTACCGTCTTGGATGAAGCCCCAGACCCAAATTAGTCGCTACTAAAAAGACGATCTAAAATTGAAACGTTTCAATATGTAGCTCCTTGCATTGGACAAGGTCGAAACATATTGTCCTGAACGCATATATTATGATTGGAAATAAATCAGGGGCAAACTTCAAAAGGTGTTTTATGAATAACTATCGTTTTATTAAATAGTAATAATTAAGTGGGTGTACACACCATTCCGCACACTATATTTCTCAAACCTGTGTTTCTGCCAAACCACAATTCAATAAAATTGACGCTAAAAGTAGCAAGACACTATAACAACCAAAACCGAACTGATCTTTCTATAATTGCAGGAGTTAGAAGTTATTAAACATGACTAGCGAGAGTTCTAATGCGCGACCAGATATTATTTATACTAAAGTTGACGAAGCACCTGAACTCGCAAGTAGATCGTTGCTTCCAATAATACGAGCTTTTACGGAACCCGCTAATATTTTTATTGGTACCAAGGATATTTCTCTGGGAGGTCGAATATTGGCGCACTTTCCCAAATATTTAACCGAAGACCAAATACAACCCGATGATCTGAATGAGCTTAGCGATATTGTTAAAAGACCTGACGCTAATGTTATAAAGCTTCCTAATATTAGTGCGTCAGTTCCACAGTTGAACGCGGCAATAAACGAACTTCAAAATCAAGGTTATGAAATCCCTGATTATGTTGAGCATCCTCAAAACCAGGAGCAAGAAGAAATAAAATCCACCTATGGAAATATACTTGGTAGCGCAGTAAATCCGGTTTTACGGGAAGGTAATTCAGATCGTCGGGCACCAAAAGCTGTTAAGGAGTATGCAAAAAAAAATCCCCATAGCATGGGCACTTGGATTTCTGAGTCTAAAACTCACGTGGCTACTATGAAAGGCAATGATTTTTTTGCAAATGAGAGATCGAAAACAATTTCAAAAAATTCGGTTGGAGCTGCACGTATCGAGTTTGTTGGCGTTAATGAAGATAAAAAAATTTTAAAGGCAGATATTTCACTCGGAGAGGGTGATGTAATTGACGCAACTATGATGAGCAAAAAGGCCTTGCGTGATTTTCTTGAGGTTCAAATTAAAGAAGCAAAGGATCAAGATGTACTATTTTCGGTGCATTTAAAGGCAACAATGATGAAAGTATCAGATCCAATTATTTTTGGTCATGTTGTTTCAGTGTTTTTTAAAAAAATTGTTGATAAACATGGCAAAACATTCAAAGAAACAGGAATAGACCTAAATAACGGAATGGGGCAACTCTTAGAAAAACTAGAATCATTACCGTCAGACAAGAAACAAGAAATTGCAGAAGACATCGAAGACTGCATTAAAGAACAGCCAGCCTTATATATGGTGAACTCGGACAAGGGCGTCACAAATTTAGATGTGCCAAGCGATGTAATAATTGATGCATCTTTGCCTGCTCTAATCCGTGCTGGTGGCAAAGCGTGGGGTCCGGACGGCCGGTTAGCTGACACCAAGTGCGTCATTCCTGACAGTAGCTATGCCGCAATTTATGATGAAACTATTAAATTTTGTAAGGAGCATGGTGCCTTTGATCCCGCGGAGATGGGCAGTGTTCCCAATGTTGGTTTAATGGCACAAAAAGCTGAGGAGTACGGTTCCCATCCGCAGACTTTTGAGGCACCTGATCCAGGAAGTATCCAAATTGTTGATGCCGCAGGTGAGATACTACTTATTAATAAAGTAGAAGAGGGCGATATCTGGCGTATGTGCATTACTCGGGATCAAGCAATCAGGAATTGGTTTAAGCTTGCAGTGCAACGTGCAAATGCGACCAATACACCCACCATATTCTGGCTAGACATCGACCGTTCGCATGACGCTGAATTGATAAAGAAAGTTAGAAGGTATATTCCGTCTCACAATACCGACGGCCTAGACATTAAAACGATGTCACCTAGAGACGCTACCCGATTTACATTGGAGCGAATGAAAAGAGGTGCGGATACAATTTCGGTTACCGGGAATGTCTTGCGCGATTATCTTACCGATTTGTTCCCCATATTAGAAGTAGGTACAAGTGCTAAGATGCTCTCGATCGTTCCTCTCATGAATGGCGGTGGTTTGTTTGAGACAGGAGCAGGAGGTTCAGCACCTAAGCATGTTAAGCAGTTGATCGAAGAGGGCCATTTGCGCTGGGACTCGCTAGGAGAATTTTGCGCGTTGGTGGCGTCATTGGAACACCATAGCGAGAGGACAGGCAACGAGATGGCAACCGTCTTAGCTTTCACCCTGGATCGAGCAATTGGAAGATTACTAGAAGAAAATAAATCCCCGCGACGTGAGGTGGGAGATATTGACAATAGAGGTAGTCACTTTTATCTCGCCAAGTATTGGGCTGAAGAATTAAAAACACAGGATAAAGATGAAAAACTGAAGCAGTATTTTGCACCAATCTCTGAAAAGCTTGATGAAAACGAGTCGATAATCATGTCGGAACTAAGCGCAACTCAGGGTCGTAAGGTGAACATAGGCGGCTATTACCATCCGCCCGCCGAAAGAATTATTAGTGCGATGCGTCCGAGTTCAACATTCAATGCAATTATTGGTTAAAACTTATTACTATCGGTCCATCACTGTAGGAATTGAAACTGTCAACTTTTGTATAATGATGACATCACTTATCCAGGTATTTATAAAGGTTGTGTGGTGTCACGGGGACATTGTATGATTAGTAGATCGCTCTCTTTGGTAATCTCTCTTGACTGAAGGTTGAGAGAACCTTAAAACCCTTCGCTCACAAGAGTTGCAGGGAAAGAGGCCAATTTGGGCCTGTTTTATTGTTAGGTAAGGATATTAGTTATGGCGCGAAGATGTGATGTTGCAGGTAAAGGTGTTATGTCGGGTAACAATGTTAGCCACGCCCATAATAAAACTCGCAGACGGTTCTTGCCTAATGTACAGAAAATGACCTTATTTAGCGAAACTTTGGGATCGGTGCGCTTAAAAATGGCGGTGTCTACCTTAAGGTCCATAGAGCGGAATGGTGGTCTTGACCCTTACTTGCTTGGAAGATCTGCGATCAAACTTACCGGTGAAGTATTAAAACTACGCAAACGAATAATAAAGGCTCAGGGAAGAACAACTTCTTGAGGCTCCTGCAGGCGCCTAAAAATGTGGTTGGTCGCTGAAAACAAACATATAAAAAAAGTTTTGTTGAGGTTCATTCTGCCTAGTTGACCAAGGGTGATTTACGCCTACCATCGTGCTCGTCAAAAAGCTCGGACAAATTTTGCATCATCGTACCGCCCAATTCTTCCGCGTCATTGATGGTGACTGCCCGTTGGTAATATCTGGTTACATCATGACCTATTCCAATCGCTGTCACTTCGATGGGTGTTCGATTTTCAATGAACTGGATGACATCGCGTAGATGTCGTTCAAGGTAATTGCCGGGATTAACGGAAAGAGTAGCGTCGTCTACTGGGGCACCATCTGAGATGACCATTAATATTCTGCGTTGTTCTGGTCGTGCAATAAGGCGATTGTATGCCCACATTAGAGCTTCGCCATCAATATTTTCCTTGAGTAATCCTTCCCGCAGCATAAGGCCAAGGTTGCGCCGAGCTCTTCTCCAAGGCACGTCCGCAGACTTGTAGATAATATGTCTAAGGTCGTTAAGTCGACCTGGATTTGCAGTTTTTCCCTTAGCCACCCATTCATCTCTTGCGCGACCCCCCTTCCACGCCCGTGTTGTAAAGCCGAGCACCTCAACTTTCACAGCACATCGTTCAAGAGTTCGAGCAATTATGTCTCCAGATATGGCGGCGACTGAGATTGGCCTGCCTCGCATGGATCCTGAGTTGTCGATCAGAAGGGTCACAATTGTGTCCCTAAAAGTGTGTTCCTTTTCAATTTTGTAGGAGAGTGGATGAAGCGGGTTCACCACCACACGTGAGAGCCTCCCGGCGTCGAGAAACCCTTCATCTAGATCAAACTCCCACCAACGTTGTTGTTGTGCCATTAATCGGCGTTGTAGTCGGTTTGCAAGACGGGAAACAATGCCCTGCATATTAGACAATTGTTGGTCAAGCTGTGCCCTAAGACGTCCTAACTCCTCTGGTTCGCAAAGCATTTCTGCCTCTACAATTTCATCATGTTCTTGTGTGAACGCACGATATGCCTGAATATTTTTATCAGGAAAATCAGGATTCTGAGGTTGGCCGCGCATTGTTGCATCTGGGTCTTCTTCGGCATCCTCTGTTTCTACCATATCCTCGACGTCGTCTAGGGCATCAGGATCCATGAACTCCATATCCATTTCTTGGTCGTCACTTTCATTGGGTTCTGAGTTAGGGTCTAGATCTGCGTCCTCCTGATTTTCTTGCCCCTCGGTATCGTCCTGACCTTGTGCATTATCGTCTTCGTTTGGTTCCCCGTTCAGACTTGCAGGTAAGTCGAGGTCTTCAAGAATTTGCCTTAAATTCTCCCCAAACTTTACCTGGTCGTGGATGCTATTTTTTAGCGTAGTTAGCCGACTACCGATGCGTTCCTCTACCCAGGGTCTCCAAAGCCTTACAAGCGGCTGAGAGGAGGCAGGCGCTTTCTGACCTGTTAACCTTTCCCTCAATATTAAACCCACAGCATCGGGGATCTGTGTGTCGTTGCGCTCGTTGACTAAATGATGTCCCCGTTCTCGGCAAGTTGCTTCCTGAAATTCCTGCAGGTTACTGGCAACCCCGGCTAACAGGCGGCACCCAATGGCCTCCACCCGGGCCTGTTCCGCCGCATCAAATAGCTGAGAGCTACCATGGTCTTGAGGGCGCTGTCTACGATAAACATCAGGGTTATGGTAGCGAAGTCTAAGAGCTGCGGTGTCGGCCTCACCCCTCAAAATGTGCAAATCTTGTTTCTCGACTTGACGAGCGGGCGTCGGCAACATCGCCTGAATACCATCAGGTGTATTGGAAATACCATGAGCGCCCGGCGCGAACGTTACTTCTACATCATCACGGGCGGAAATAGCTTTTAGAGTTGCTTCCGTAACCCGCTTGATCAGGTCTTGATTATCCTGATCAACTGGCATCTTTCCCTCTACAATTCTAGCTCAGTGTTGCATTTGCAGCTGATTCCGGTAATTCTTCACCAAAACAGCGTTGGTAATATTCTGCTATGATCGGTCGTTCCTCTTCATCACATTTGTTGAGGAAGGTGAGCCTAAAAGAAAAACCTATATCATTAAATATCTGAGCGTTTTCTCCCCAAATAATCACCGTTCGGGGAGACATGACGGTTGATATATCTCCAGCCATAAATCCTGAGCGCGTTAGATCCGCCAGAGCAACCATTTTTTTCACTGTTTCTTGTCCGTCCGACGTTCTATATGCTGGGACTTTAGACAATACAATCTCCTCCTCAGCATCGTGTTTTAGATAATTGAGTGTGGTAACGATGTTCCACCGGTCCATTTGGCCTTGGTTGATTTGTTGTGTGCCATGGTAAAGGCCGGTTGTATCGCCTAGCCCCACCGTATTAGAGGTGGAAAACAAACGAAAATAATTATGTGGACGTAAAACCTTACTTTGATCCATCAAAGTGAGTTTGCCATCAACTTCTAAAACCCTTTGGATAACGAACATTACATCTGGGCGTCCGGCATCATATTCATCAAAAACTAGAGCGGTTGGTTTCTGCAGGCACCAGGGCAGAATCCCCTCCTTAAAAGCTGTGACTTGTTGTCCATCTTGTAGAACGATAGCGTCTTTTCCCACCAGGTCGATCCGGCTGATGTGGCTATCCAAATTTACACGGATACAGGGCCAGTTTAGGCGAGATGCAACTTGTTCAATGTGAGTAGATTTACCCGTGCCGTGATAGCCTTGGATCATGACACGGCGGTTATATGCAAAACCAGCTAAAATAGCTAGTGTAGTGTCATGATCAAAGCAGTAAGCATCATCTAATAGGGGCACGTATTCATTGCCCTTTGAAAAAGCAGGAACCTCTAGCTCACTATCAATTCCAAATTGCTGTTTAACGGAGATGGTAATATCGGGAGCATCCAATACGAAGCTACCCTCTTCTTCAAATGAAGTGGTTGGATTTTGGGTCATTATCTATGTCCGAAATAAATATGCTGCGGGATCGGAGGTAGTAAGTGAACGCTAGGATCGCTTCTACGCAACGCACAAATTCATTATAGTTTCATAAGCCTCATTAATCTTCTTCAACATCTCCTCTGAATCCTTATCACCACCATGTCTGTCGGGGTGGTGGCGTTTGACCAGCACCTTGTATCTAGCTTTAACTTCCTCTTTCGGAACTGGAAATTCAAGTCCTAGAAGTCGAAGAGCTCTCTTTTCTGAGTATGAGACGGTGGTGTTAAGTTCGTCAGAAGGTGTACCACTTTGGTCAACAAAATCAAAGGGATCGAAAATGGTATCAAAATTTAGAAAGATACTCTTATTATATCCACCTATTTTAGTACCTGATGTCATTGGCCAAGTTGGACGGTTCCACGTCGCATCAGCTCTGTATGAGTCCTCAAAACACTGTTCTGACATCCCTTCGCAATAATTCCAGTTACTGTTATACAGACGAACATGTTCAAGGCAAAACCAGTAAAACTGGTTTAAGTTCTGTCGTGAAATAGGCGCCCTAAACTTGCCAATTTCCCGACAACCCTGCCATCCACAAAACGCAGGGTCTGTGCTATTCTCAATTCGGTTCAGATTTATATCTTCTTTCCCCATTTACCGAATATGTTACGCCGTATCAGTTCTGACAAGGCCTGACTATTTATTTGGGCTAAAATTTTATTGACTGAGCGTCGAAGACTTTTGAAATTAGCTTTGCCTTGTACATGTATAGGTTTAAGAAAGCAGAAGAATTACAGTCTACAAACCATTGTTTTCGATGGTAAAGAACCTGCTGAGGTGCTGTAAACCCTAGTATCCGGAATGTTAGATTTATTCTGTTTCTTTGTAGTATTGGGGCCAAAATCGTTTAACTATCGGCCCTTTCGCCGACCAACCATAGCAGGTATCTATAATCGAAGGCCGTCGGCTCGGGTTCTTGTTTTTATGAGGATGCCTTTTGAGAGGCACGATAGTTTGGTAGGCCGTTGTAGCGAGAGGACCAATAAGAAGCTGAGTAATATGGGTACAGCCATTAGTACCACCAATTTTATCTCGAACCGATTTTCTCCACCCTGAACTAATTTTAAGCCCCCTTAGTTTCTCTACGGAGTTCGCTATGTTAGGACAAATATTAAATGGGGATGATAGAGTGTGTGCCTCGGCTTCATGGACGAGTAAATCTTCATCAATGGTGAGGCGAATAGTCATATCGTGTACTGGGGATCCACTAATAACTATGCCACGATCTTCATTGTCGTAGCTATAAGTCTTGGTATCTGTAATTCTACCTTCGATATCCCATAAACCGTCATCACGTTCATAGCCAATGCATTTAATTTCTCGAGTATGAAGTTGTTTTCGGCTCACAGATGGCGACACGGTCATACTTTTCTCCAAGCGGTCAGAAATTTAATTTCCGGCGGGACGGTATAGGCTCTACCGTGTCAAACGTCAATTATCCTTTTTTTGATGGATTAAGAAATTCGGAACAAATGTTTAAATTAACCACAAACGATACTAGTTGCCTGCTCCGTACCCGCTCTCAAACATGAAAGCATCCCTTTGTCGGACATCTTCTTCAAGGTTACTTTTTACGTAGGCATATAAATCGCGAATGGAGACCATTCCAACTACCTCCTCTCCATCCAACACTGGAAGGTGCCGATAACCTCTTTCACTCATAATTTGCAGCGCACTATTTGGTGAGTCATTTGGAGATAGGCAGTCTGGATTTGGGGTCATTACCTCCGAAATCTTGGTTGCTTCAGGGTCAAGACCATTGGCTAAAACTTTGGCTGTCATATCGCGCTCGGTCACAATTCCAATTAGACGATCATTTTTTAATACCAATATAGCGCTAATCCGGTTTGACCCCATAAGACTGGCAGCAGCTTTAACACTGGCATCAGGGTCGAGTCTTTGTAGCTTTTGGTTACTTATCACATCTGGTATAATTTTTTGGGCCACGGTATTTGCTTCTCTAAGGGTTGGAAGATCAAATTAAAGACCCGACTACTTTAGCCGTTTTTCTCACCAAATTGTAGCCTCATTAAAAAAAAAAAGAATAAGTGGCCCCACTCCATTATTTTATCTATATAGAACAGACACTTAGGTATTAAAGTTTGTGCGCTGTATTTCTTCGTTTTTGGAGTATTAATTATTACTAATTTTTCTGCTGAGCAACACGAACCGCAGTAATCTGGTTACGCTGGCGGCGTAACACCTCGAAGCGGACACCATAGAATAGGAAGGTTTGACCCACTTCCGGTATTCTTCGAGATTCATGCAATATAAGACCGGCGACGGTGGCAGCCTCCTCATCGGGGAGGTTCCAATCGAGTTGCCGGTTGAGATCACGGATAGTGAATTTCCCTTCAACGATAAAAGTACCGTCTGCCTGCCTCCGTAGACCAGATGCACTGATATCATGTTCGTCCGAAATATCACCAACGATCTCTTCAAGTATGTCTTCGAGTGTTACCACTCCCATTAAGCTGCCATATTCATCGACAACTAGTGCAAAGTGTTCGTGACGTTCACGAAAAGCTTGGAGTTGATCAAGCAAGTGCGTGGTTTCGGGAATAAACCAAGGGTCGGAAGATAGATTAGGTATATTAAGTTCTGTTGTTTTCCCCGGCTTTTCTTGAAGGGCGCGTAACAGCTCTTTCGCATGTAATATCCCGATTATGTTGTCCGGATCTTCTCGCCAAAGTGGCAGTCGGGTGTAGGGACAAGCTAGCACCTGTGAAACGATGTCTTCTGATGGGTCATCAGCATTAATCATTGTAACGGTTTTTCTATGGATCATGATTGCACCGACTTCAACCTCTGCCAAATCCAAGACGCTCCTCAACATGGCACGTTCACGCTTTACGGTTTCATGTTCCCCCTTATGTAATTCGATTGCACCGCGAAGTTCTTCTGTTCGGCTGACAAAACCATTCTTGTTATGCAGTTTAATTCCGAACACCAGAAAAGTAATGCGGGTGATAAATGATGTTGCTCTGGTAAATGGTGAAAACAGAAAAATTATTGGGCGTATAAAGGGTGCAACTTTAAGGGCGACGCGATCGGTGTTTTGAAGTGCGTAGGTCTTTGGAAGAATTTCTGCAAACAGGACAACCAGAATTGTCATGATAATCGTAGCGTACGCAACACCTGCCTCGCCATAGGCCGTAATCAATAGGCTCGTCGCCAAGGCTGACGCTAAAATATTTACGAGGTTGTTGCTGATTAGAATAGTACCGATCAACCGTGCTTTTTGTTCATGAAGCCTGTTAACTAATTTAGCTTGCGAATTGCCGGTTTTTTCCAACTGGTGCATTACATGCTTGGAAGAACCGGTAAGTGCGGTTTCTGTACCAGAGAAAAAAGCTGATAAAATTAGTAATACAAAAATAGTACCGAGCGTTAATAATAAAGAGGTTTCAATCATTGCAGAAAGCCAATCTGGTTTGTTATTCCAAAGTAAATGTTTGAACTATGCTCACAAAGATTTTAGCTGTGAGTAATACGTTCGAGAGTATCGCGAACATTTTCCATAGCAATTGCATCTGTAACAAATGCCTGGCCAATGCCTCGGGCCAAGACAAGTCTTATGTGTCCATTTTTAACCTTTTTATCGTTCTTCATGTGTCTCATTAAAGAAGGTATTTCCCAATTCATCCCGAAAATATCTTTCGGGTGGGAAGGAAGTCCAACCGATTTATAATGGGCTCGAACTCTTTTAACGTCCTCACGAGCGCAAAACCCAAGGGCTAAAGAAACATCAAAGGCCAAGCTAATTCCAATAGCAACGGCTTCTCCATGTAAAAGACGGTTGGAAAAACCCGCTTCGGCCTCTAGTGCGTGACCAAACGTGTGCCCAAGATTCAAAAGTGCTCTATCTCCAGTTTCTCTTTCATCTGTTGACACGATATTAGCTTTGGTTTGACAGCTAATTATAACAGCTTGCCTACGAAGTTCTCTATTCCCTTCGCATAGTGCTGCCCCATTTTCTTCCAGCCATTCAAAGAATTTAGCGTTATTAATAAGGCCATATTTTGCAATTTCAGCATACCCGGCGAGGATTTCCCTTTTTGCCAATGTATCCAAACTGTCTATATCCGATAATACCAATTTTGGTTGATAAAAAGCTCCTACAAGATTTTTGCCGTGGCGAGTGTTGATGCCCGTTTTCCCGCCGACAGAGCTATCTACTTGGGAAAGGAGCGTTGTTGGGATTTGAATAAAATCGATCCCACGAAGTAAAATAGCCGCCGTGAAGCCCGTTAGGTCTCCTGTAACACCGCCTCCTAACGCCAACAAAGTAGTGCCCCGCTCAACATTTAGCTCTAGAAGCTGGCTAACTAAATTTTGGAGAAAGTTAAAATCTTTTGTTTGCTCTCCCGCAGGTAAAACGATTTCATGACACTTAATGTTAGCCGCAACAAGTGAGTTTTTCAAAACGTTTAAATGCAATTTAGCAACATTTTCATCCGTGATTATTATTGCACGATCTTGCATGAGATAAGGTTTGATCCTTTCACCAGCAGAGGGTAGGAGCCCATTTCCAACTTGGATTTCATAACTCCGTTTTCCCAATTCCACCCTAAGAGTCTCATGAGCACTCATTCGGCAGGTGCCACCTTTTTATTCTTAATTCCGTAATTGATTAAAGTTTCGACTAATTTTATTGCCATTTTATCAGGGGGTTCTTCTGTTACATCAAAAATGAGGTCTGCTTTTTGGTAAACGGCATGCCTTTCCTTCATTAAACCCATCAATGTATTTCTCGGATCATCATTGTTCAGTAAAGGCCGGTGTGTGCGACGCCTGGCTCTGCGATAGAGCAATTCTAAATCGGCACGGAGCCATATCGATGTTCCTTTTTCCCGTATAAGATTACGTGTATCAACATCCATAAAAGAACCGCCACCCGATCCTATGACGGCCGGGCTTTGACTTAACAACCTTAACATCACACGTCTTTCAACATCACGAAATATTTTTTCGCCGGAGTTTTTAAAGATTTCTCCGATCGTGCAGCCTGCGGCTTTCTCAACCTCCGAATCTGAATCGATAAATGGCAAACCCAATTCCGGAGCTATTCGCCGGCCTAAAGTTGTTTTACCAGCTCCCATTAGGCCAACTAATACGATAAATCGCCCCTCGGTAATTTTTTTTGAGTTGGAATTTTGTAAAATCATAATATCTGTTATTTTCTTCGATAAATTTGACGTTTAAAAACTATTAATTACATACCTGACAATTATAATCTAATTAGTTTAGAAGGTTAGAGTTATTCTGGCGGTCTAACAATCGACACAGTTCATTGTTAGCATAATCCTTTTCGATGCTACTAGGAATGTTGTACAAGCCGCTGGTAGGGAATTAAACAAACGCGTATCTTTGGAGATTGACAATTAATAATGAAGATTGTGACTAGAATCGTTGTAATGACTTTGGTGCTTATACTTGCGGGCGCAACTATTTATTTCTTGGTGTGGGATTTACCTGCCCCAGCCGATACGGTTGAAAGGATCATAAACAATGATCGCTTTTCAAAGTAGGGAGGCCCACCCTCCATACTTCCTCAATTTTCGCGCCATTAAGTTCTGCCTGATGTTTTTAGGAGCTTCTTCCTCCCTATTTGCCGGCTTTGCGTTAGCCCAGACGACCAACCTAAGCCAGAAAATGGCACAGACAATTCAGGAAAGAAATAAAACAACTGTGCCCTTTGTCCTGAATCCTGCGATGCCTTTACCGACTGTTCTCGCCCAACCCAAGCCACTGACAATTACTTCCCCAAAACCATCTTTGCCTTTAAGCACACGACAAAGGCAGATCCCAACATCAAATAGTCTGACCCGCTCTCACGTGAATGTAGAGGAATTAAAGACGATAGCTCCAGATTCACTAGGAACTCTGAATGCGGAGCAGGGAGGGTTTGGAATCAATATGTGGAAAGACGTAAGTCGCAGTAAAGTCGAAAGGTTACTACCCAAGCTTCCCGTAGGATCCAAATCTAGAGCCATGCGTGATTTGATGCGTAGGCTATTACTCAGCAGCGCTAAGGCTCCAGAAGGAGAATTGATTGACACAAAGTCCAGTGACCTGATTGGTACCCGCGTTGAACTGTTAACTAATATGGGTGATATTCCTGCAGCTGCAGAGTTGATCAAACAAATACCGATCGCTGCTCATAGCCGCCGTTTGTTACGGAATGAGGTCGACACCCTCTTCATGCGTAACGACAATGCTCGTGTTTGTTCATTAGTTGCTAGTCAAATTAGAGCTGTCAATACAGCTTATTGGCAGAAAGCTCACATATTCTGCCAATCTCTTGCAGGTGAAATTGACAAGGCTTCTCTCGGAGCGTCATTGTTACGAGAGACGGGTGATAACGATCAAGTTTTTCACGGTCTCCTTAATCAATTGTCAGGTTTCGAAAAATATCATGTTGCAAGTTTGATTGATCCCGAACCACTATATTTCGCCATGGTGCGGGCCGCTAACGCAGATTTGCCGGCAGATGTAACATCTTCAAACAACCCGGCAATTTTACGGACAATTGCTACCAGTCCAAACGCTCGACCAGAACTGCGTCTAGACGCGGCGGAACGTGCCGAATCTATGGGGGCGCTAAATACCGAAGTATTACGTCAACTTTATGCCGGTGTAACAATCTCTGATAGTGCTTTAGAAAATCCAGTCACTACCGGCGATTCTAAAAGAAGTCCGCTAAGCCGTGCACGCCAATATCGAAAGGCATTGGTTGAGGGTGTTCCGACAGCAACTGTAGAACTTCTTTCTAGGGCTTTTAAAGATGCCCGAGAAGCCGGGCGTTACCAATCTATGGCAAGGGTGTTCTCTCCAATTTTGAAAGGTATTACCCCGACGCATGATTTCATTTGGTTCATCCCTGAGGCCATTAGGGCCTTGCTAACTGCGGGTGACATCGAGTCTACAGCACCTTGGTTTAGTATACTAAGATCGAGTGCAATGTTAAATGTGGAGGCATCCAAAATACAAAAAGAAATTCTCCCTTTGGCTAAACTAGCGGGAACTATCAAAGATGAGGACTGGCAACCTAAGATGCTCGCTGATTGGTGGGTTGCCATAAACCAAGTGTATGCAAAGAATTCTGATGAACCCGATTTATCCTATAACATGGCGACCCTTGTTTATTGCCTACTAGATGGGCTTGGTGAAGAAGTACCCAATGACCAGTGGGAGATAATTATGGAGGGGCCGATGCAAACTTCAACTGTTATGCCCCAGCCTGCTATTTGGAGATCTTTGGAAAAAGCAGCATCTGGTTCAAGGATTGGTGAAACGGTTCTTTTATCACTGCTCGCAATTGGTCAGGCGGGTCCATTGCAAGCAAATCCAATCGTATTGCGTAAAGTACTCATCAGTTTGCGAAAGATAGGAATGGAAAAAGAAGCGCGTGCCCTCGCTCTGGAAGCGGCGATCGCCTCTGGTCTATAAGAGGGGTGTCTGCAAAAACCAAGATTCGAAAGGGCGAAACACAAAAGGCACCATTTTCTCGCCATGTCGAGATATTTCTTGAGATGATGGCGGCTGAGAGGGGTGCTTCTGCTAACACTATTGAGGCATATAATAGAGATCTAGATAATTTTGTTCTTTTCATGCAACGAAGGCGCGAAAAGATTGAGGATGCTGATACGAAGAGAATTAAACAGTATCTGTCTAAATTATATGACGAGAGAAGAGCAGCAACCACGAGGGCACGTCACCTGTCAGTTCTGCGGCAATTTTTTGCATTTCTTTTTGCAGAGGGGCTGAAAGATTATGATCCTACCCAGCATATTAGTTCACCTAAAAAGGGGCGGGTGTTGCCTAAAGTTCTTAATAAACAGGAAGTGGGGAAGCTGCTTTCTGCAGCCCGAACACGAGATATCCATAATGATTTGCTTCTTACTACATTAATGGAAATACTCTATGCAACAGGGCTTCGTGTCTCAGAATTGGTGAGTTTACGGACAGATGCTATTTCACGAGACGGTCAAATCATAATCGTTCGCGGTAAGGGAGATAAAGAGCGTATTGTTCCACTAGGTGACCCTGCGCGGGAAGCGGTTGCTGCGTATCTAGATAAGTATAAGGGGTCGTTGGAAGCGCGGATGGCATCTCCATTCCTTTTTCCCTCTCGAGGGCTAAAAGGACATCTTACCAGGGCCCAATTTTCAAACTTACTGAAAGAACTTGCTGAAGCCGCTGGGATAGATCAATCCCGGGTCTCACCCCATATACTCCGTCACTCATTTGCCAGTCACATGCTGGCTAATGGTGCAGACCTTCGCACGTTACAACAATTATTAGGACACGCTGATATTTCTACAACGGAAATATATACTCATGTTCTTGAAGAACGGTTAAAAGGTCTGGTTGAACACAACCATCCACTCGCCCATCACGACTTGGCATCAACAGAATGAATAAGTCTCGTTACTATTGGGAACCTATAAATTACATTGTGTAAGTCGATGCTTTATACCTCGGATGTTCTATTTTGTATTAGAACATAAATTAAAAGAAGTAGTGAAAAATAGCCAAAGATCCGATGTCAACACATGTTGGAACGTGGCTGTCTTCTTTGAATAGGATTTAGATCGCAGATTACTATAAAATTTCAGTAACTATTTGTTCTTTGTTCTATTCCCTAGTTCTGGTTCAAATTCATTTGTTGGAGCCGTGACAGTGTTTGAACTTTTTTCCGGAGCCACATGGACACGTTGCGTTTCTGCCCACTTTTCCCCAGGTACTAGGATCCTCAGGATCAATTTCATCTGCAGCCTGCCGCAGTGTTAGTGGACTGGTATGGATGGCATTTGAGCGTGTTCTATTTTGATTGCCTTCCATAAATATTGTTCCTTCATCTCCCATATCCACGAAATCAGGATCACGATACATTTTATATGTATTGGGATCCGGTCTGTCATAAAGGTCAATATCATCCACATCAGTTAATTGAACTTCCATGTGGCTTAAAATCATCGTGATACGATCGTCAAGCTCAGCCAACATTTGGTTAAACATTTCAAATGCCTCGGATTTATATTCGTTAAGAGGGTCCTTCTGACCATAAGCCCGGAGGCCTATCCCTTGGCGTAGGTGATCAAGAGCTAGAAGGTGTTCCTTCCACACTTGATCTAGCACTTGCAAGAGCAAGCTTTTTTCCAAGTCCCGCATGACCTCTGGACCCCAGCTCGCTGCTTTTTCTGCCATCTTTTTCGTTGTGGCATCGATGATACGTTCACGAATTTCGACATCGGCTACGCCTTCTTCCTTAGCCCAGTCCGACAATGGAAGATCAAGTCCAAATACCCTGAGTACCTCCTCATGCAGGGACCCCATTTCCCATTGTTCGGCATAAGATTTTTCTGGCATACACCGGGAGACCATTAAATCAATAACATTGCTGCGCACATCTATAATTGTGTCTGAAACATCATTTAAATCCATAAGATCGCGGCGTTGCTCATAAATAACCTTGCGCTGGTCGTTCATGACATCATCAAACTTCAAGAGGTTTTTTCGGATATCAAAATTACGGGCCTCTACCTTTTGTTGGGCTTTTTCCAATGCTTTATTTATCCATCGGTGGACGATGGCTTCGCCTTCTTCGAGACCGAGCTTTTGGAGCATGCCATCCATACGCTCTGAACCAAAAATTCGCATTAGGTCATCTTCCAAGGACAGAAAAAACCTTGAGGCACCGGGATCCCCTTGTCGGCCAGATCTCCCCCTAAGCTGGTTATCAACTCGTCGACTTTCGTGCCGTTCGGTACCTACCACAAAAAGCCCACCACCACTAAGTGATTCGGTGCGTGCCTTCCCAACTTCGGCCTTAACCGACGCGTTGATTTCCGCAATCTCGAGTGCATCTTTTGTTTGTTCGGATTTTTGGCGGGCAAGCATATCCAAATTTCCACCCAATTGGATATCTGTGCCCCGTCCTGCCATATTTGTGGCAATAGTAATCGTGCCCGGTGCACCCGCTTGTGCTATAATATTTGCTTCCTGCTCATGGTAACGGGCATTCAAAACCTGGTGTGGAATATTTTGTTTCTTGAACAGTGCGGAAATCAGCTCAGACTTTTCAATGCTAACCGTGCCGACTAGAACAGGCTGGCCTCGTTTCTGGCAATCCTCTACTAACTTTACAATGGCTTCATTTTTTTCTGCAGTGGTACGATAGACTTCATCATCTTGATCGGCACGAATGCAAGTTAGATTGGTAGGAATTTCGGCAACTTCCAATTTGTAAATTTCTGAAAACTCTCCGGCTTCCGTCATTGCGGTTCCGGTCATCCCAGCAAGTTTGGGGTACATCCGGAAATAGTTTTGATACGTAATAGATGCTAGTGTTTGGTTTTCATGTTCGATGTGAACTTGTTCTTTGGCTTCCAGAGCCTGGTGTAGGCCTTCGGAATATCGACGACCTTCCATCATACGGCCAGTAAACTCGTCAACGATAATGACGTGATTGTCTTTAACAATGTAATCTGTGTCTCGCTCAAATAATTTATGTGCCCGAAGAGCTTGGTTTATATGATGAACCAACGAAATATTGGAAATTTCATAGAGGCTTCCGTCACTCAATAGCCCGGCTTCCTTTAGAAGGTGCTCTACGGTTTCGTTGCCCACTTCCGTTAGGGTTACAGATTTTGTCTTTTCGTCCTTTTCATAATCTGTTTCCGTAAGCTCCGGTATAATTTCATTAACTTTCTGGTAAAGTTCCGAGGAATCCTCTACCTGGCCAGAAATGATCAATGGGGTGCGCGCTTCGTCAATTAAAATGGAATCGACTTCGTCGACAATAGCGAAGTTAAATGGACGCTGAACCATTTCCTCGAGAGTAAATTTCATGTTGTCACGAAGGTAATCGAAACCAAATTCACTGTTGGTCCCGTAAGTCACGTCTGCATCATAAGCAGTACGCCGTTCCGCGTCGCTCAATCCAGGGGAGATGCATCCGACTGAGAGCCCCAAAAGACCATAAATTTTCCCCATCCACTCCGCATCGCGTTTAGCAAGATAGTCATTCACTGTGACTATATGGACGCCTTTTTCATGAAGTGAATTGAGATATACTGGCATAGTACTGCAAAGTGTCTTGCCTTCACCTGTCTTCATTTCGGCAATCATACCTCGATGTAGAACCATGCCTCCCATTAATTGCACGTCAAAAGGTCTTTCTCCGAGGGCGCGCTTAGCCGCCTCACGCACTGTTGCAAATGCTTCTGGCAATAGGTCATCTAACGTTTCACCATCTGCTAGACGATTCTTCAAAGTGGGGGTAAGAGCTGCAAGCCCTTCATCACTTAGACGTTCAACCTGCGTTTCCAACGCGTTGATTTGGTCTACAACCCTTGAGAGCCCGCGGACGTATCGGTCGTTGGCCGACCCCAATACACGCCGTGCAATGGCATCAAACATTCTGATTCCTCGATAGTCTCTACAAAAATATATTAAGAGATGAGTTTTTCCTTGTCATTCAGAGAGATAGAACCGGAATAACGCTCTGTCAACGATCCCAAGAAGGCATGATCTGCCTTTTTTACGAAGAACTCTTCCTAGCGAAGATGGTGAGAGAAGGCACAGGTTCAAACAATTAAAGTTCATGTTAAGTATCAGAAAATTTCAATAATTTGGATCTTTATAAAGCCAGGTACTGTTTTTCGTTAATAATTCCAGTGGTTGGGACTATAAGATCTTATAAATTTCTATATTGTTATCAAACGAAATACGGAAGTATATACCATATGTTAGGCCCGTTAATAATCCAGAAACAAGAATAACACTTAGATAATCCGTTTGTACGCCGTTTATCTGGACGGTGCGTCCTTATCTCGCTAAAAGGAAATACAAATATGTCTGTAATTGATGGGCCCGCATGAGCAAAGTTTCTTCTTTGGCGTCTAAAAAATTTCCTGACCTTCCTAAAGTTTCTGGTGTAACGTTGGCGTCCGGGTCAGGTAATATCAAAACAACAAACCAAAGCGACGTTTTGTTGGTCGAACTTGTTCCCGGAAGCGTCGCTGCAGGCGTATTTACCAAATCCAGGACCGCGGGAGCGGCTGTTGACTGGTGTAGAAATATCTTATCTGAAAATGAGGTCAGGGGACTTGTGGTTAATTCCGGCAATGCAAATGCGTTTACGGGTGGCGCTGGTATAGCTGCCGTCAAAGCTATATCTGAAAAGGCGGCAAACCTGATTGGCTGCAAGACGAATCAGATTTACATTGCGCAAACCGGGGTCATTGGAGAGCCGTTACCAGTTGAACGTATTACAAAAATTCTTCCAAGTTTACATGGCCAAATGGGTTCAAACTGGCATGAAGCTGCAGTAACAATCTGTACCACGGATACCTACCCAAAAGGCGCCACTCGTACTGCGGAAATCAACGGTACAAGTGTTACAATATCGGGAATCGCAAAAGGATCCGGAATGATTTCTCCGGACATGGCAACGATGCTTGCTTTCATTTTTACAGATGCCGCGATTGCAAAATTAGAACTTCAAAGGCTTCTGGCGGAATCTGCAGAAGAAACCTTTAACTCCATTACGGTTGATTCAGATACGTCCACTAATGATGCAGTCTTAGCTTTTGCAAGTGGATTGGCAAAAAATGAGCAGAGTTATTCAATAAAATCCAGAGAGTTGCTATCTTTTCGGAATGCTTTTCAAGATGTAATGCTTGACCTTGCACATCAGGTCGTTCGAGATGGGGAAGGGGCTACAAAATTTGTAGAGATAGGAATATCGGGTGCAGAGAGCGATGCGGCGGCAAGGGTTATAGGTCTGGTAATTGCAAATTCACCACTGGTCAAGACTGCTATCGCTGGAGAAGACGCTAATTGGGGACGCATTGTCATGGCTGTTGGGAAGTCGGGCGAGCGTATAGATCGGGACAAACTAGCTCTCACGATTGGTGGTATCCAGATAGCTAAACTTGGCTGCGTCGTGCCTGGTTACGACGAACTACCCGTCCACGCCCATATGAAAGGACAGGAAATCCTAATTGAAGTAGATGTGGGCGTGGGAACAGGTTTAGCCACTGTATGGACCTGCGATCTTACACATGGATACATTTCTATAAATGCCGATTATAGGTCCTGATCCACAATGCCTAGATGTGGAAATACGGCGGAGGCAGGTTTCGCTTCCGTCAGTATTAGTGTCTGCAGTTGCTTTAATTGACGCCGATGGTCGGGTATTAATATCAAAACGTCCCGAAGGCAAAACCATGGCGGGACTTTGGGAATTTCCCGGCGGAAAAGTTGAGGAAAAAGAGACACCTGAAGACGCCCTGATACGAGAACTTAAGGAAGAACTCGGTTTAGATATTGCAGAAAGCTGCCTTGCGGCGCTATCGTTCGCTTCGCACGCTTACACTGATTTTCATCTCTTGATGCCTCTATTTGTTTGTCGCGTCTGGAAGGGGGTTCCTGAGCCAAAGGAGGGGCAAGAGATTAGATGGGTAAGACCCATGCGGCTGGGAGATTATGCCATGCCACCTGCAGATAATAATTTGGTGTCTTTGTTGCAGGATTTTCTGTAATCTGATTTTGTTAGTTCATACTAGTAAAGCTGCTACAGCCATTTACTAATAAGGATTTTATCAATTCAGGATACCCGCGTATCTTGGACTATTTTCTTAGATCAATTTTTAAAGATGATCGTTTTTGTTAACTACCCGGGATACTTGTGGGGAAGGTTACAAGTTAGTTTGTCCCACTTGAATATCTGGTATTCTCGTAACGATACTTGTGTGATGGAGAGTTAGGTCAGGGACTTGCCAACACCCGCCAATTCCGCCATTCATAGAATATTTGGAACACCTTAACCGGAATTTTAATGTCAGATTTAGAAAAAGTGACGGCTTGTGCCTTGGTTATTGGGAATGAGGTCCTTTCTGGTCGTACCAAAGACGCTAATCTAAATTGGATAGCAAACCGATGCACTGAAATAGGCATTCTTTTAGCAGAAGCCCGTGTTCTTCCAGATGTCGAAGATGTGATTGTAGATGCTATCAACGAATGTCGGATAAAATACCATTATGTTTTTACAACGGGTGGCATAGGTCCGACCCATGATGATATTACCGCGACCTGCGTTGCCAAAGCATTCAATGTTGCAATAGAACGCCGGAAGGAGGCGGTTGAACTATTAGAGACTTTTATAAAAAAAGAGAATTTAAATGAAGCAAGATTAAAAATGGCTGAAGTTCCCGTCGGAGCGCAGTTGATCTACAATCCAGTTAGCAAAGCGCCGGGTTTCCGGATGCAAAATGTCTATGTGATGGCCGGTGTTCCGTCAATCATGAGATCGATGTTTGATGGTTTTGCTGGAAGCTTAATGAGCGGAAAAAAAGTTCTTTCCCAATCTGTTGCCTGTTACCTCCCCGAAGGAGCCGTTGCCAAGGGCCTGGAAGAAATTCAGACTCGCCATCCGAATGTTGATGTTGGAAGTTATCCTTTCATGCGATCGGGTAAATTTGGTTGCACTCTTGTTTCCCGAGGAGTTGACGGGAACGAATTGGAACAAGTCGTTAATGAAATTAAATCGATGATTATTGAACTTGGCGGTGAACCAATAGATCAGGATTTGGTTACCCCAGAAGACGAAATAAGTCCGGACGATTACTAGCCTTGGGTATATTGGTGACTGCCGAAGGATGGGGCAAATTATAAAAATTCTATACATACACAAATTTTGCGGACGTGGTGGAATTGGTATACACGACAGACTTAAAATCTGTTGACCGTAAGGTCATGCGGGTTCAAGTCCCGCCGTCCGCACCACCTCTCTACTGTACAGTTTTCCTTAGTTTTCAGAGGATGATTTTTAACGCTCCTCGTCCCCGAGATCTGATGTTGCCGAATATTTGAGTTTGATGGTGGGCCTGTTAGGTTTGGGCAGAATTTGGATCTTCGAGAAGATGAAAGGGATTGGCAAATAAATTGTAATATTTAACCGCTGGTCCAATATTAAATGGTGCACAAGTAATCTTTACTATTCGATAAGTTTCAATCACCATACTTATAATCTAGTTGAGTTGTTCATTTGAGGCTGTGGGAAGGTTGATCAGCAATCCCCACAGTAGGCTGTATGAACTCAGGGTTGAGATATCAAATAATGAAGGGGGAGGTTGGAGATGATTTGCCCAGATTGTGAGAATGGAATGGTGTTTCACCCAATGGCTCACGTTAGAGCCAGTAAGGACTTTGGTAAGCACACAACATGCCCACAATGCAACGGTTCGGATTTACTAGTAGAAAATAGCCGCGACGGACCCTTGCTTGTTGGAGATCAAACTAGTGATATGCAAGATGGTAAATTAGTTACTAATTGAGGAAATTCTTGTCCAAAGAACAACCATTAAAAAATATTGGCTCAACATAGTTTAGGTTAACAAATGAAAGTTTTGCATTAGGCTTTTTGGGAACTAGGTCAATCGATCATACTCATTTTTATACCGAATTCCGATTTAGTCCTTACCGGCTGATATTTAGTACTTAAGGGTCCGGAAAGCCACGTGGATTGACCATTCCGAGGTAAACTTAAAGGAAATGGCCAATAGTGAAATTAATCTACCCATAATCGTCTTGCTACCTAATGGGTTTCTGTGACAATAGGAAATATTTCGTCATTGATTGGCATTTTGCCACGCTCGAAGATACTTTCATCTTCCGTACCTGGAACAGCAAAGCGTGTCCGTGGCCCGTGCCAGACTGCATCTCCTCCAAAATACCGAAGTGACAACGCGACCCGCCGTTGAGAACCGGAACTGTTTTTTCCGGAACCGTGTACGGTTAACGGGTGGTGCACCAGGGCGTCACCAACTTCCATTTCCCACGAAAGAAATTTGTATTCTGGATTGTTAAACTCTTTGTGAAACATGGGACATTCTTCAAATTTCTTTACCTCTTCTGACATGAAGTCTTCAATGGGAACTGCAGGCACGGGCCTATACATTTTCTTCCATTTATGCGAACCGGCGACATAGACTAGACCGCTCGTTTCCGTGGAAACTGGAGTACACGCAATCCAGACAGAGGCGATATGGTTGCCATCAAAGGGCCAGAAAGGCAGATCATGGTGCCATGCAGTGGGCGCCTGTGTGCCAGGTTCTTTTATGAATAGCTGGTCGTAGAAGAAACGAACTTGATCCAGGCGCATCATTTTAGCCGCAATATGGGCTGCCGGTGAATTTAAAGCGAAATCCATAAATTCTTCATTATATCGTGACATGTGCGTTCCGGTTACAAAGCGGCCAGACCCTTGGTCGTCGTCTTGTACCCTTCTGTTCCCGGAAGGGGTATCCATATGACGAACCCCGGCAGCTAACATTCTCGATGTCCAATCCCGATTGAACTGGCCGCGAACACAAACGACACCATTTTTTTCATACTCCACAATCCGCTCTTTTGTAATCGGTTTGGGGAGGTTGCCAATCATTTTATGGTTCCACTTTGTTGGGCATAAAATATTATCAAGTCACTGGTTGCCATTTACTTCCCCATGCATCTTTCCAGAGCCACGGGCGAGAGGTGTTAGATTTTACAGTGCCACCATTCCAAAGATCAAACCGTGGGTCGGCGTAGGTACTAAAAAAATCATTTAATCTAGTAGAGAGTTCATGTTCTGTCTTAGAGGTCTCTGCTTGGCCAGCCACATTTATTCGCTCGTCGGGGTCTATTGTCAGGTCATATAGTTCGTCTTCCAAGGTGTAAGTTTGGCTGCCTTTAAATCGTTTAGCGTAGGACCACTCAGGCGTGCGGATAGCACGGGTTTCTTCCTGCTCGATGTAAACTTCATCGTTCCAATTACAACTATCTTCGGTAAGGAGGTTCGAAAAGTCTCTCGATGGAAGATTATCCATCTCAGTTTTATCCGCAAGTTCTAGGAGTCCCAGAAGGGTGGCATAGAGGTCAGTGCTACTGACAAACGCATTACTTACCTGTCCCGGTTTGATAATATGGGGTGCCCACATTAAAAGCGGAATATTGTAGGCAATACGAAAGGCGTTTGAAGGCCATGTAGCCTGACCGTGACCCCAAAATCCGTGATGGCCTAGTGAAAAGCCATGGTCTGCCGTAAAAATAATGAGGGTATTTTCGTTAAGGCCGTTTTGTTTTAGGGCCTCCATGACCTGTCCGATGCCGTGATCGATCAGGCTCATCTGAGAATAGTAGTTTCGCAAAGAAGTTAGATCGTTGGGTATTTGTAAGAGTGAGCTGAAATCCGGTCCTCCCGGCCCACTCAAGTTCTTTTGCAGATCATAAAGTTGTATGGCTTTTGTGTTAATTCCTTCTCGAGGCACCGAGTTCATGGGTGTTTGCGTATAGTATTGCCAGAACTGGTTCTTGGCCGGCCCCTTGATTGAGGGCCAATGACCATAGGGACCATTGTAAGGGAGCATCAGAAGGAACGGCTGTTTAGGAGAACCCGCACGTTCTCCGATATATTCGATTGCCTTTTCGGTGAAAAAATCGACAGAATGTCCATCATAATTATAGGTATCTTCGTTTACCCGCATTTGGTTTCCGTAGAAGTCCAATGTGTGGCCCCGCGCCATTGTAATCCAATGTTCAATGCCGTTCTGTGCGATATCCAGCTTACCCAGATGGTACTTACCTATCATGGCGGTCGCGTAGCCATTTTTATTGAGGATTTCTGGAAGGGTATTAAACTCCTGAATAGCATTCCAATTATTGGGCCAGTCATCCATCAGTCGGTCATCCAACCAGGTGTGGACGCCGTGCTGGCACGGCATAAGGCCCGTCCAAACAGATGCTCTAGAGGGTGAACACATGGCATTGGGGCAATACGCGTTTTTGAAAAGTAAACCATTTTCGGCCATTTTATCGAGATGAGGGGTATGGATCTCCTTATTACCATAACAACCAAGCAAATCCGCCGGTTGGTTATCAGTCATAATCACTATGATATTCGGTCTATTCAATGTTTCCTTACTCCTTTAAGACCCTGCTTGAAGAGACACATTTAGAGCTGAGATTGCCTCATCCACTTCAGAAGTATTAAACGTTAGGGCCGGAGAAAGGATAATCCTATGGGCTTGATTTCGAACCATCACGCCATGGTCACGGCAGTGTTTAGCGATCAAGGCAGGGTAGGGGTCTGTTGGGGAAAATGGTTCCTTTGTTTTCCGGTCTTTTACAAATTCAATGGCAAGCATAAGGCCTTTCCCTCTGACATCTCCGATGGATGCATGTTTTTCCTTAAGGGTCTTTAATTGTTCGAGAAAATAACCGCCAACTTTTGCGGCATTCTGAGGAAGATTTTCTCGTTCCACGATTTCTAGGTTCGCATTTGCAGCAGCGCAGGCGAGAGGATGCCCTGAATAGGTGTATCCATGCATGATCGGAGCGAGGGGATGGTCTCGTTTCCATGCCTCCGCCACTCTTTTATTAACTGCCGTAGCACCCAAAGGAATATAGCCCGAGTTGATACCTTTAGCGAAGCTCATGATGTCAGCTTTGACGCCCCAAGCGCGAGTACCGAACATGGATCCTGTCCGCCCAAATCCGGTGATCACTTCATCGGCAATAAGAAGGATATCATGTTTGTCGCATACCTCGCGAAGAAGCGGCCAATAGTTGTCAGGGGGTATGATCATGCCGCCTGCTCCCTGGACTGGTTCTGCAATAAATGCCGCTACTGTTCCCGGTCCTTGATGTTGGATCTCTCTATCTAAAATATTTACGCAGATATTAGCTAGTTCAGAGGGATCACTAGTCCATGGATTTCGGTAGGTGTCAGGATTATCAACCTGAAAAAAACCTGGCATCAATGGTTCATAGGCTCTACGCCAGAGAATTCCGCCACTCGCGGACAGTGCGCCAAATTGCATCCCGTGATAAGCATTCTTGAGAGATATAAATTTGGTTTTTTCAGGGTGGTCCATCACCTTCCAATATTGCCGGGCTAGCTTAAGAGCGGTTTCATTAGCGTCAGATCCGCCGGAACCAAACATGACCTTTGTCATTCCTTCCGGCTGCAGCATCTCAATTAGTTTGGCAGAAAGCTCAATGGAGGGGGGGTTGGCGCTACTTATGAATGTATTGTAATAGGCAATTTTGTCTAGCTGATCGATGATGGCTTGTTTTACCTCAGTTCGATTGTGTCCGACGTTGACGTTCCAAAGCCCGCCGGTGACATCAAGGTACTTGTTTCCATCGATGTCCCAAATGTATTCTCCTTCACCTTTAGTGATAATTAGTGGTGGGTCCTCTGCCGACCTCTTGGGATCTGTCATTGGGTGCCAGTAATGCTTGGCGTTATTTTCTCTTAAGAAGTTTGATGCGCTTGTTTCATTCATTTAGATGCCCTTGTTTGTCGTTGGCAATAGAAGAATAGTGAATATTCTATTGCTCGCCAAGTTGAAGTATTGGGAGTAAGAGACAATTGGTCTTATTTGATGATGCCTCAAGACCTGGAATGCAATTGTACCTTTGCCCATATTTCCGGGATTTAGTTCGGCGAACCTTCCTTTTGGAAGTCAAATTCATATGAATTAATTCGGCGGAGAAACACTATGAAATTTGGTATATTTGATCATATGGATTTTGGCGGGGCGGAGACGCTCTCAGAATTTTATGAAAACCGCCTGAAGCTCGCCGAACTCTATGAGGAGATTGGTATTCACGCCTGCCACATAGCAGAGCATCATGCCACACCCCTAGGCATGGCTCCCTCGCCCAATGTGTTCCTCTCTGGCATGGCCCAGCGGACAAGACGGTTGAGGTTTGGTCCTCTTGTATATTGTCTTCCTCTATATCATCCCATCCGGCTATTGGAAGAAATTTGCATGCTTGATCAAATGAGTAATGGACGTCTGGAAATGGGAATTGGCCGGGGCATCTCGCCCATAGAACTTGGCTATTACGGTCTTGAGTTCGAGGAAGGTAGGGCCATATACCAGGAAACCTTTGATCTCATCAAACAGGGCTTTTCCAATGAGACGCTCACCTACGAGGGTGAGCACTTCAAGGTCAGGGGGATGCCTATTTTGCTGTCACCGGTTCAGAAACCCTATCCTCCTCTTTGGTATGGATTGGCAGATCCCACTGCTACGGCCTGGCCTGCCCAAAACGGACTGAACCTGATCACCAATCAACCAATCGAGCAGGTGTTGGAAATTACGACAAATTATAAAAAGGAATGGGCCGTTTGTGGTCGAGCTGCCGATCAACTGCCACTTCTTGGCATGGCTAGATATCTGGTAATTGCGGAATCAGAGAAGGTAGCACTTGAAACCGCCCGCCGTGCCTATCCAATTTGGCGGAAAAGTTTTACCGCCCTTTGGGATATGCATGGAAAGGTACCAAGTATCCACTACTCGGAAACTTTCGACGGCATCAAGGAAACCGGCCAAGGTATTGCCGGCACGCCGGTTCAGGTTCGAGATGAAATTATTTCTCAATGTGAGAAAAGCGGCATTAATTATTTTGTTTGTCGTTTTGCTTTTGGAGACTTGACGTTCGAAGAATCAAGCCGCTCAATCGAGCTCTTTGCAGAACATGTCATGCCGGAAGTATCAGGTATTAGCTAAACTACTGGTATATGGGGACTGGATAAGCTTCAAAATGTTTGGCGATCATCTGATCTACCCACAGCGCCACCTCTAGCGTCCGTTTATCCTGGTCCTGAGGCCCCACAATCTGTAGACCGACGGGTAGGTTATTTGGTCCCGTGAATGCCGGCAGGTTGACGCAGGGGACGTACATTAGTGTCCACAAATTGTTAAAGTTGTTGACGGGCATACCTTTAAGATTTGTGGGAGCTTCTCCAAGGGCTCCTGGTGTGATAAGTACGTCCACACTTTCGAATATGACTCTTAAGATGGACCTAGCACCCTTTGCTTCTTCTAGGGCCTCCGTGTAGGTTTGGTCGGTATACTGTTCGGCGTGTTTTACCACGCCCTGCAACCACGGACTAAACTCGTGGAGATGATGCTTAATCTCCTCCTCATGGGCGATGAACAATTCCCACAATCGGATATCATCAAATGCCTTTTCCATAACTTTTGTGAAGGGAGCGGGTAGGTCAATCTCTGTTATACTGACTCCAACATCGGTCAGGACCGTGTGACAAATATCAATCATTTTAACTGTTTCCAGACTTGCCGCGTGCCATTGATCAGTTTTACAGATACCGATGCGGGGCTTAATTTTATTCTCAGAACCTAAAGTCTTAAATTTAGAGCCGGTTAACACGCATCTCATTAATTCGAGATCGTCTATCGATCTCGCAAAATGGCCTAGTGTATCAATAGACGGTTTAAGATGCTTAATTCCGCTACCATCAAGATGGTTAAAACTTCCCTTATATCCGTATACTCCGCACAGTGCGGCGGGTCTAATCACGGAACCACCAGTCTGGGTGCCGTTGGCTAGTGGGACCATATAATCGGCGACACCTGCCGCCGAGCCCATCGATGATACTCCTGGTGAACGGTTTGTGTCATGAGGATTTAAAGTAGGTCCAGGGTAGGGACCGGCAAATTCAGAAGTGACGGTCTTTCCTAATATCACTGCACCAGCTGCCCTGAGGGTAGCAACCGTCAACGTGTCCTTTTTAGGACGGAAACCTGGATAAATTGTTGTTCCATATTCCGTCGGCATATCGACCGTATCCAAATTATCTTTGATACCTATGGGCACGCCGTGAAGCATGCCTTTATGGGGTGTTTTGTCCAGAGTTCTGGCCTGTTCCAATACATATGCGGGATCAATATACTTCCAGGCACCAATATCCGGATCACGAACTTTGATTCTCTCTAGACAATCACTAACTATTGCTTCGGATGTTGTTTCTCCGGATGCTATCTTGGTTGCCATTTCAACAGCATTGAATTTATTAAAACCCAAAGGGCCTTTGTTCGTTAAATCAACCATTTTTATTACAATTCAAAAATTTAAAAATGAAGAAGTCTGGCAGCTTAGTTTGCGGTAATATAAAACTTCGTTCGGTTGAATGGATATTGTGAGGTATCTGTTAGAAAATATTTTCATACCGGTGTTAACAGTCTGCCAAGATCAGGTGAAATTATATTCCAATTAAAGCTACATAGAAACTGAGATTAATATTTGGTGCTGGGGATATCGACTAAATGGAAAGCGCTGAAAACCGATGGTTCGTGAACGGATGGCGCTCGGCATACTAATTCCGGAGTCAACTGATCCAAATTTGTGACCCCTAAATTTGCCATGGCATTTATGATTTCTTCTTCCAGTAGCTCAAGCACTCTAACTATTCCGTCTTTGCCACCAGCGGCGAGACCGTAACCACAGAGCCTTCCAATGCCGACAGCATCTGCGCCCAGGCACATTGCCTTTAAAATATCAGTCCCTCTACAAATGGCCCCGTCAACAAAAACTTTCGCTTTACCATCTACCGTTGCGATAATTTCCGGTAATATATCGAGTGTACCTCTGCCAAAATCTAGTTGTCGACCACCATGGTTAGATACATAAATCACGTCTATCTCGTGTTCAACCGCCATGCGGGCATCTTCCTCTGTGGCTACACCCTTTAGAATTAATGGTATCGTTGATTTAGACTTGATCTTATTTACCAGGTTCCAATCCAAAGCCGACTGATGCTTCATCCCAGTTACATCGATGC
>PTLH01000150.1 GCA_002938035.1 Alphaproteobacteria bacterium MarineAlpha3_Bin6
GGACTTGCCTTTACACCAAAAGGTGGAACGTAATAACCAATTGTGGTCAAAAGGGATTTCAGAATAACATCTATGGCAGATGCACCCGATCGCGCAAATGATGAAAAAATAATATTGGGTTTGTTTTCAGGTGCTGATTTCAATTTTGATTTCACCAAAACCCTCTCTCCCGATTAACACGGCCAGTAATCTTTCTTTATCGGTGTACTTTAGGACTTGATTTTTATGCGGATTTCAAGTCAGCTGTTTGGTAATTTCAGATCCTCGGGCGGCGGTAACTCCATCCTTTCGATCAAAGGCCCGCTCCGTGGAATGACCAATAACAAAACAAAAACAAACACACCTGTAATGACAAGTAATCCTGCTTGAAATCCTACTACACTGACGATAAATCCCAATATTATTGACCCCGTTGGGACGCCCCCCCGCATTATAATTCCCCATAGGCTCATCACCCGCCCCCGCATATCATCTCGAATAGCACTCTGAACTAGTACCTGGCCACCAATACCGGCTGTTGTGACAGCGAACCCCATTCCAGCGGCACAGATTACGGCAAATATAAAGGACGGGCTGAAGGCAAAGGTTATTTGAATAATGACGTCTATTACTAAAAAAATAAATATTAGCCGAACCATGCCCCTAACACTTGGTAGGTTAGCTATAACCAGTGCGCCCACTACAGCCCCAATACCCGCCGCTCCTGTAAGTATAGCCAGCCCATCGGCTCCCTGACCAAAAACATCGTCTGAAATACCCGCAAAAAGTTCGCGAAATGGGCGCATACAAAGGGAAGTAAACATCATCAGCATCAAAAACAATGGAAGGCCTGGTGTCTTGATCACATAATTTACACCAGCTTTGAATTCAGCAAAGAAGCCAACCTCTATTTGACTTAAACGTTCTTCCTCACGGAGTTTGATAACGAATAGAACAACCAAATAAGACAAGAAAGTTGCAGAATTGAAAGCAAAGGCGAACCCGAACTGAGTATCCGTAGTCTCAAAATAGGCAATGATAATGCCTGCAATTGCCGGACCTACAAAACTGGCGAGATTAAATAATGAGGCACTGATTCCTAGCGCTGATGGGAGATCCTCTCGCGGAACTAAGTTCGGCGGAATAGACAAACGTACAGGCGTCCAGAAACCTTCAATAACTCCGCAAAAAATCATCAGCCCCAGCAAAATCCATATATTTGTCAATCCAAGAAATGTAAGTGTTGCGAGTACAGCAGAGACCGCCATCAAACCCAACTGACTAATCCTAGCTATAGAAAGACGGTCCAATCGGTCTGCGTAAATGCCGGCGATTGGCATGACAATTGTTGTGGTAAAACCCTCAGCAAATACTATTACTCCCAGCCAAGTCCACGAACCAGTATACGTCCAGGTTAGCCAGCTAACAGCTATTCTCTGAACCCACAGGCCAATATTGGAGAACCATCCGGCTGCCGCGTACATGGCATAGTCGCGATGACGCAAGGCACGACCCATACCTCGATTAGCCAGAAAAAATATCATGGAACTGATAGTGTTCATTTAGTGTCTGACATTGAACGAGAAGTTTCAGGTTTTTTTTTCGATATCTGCAAGTGAAATGGTAATCCTTGGATACTTACGATATCTGGGCATTTCCATTATAACAATCTCATTATAATGATGCCGCTGTTTTCAATCCCTAAGTGACAGGGTCCGCAAATGGATGGCACCTTAGAACTAACTAAACTATAACAGATTTCTAGTTTTCCCGGATGTTAGGGTTGCCACGTAACAGGCGCGTATAAACAAATTGGTCAAACGGTATTGAAAACAATTCTCATAACTTTGGTGTCAGTGGTTGCTGTGTTTTTAGCGGCCATATTTGTTGCACCTAACTTTGTTGATTGGAACCAATACCGAGATGAGTTAACGGCATATGCAAAGTCCTTCACCGGGCGTGAACTTGAAATAAAGGGTGATATAAAATTTGCGATTTTACCCTCTCCCATTCTTGCAATTAAGGACCTTCGGATCGCAAATTCCAAGGGTCCTAGGGATGCTGATATAGCATCTCTAGAATCACTGGAAATTCATTTAGCATTAACGCCCCTATTGACCAAGAACATTCAAGTTACCAACCTAAAACTTGGCAATCCTGTCATTAACCTAGAGAATGCGAGTGGCAGCAAAGACAACTTACCTTTCCGCCTAAACAGTAAAAATAAGACAACAATTACTAATAACGAGCCGGTGGGCAGCCCACAACGACCCGGTAATAATAATTCAATTGTCAACAATAAACTGGTAATTGCGGGCTTTAAGATTCAAATAAATAATTTTTTAGTTGAAAATGGTACCATTAACTACCGCAATATATCTAGCGGACATATTGAGACGATAGACAAATTAAACGGTCGTCTGCGACTGGCATCATTAAATGGACCGATAGATGCTGAAGGAACGGCCGTTGTAAGAAAAATTCCACTAAGTTTCTCGGTATCCGTCGGTCAAATTGTGCAGGAACGCACCCTGCCAATTAATATAACAACCAACATAATTCCAGGATCAGTCAAAACGAGTTTCAACGGATTTATCTCAAATATTCAAGAAAATCCTCAAATCAAAGGTATATTCACGGTTAACGGCAGCAAACTAGATAAATTCTTATCGGCTATCGGAGGAACTGCAGAACTACCTGTAATGTTTTCAAAACCGTTCAGCGCAAATGCCAAAATCGCTCTGGATCTAAATAAGTTAGAAGTAAAAGACCTAACATTACAATTTGCAAAGACCAAAGGATCAGGATCAGCAAACGTGACCTTTGGCAGTACCAGCAATACGAATGTAACGTTGTCTTTAAAAAAACTCGATCTTGATGATCTTTTAAAAGTTTCACCCAACTTACTCCAAACTTCTAAAACGGGAAAATTAACGGGAACAGCAATTGCCAACCGTTCGGATTTACCCCCCTTCCCTTCTTCTTTCAAAAAGAATAGTGAAATATTTAGTCTGCAATCTTTGCCAAAGGCAATGAACGCCAGCTTTAATTTATTCATCGAGGCACTGACGCACCAAAATGCTACTATCCGGAATGCAACTTTGAATGCATCCCTTGCTAACAGGGAAATTACCTTAAGCCAATTTTCTGCTCTTCTTCCCGGTAACTCAGATTTAGCGCTATTCGGATTTATTACCCAACGACAAGGTGGTCCAACTTTCGATGGAACGGTAGATTTAACGACAAATGACCTCCGCGGCCTTTTAAAGTGGAAACATATAACGATCCCACAGGTTGCTAAGGATCGCCTTCGAAATCTTAAATTATCAGGCAAAATTAAAGCCAACAAAAAAAATGTTGAACTGTCGAATATGAAACTACAATTAGATGGAACAAAAATAAGAGGAACTAGCAAATTAGCTTTTAAAGCCCGATCATCCTTAACACTAGGCCTGGCAATAGATAAATTGAATCTGGACTCGTATTTTCCTAAAAGTAAACAAAATAAGAAGTTAAAATCCGGTGAGAAACAACAACTAGTAGGCCGTTCTACTAACCCAATAGAGCCCGCCCACAATTCTCAAACCGGGTCAAATACCATACCATTTTCTGGCCTAGGTTTTCTCAGTAATTTGGACGTGAGTTTAGAAAGTAGAATTAACTCGTTAACTATCAATGGCCTTCGAGCTTTAAAAATAAATTTCGATTCCAAACTAAATAACGGCAATTTTGTGCTTAATGACTTCTCGTTTAAAAGTGTAGCGGGGATTCAAGGAAAAATTTCAGGAAAACTTTCCGGGCTTGCGGCGACATCTGGAATACCAAACCCAGTTTTAAATGATTTTAGAATAAATTTTCGTGGAAATTCACTTGGCCACTCTCTTAAAATCTTGGGTATCAAACCACCCATACAGTCATTGAGCTCAGGTGCAATTCGACTTAAAGCAATTCTGAATGGAAAACCTAACCGCCTAAAATTCTCTGCAAATCTCAGTATGCAAAAGGGAAACTTTAACCTGAGAGGCAAAGCTCA
>PTLH01000151.1 GCA_002938035.1 Alphaproteobacteria bacterium MarineAlpha3_Bin6
GCCATCGACGTACAATTGAATGAGCAACCGGCGGGCGGGATGACAGGTATGGGTATTCATTTATTGGATAGTATGGTTAGTGTCTTAGGTCGGGTGACTGACGTTGATGTAAAAAGCGTTAAATTGTTACATGACAACACCAGTAAATTAGATGAAATCACTTCGGTTTTAATGACTTTTGAAGAGGGCACCACTGGTTATTTGGGAACTTCAATTGCGACGTCCGCTTATTTTAGTTTGCGTTTTTTTGGCGAGAACGGGGTGGTTGAGGTTCGAAATCCTGATTTAAGTGAGTTTGCTCATACCAGCCAAACGGGTGAAGTCACAGTTAAAACTCACGCCGGCTTTAACATGGAGCGCGCTGCTTTGGAGGGGTTTGCCGATCAAGTTAGTGGCACCGGGAAATATTTGATCTCAGATGATGACGTAATCTATTCAAGTGAAGCTTTAGAAAAGATAATTTTAGCTGCAGAGCCTTAAGAATTTGATACAGCTTGATTAGCTCAATTTTTATTGGGCAGGTGTCAATAACGTAAAAAGCTATTAGTCGCCCCAGGCCCTAATAAGATTCTCAGACTTGGAGATTTTTTGATTTCCAGTCTCTGGTGTTGGATATTGTCGCAACGGGCGAGATCATATCTGGGTCAAATATTGAGGGACTGGTTCCCGTAGAAATTTTGTTGGGTAGGGCTGAATCTGCTAGAGCGCCTTTGCCAATTGCGATGAAATCGGCGGCCCCATTCTCCAAAACTTTCTGGGCTTTGAGGTTATCGTGTAGACCACCGCATCCAATTACTGTGATCCCTGAATATTCTTTGGCTAAACTCGCTAAGTTCCGCTTGCTATCAAACACATCAACTAAACCTTTATGGGTGCTAATGTGTATATAATCTGGACCAGCTTCCGCAATTCTGGAGAAAATTATCTTCGCATCGTTTACTTGACCCGGCCATTCGTGTTCAAAGTCGTTTATCTTGGTTTGGGAAATTCTAATTCCAAGTGTAGCGTTGGTCCCGATACTTTTCCTCACTTCTTTAACGACTTCGCAATGAAATCGTAGTCGGTTTTCAAGGGTTCCTCCAAATTCGTCTTCCCTTTTGTTCGTGTACGTAGTTAAAAACTGATCTGGTAGGTATCCATTTGCTCCGTGAATTTCAATTCCATCGAACCCAGCTTCCATTGAACGTGCGGCTGCATCACCGTAGCTCCCAATTACCTGTTTGATCTCATCCTTTTCTATTTCTCTCGGAATTGGAAATCTTCCTGAGCCTATGTATCGTGGTGCCATTTCGCCAACAGGTTGGATTGGAGAAGGTGAGATAGCGTGACTTACATATCTATTTTTCTGGATAAGTGCTCCCGCATGCAGTAACTGCTGTATTATTGGAACATTTTTTTTATGGACAGCATCAACAATTTTTCTCCAACCCTCAACATGGCTTTGATTGGCAATTCCGGGTTGGTTTTCATATCCTTGGCTATGTAATTCATCAAAGTAGGTGCCTTCCGTGATGATCAAGCCAAAACCACCTAACGCGTAGTCTACATAATAATTTTGCATTTCATTGTTCGGGGTGCCTTCTGGATTAGCGCTAACCCTTGTCATTGGGGCGACAATAAATCGATTTTTTACGTTAATGTTGCCCAGTTTTTCCGGACTAAATAGCAAGGCTTCCCCCTTTTTATGTACTGATCAAATGGCTTTTTAAGATTTTACGGGTTGCATGGTCTATAATCCATCGACCGGCAGGTCAAACCATTTGAAATATCTTTATTGGAGGTATATTAGGTGCAAAATTTGGGCCCTGTGTTTGGATTAATAATTCGTTTCTAAACCTTTTTAGAAATCCTTGCTATAGGCAAAGTTTCCATTATCCTAACGGGCTATTTTTCATAATAACCCATGCATACCGCAACGGGATCAGAGGTGTTTTTCTCTGATGAGACGTGCCCCGTAAATTTTGGAGGAGATTAATGGCGAAAAAAAATTCTTCTTACTTGGATGATCAGTCTTGGAGCGATGTTCGCGATGGCATGCGTATCGACTGGGACGTGCCAATCAAAATGGATGATGGTGTTGTCCTCCGATGCGATGTTTATCGTCCGATCAAGAACGGTAAGTATGGTGTTATTATGACTTTGGGTCCGTATGGAAAGTTTTTGCACTTCAATGAGATTTACGAAGACCAATTCGTGCGGATGAGCGAAGATTTCCCTGAAGTTCCGTCAGAGACAACTAACAAATACCAAAATTGGGAAGTCGTTGATCCGGAAAAATGGGTGCCCGATGATTATGTTTGCGTCCGTGTTGACTCACGTGGGGCAGGACGATCACCTGGCGTGATTGATATTTGGTCCGGAAGAGAAGCTCAAGATCTGGCAATTTGCGTGGAATGGGCTGGCGTGCAGTCCTGGTCAAATGGCAAGGTCGGTCTGAATGGAATTTCGTACTACGCTGAAAATCAGTGGCAGTGCGCCGCACTTCAGCCCAAGCATTTGGCCGCTATTTGCCCTTGGGAAGGTGCAGCGGATTATTACAGAGATATGGCCCATCACGGTGGCATTTTCTGTAATGGTTTCACGAAGGTCTGGTCAGAAGCTCAGGTTTATTCGGTTCAGCATGGGCGAGGAACTAATGGTTTCCGTTCCAGCATGAACGGTGATTGGGTGTCCGGACCTATTACCCTTACCGAAGAAGAGCTTGGTGCTAACCGAAATAATTTCTATGAGGATTGCCTGGCTAATAAACTTGATACCGATCAGTTTTGGACATCACGGATGCCCGATTGGTCTAAAGTTAAGGTGCCGATGTTATCATCAGCTAACTGGGGTGGGCAGGGACTGCACCCCCGGGGTAATTTTGAGGGTTTTGTGCGTTCCGTATCTAAGAACAAGTGGCTAGAAGTGCACGGTATAGAACACTGGACCCACTTCTATACAAACTACGGTATGGACTTACAGAAACGTTTTTTTGCTTATTTTCTTAAGGGTGAAAAGAACGGTTGGAACAAACAACCAAAAGTGCAGTTGCAGGTGCGTCATCCAGGAGAGAAATTTGTCGAGCGTCACGAGAAAGAATGGCCACTTAAAAGGACAAAGTGGACAAAATTCTTTTTGAACCCTGAAGATTTAAGTTTATCAACAAAAACTCAAAACAAGATGAGTAAAGTAACTTATGGAGGTTTCTCTGATGGCGTAACTTTCATGACCCCACCTCTAAAAAAGGAGATTGAGATCACGGGGCCGATCGCTTCTAAACTATTCGTTTCGTCGTCAACGAGTGATGCAGACCTTTTTGTCATTTTGAGAGCTTTTTCGCCAGATATGAAGGAAGTAACTTTCCAGGGTGCTCTGGATCCAAAAACGCCTCTAGCCCAGGGATGGCTTCGTGTCTCACACCGTAAGCTCGATAAAAACTTGTCACTGCCTTACAGGCCTTACCATACTCATGATGAGGAACAACCCCTCGCCCGAGGTAAGGTATATGAGGTGGATGTGGAGGTTTGGCCGACTTGTATTGTCATACCAAAGGGTTATAGGCTTGCCTTTTCCATTCGCGGAAAGGACTACGTCTATCCGGGTGATTCGAAAGTTGATCTAGGTAAATTTTCTGGGTGGACAGGTGTAGGCCCCTTCCAACACAATGACACGCGTGACCGACCACCCGAGATCTTTGGTGGCGATGTCACGTTGCGTGCCGGGCCGAAAGAGCAAGCATATGTCCTGCTCCCTGTAATTCCGTAGAAATAGGAAGTTAGAAAAAATACCGATCAGTTTGAATGTTTGGGGAGGAAATACCGTGGATAGTATAAATTATGAGGGTGATCAAATTTTTAGGACTGAGGTTCGTGAAGGTATGCGAGTAGATTGGGATGTTCCAATAGAAATGGATGATGGCATTGTCTTGCGAGCTAATGTCTACCGCCCTGATGATGGAAGTCATTACCCGGTTATTATGTCTTATGGGCCTTAC
>PTLH01000152.1 GCA_002938035.1 Alphaproteobacteria bacterium MarineAlpha3_Bin6
GACAAAATTCTAATGGCGCAAATGAGAAAGCGACAGGCGGAGAAGCAAAAGTTATTGCACTAATCCTTGCGGCAGGGAGTTCCACACGTATGGGTGCGAGAAACAAGCTTCTCGCTAATGTTATTGGGAAACCAATGATTACACATGTCGTTGATGCAATCGGGCAATCCATGGTTAATTCAGTCGTTGTCGTCACTGGGTATGAGCGAGAGAAAATTGAGAATGTGCTTAGCCAACATAACATTTCATTTGTTCACAATGAAAACTTTAAAGCTGGCTTGAGCGAATCCCTGAAAGTTGGTTTGAAAGAGATCCCTGATGATGTGGATGGCGTTTTAATTTGTCTTGGAGATATGCCATTATTGACTTCAACCATCATCGATAAGCTAATCAAGGCTTTTGATCCTATCGAAGGACGCTCCATATGTGTGCCAATTAATGGCCGAAAAAGAGGAAACCCCGTGCTATGGGATAAATCGTACTTAACAGAAATGACAGAAATTGTCGGAGACGTCGGAGCTAAGAAACTATTGGAAAAATACTCTGATCACGTATTTGAGGTGAACTTTGAGGAGGATAATGTATTAATTGACGTGGACACACCCGACCTACTAAAAAGCTTGAACGAAAGGCTTTTGAAGGAAGGCTAATTAAATACAATATTTGAGAAAATGCATGAATTAGATGCTAAAATTCATGCTCTCACCCAGCGGTGTAATCTCGTAATTAATCACCCTGGATATGGCCTCGTAACGCCCAATACCATTGGCCATCGAAGTTTGGGCGATATGCCCTTGTTTAGCGCGATGAGACACATCACTAGCTGTTAAAACATGAGAAAAGGCTTTTGCAAAACTCTCTGTTGTTCCACTGATCATAGGGGCACTTATCGACCGGCGGCGGGTTGGTGTTTCTAAAAGATAAGCGTGCCTATCTGCTTCGTGTTGCTGATCATTCAACAGATTTTCGTAGTAATAGGGATCTTCTTTGTTAATGATTGCAGAATATTGATCAACTTCTTCAATAGGCGCGAAGTCGGCTTTTGCTGCGGAACTAAACGCAGACACCCTATTGGCTGGAAGGACCACATTCGACGTTACAATTCTCGGCGAGGTTGCCATGGAATTCTTCTCACTCAACCACCAAATATTAACAAAATATTAATACAGTATTTGTTTTTAAAGTCAATTATTTGACTTCTATTTATTAATCCTTTCTATGAATTTAATAATGGCATTACTTGCACCAAACTCGTATAAATTATTGTGATTGGCGTTTTCAATTAAGAGTAATTCCTTGGGTTGAGGAGCGGCGTCATACAGACGTTTTCCAAATTTCCAAGGAACCACAGTATCCATTTCTCCATGAACAAAGAATATAGGGGCGGTTATTTCATTAATCTTTCCAATCGAGTTATAATGGTCTTTCAAAAGAAACCTGGTAGGTAAGTAAAAAAAATGATGTGTTGCAACTTCTGTCATAGAAGAAAAAGGCGCCTCTAATACCAAACAATTTATTCGCAGATTACGAGCAATTTCCACGGCTACTCCCGTTCCTAGTGACTCACCATATATTATCGTGTTTGATAAAGGCACTTGATATTTAATCAAAAAACTTAACGCAGCCCGCCCGTCAATGTATAATTTTTTTTCGCTCGGTTTTCCTGAATTACCCCCGTATCCCCTGTAACCAAGTAATAACAAACCAAATCCCGCATCCAAATATTTTTTCACTTTAATAGAGCGATGACCTAGGTGGCCTGCATTACCATGAAAATAAAGGATGGTTTGCTTCCCTTCTTCAGCCTCTTTGAACCAAGCGTCAAGTTTCAGACCGTCACTGGTTATAATTTCAACCAGAGACATCTCGGAAATACCGTAATCCGCCGGTTTAGAGTTCTTTGTTGAGGGATGATATAAAAGGTTCCGCTGGAATATATATAAAAGCAAAACCAAACCGCAATATACTGCCACGGCTAAAATGGAAATATTCAGTAAAAGCCTCATGGTAATCTAATTACCACATGTTGGCTTCGATAAAATCCCCTAATAGGTATCTCAATAGAATAAAGTTTTAGGTTACTAAACTATACATTAGGCTCTAAATACCATGGACCTCCAGCTACTCTACAGGCTCTGGAAGAAGCCTCTCCTATGTCCTGGTTCACGGCTATTTTTGCTTCAAAGTCACGACAATAGATATTTTCACCCGCATAGTAGGTACGGGTAGGTTTTATGGTGCCCGCTACACCAGTAGACGGATTAGTCCAATTATACAATTCACCGTCTCGCGTATCATCCATGGCAAACTTAGCGGAGTCCTGGAAACGCGAAAGATCTGAAGGTACTAATTGCTCTCCAATGGAATACCCGACACCCGCTCCAAGAGCGCCTCCAAGGATTGTAAAGATAAGTTGTCCGGCTCCGCTGCCAAACTGCCCTGCAGTTATACCACCAACCAAAGCACCAATTGCCGCGGTGGCTATTGGTCCGGACTTCATCTGAGTAGTGTGAGTTTTGGAGCAGGCAACTAATAAAATCAAAGCGGTAATTGCGACAATCTTCTTCATCTTGGCACCTCTCTAATCATAAACACTCCACATACATTGGTAGGACTATTTGTGTTAACAGAACCATAACAATCCGGAATTTATAGGCATAATAAACAGAATTCATCAAAAAAAATTAAGGCCTAAGGCAATTGAATGTTGCCCCTGTTGGCGTCATTAGTGGGCAGTGCAAGAAATCGTGTTCCTGGAAGCGGGCGATTTTACCATAAAGACCACACTCCTTCTGTGCCATTTTCTGCAAATCACTCAGTTTGGTAGACAACTTACTATAACAGATTTTGATATTTTTTCGATCTTTCGGAATTCTGTTAAAGTCTGGT
The DNA here is from genome assembly GCA_002938035.1 of Alphaproteobacteria bacterium MarineAlpha3_Bin6. GTDB lineage: Bacteria > Pseudomonadota > Alphaproteobacteria > Rhodospirillales > UBA2165. The sequence continues at coordinate 2,890 of PTLH01000152.1, forward strand.
GATGCCCTATTGAATTCATTGTGTTTATAAATATATGGGTTGCTCGTCGTACAACCTGCGGCAATAAATACCGCCACAACCGTCAAAATAAGTATTTTCATGCCATTTGAGTGCATAGGTCACCTATAACGTTATTAAGATAAAGGAACAATCGAATTGGGTGTTAAAACACTACATTTTAAAGTCTCAACGTATCAACTAAATCCTTCCAGAAATTTCCGGTGAATCTACATCATATCGATAAGCTCTGAAGACAGCATTAGATGGACCGGTTGGATGATGATTTCCAAACCATGGACTAATATATTCCCACACAATTTGACCTTCTGGGGTCACCTCGAAAATACGTCCATTTAACCCCTCGCATATTAAAGTATTACCACTACCCAAACGCTGGGCGCCACTAATATTGGGGCTAAAGAAGCTCCAGGTTGGAGAACCTTGATACGACCAAACCTCTTTTCCAGAGTTGGTGTTTAGTTCTATCACTCGAGAATGAAATACCCCTCTTGGTACATGTATCCCGTTAGCGAATAATAATATATTGCCGTTAGGGAGCATCTCCGCATCATGTTGCTGTCCCCATTCATTATTCGCCTTATACCACTTTACCTTCTTAGAACTCTTTTCAACAATCATTAGAGTGCTAATTCTCCGGAAACTCAAAAGTAAATTACCGTCAGGGAGTTCAGCACATGAGTTGCAATGAGCAAACTCCTTGCGCGTACTCATAATATGTAGCGGGTGTTGCTCAATTTCGAGATCACTATGCATATGCCATTCCCAGACGGTTTGACCGGCAGAGTTCACCTCACGCAGGTAATCCCCCCAAATAACACCCGCCTTCTGCTTCCGATCCTTCTTCCGCTCCGACAACCCTATGGGCAGTCTCAGGTGGCATTTTTTCCCAACCAATATATAAAGTGTTTCCGTTTTTTAGCCGTCGAAAATCATGATGTTGGCAATCTTCTTTGTATTCCCAAAGGATATTTCCATCCCAATCGATTTCCCGGATCAGGCCTCCTTTACCCCCACCTGGCCTTGGGCC
>PTLH01000153.1 GCA_002938035.1 Alphaproteobacteria bacterium MarineAlpha3_Bin6
GCGGGAAGTTACCGAGGGGATGCAGTCGTGGGATACGAGTGTTTCCGGATCTGGTGAGTTCAGGCCAAATGATGAAATCTCGATTGGATCCAGAATAATTACCAGAAAGGGATCGCGACGTATTGCTATAGAAGCTTTTAAAATTGCAAGAACCCGCGAAAGGAAATTAGTCACTGCGGTTCATAAGGAGGCAGTTTATCGTTTGACCTGTGGAATGTTTGCCGAAGAATGCCGAAAGGTTGCCGAAGAGTTTCCCGATGTCCAATTTGACGAGATCCACATCGATACAATAGCGGCACATCTGGTGATGGATCCTTCACAATTTGATGTGGTAGTGACAACTAACCAGTTTGGCGACATTCTAACGGACCTCGGGGCGGGTCTCGTTGGTGGCTTGGGGCTTGCACCTGGCCTGTGTGTTGGAGAGCGGCAGGCTATGGCTCAGGCAACGCATGGATCGGCGCCAGATATTTCTGGACAAAATATTGCCAACCCCTACGCAATGATAATGTCAGGCAAAATGTTATTGGAATGGCTTGGGCAAATGCATAATGAACCAAAAGCATCCAGAGCCGCAACTCTCATGGATGCGGCAATGGATAAAGTAATTTCAGAAGGGTTGGTTGTTACTCGGGATCTTGGTGGAAAGGCCAGCACAAAAGAAATGGGTGATGCTGTTTCCATTGCCATTAGGGATGTCTTGTAAGTCAATGGGAAGTCCCAACGCTTTGCGGGATTATCAAATAAAGTCGTCAAAAAGAATTGTCTGAGCCACGACCGGAACGGAAAAAAAAGGTTACATAATATTATGATGCGAACCATTTTCTCCTCTGTCAACGATTGCTAAGGAAACCTATTTTATTTATTTACCCTTGGCTCTTCATCTAATTTGACTGCAATCCCTTTTAAGTCGGGCCCAACGGCAGGGTAACGCTCCATGACTAGTGGGTCGTGCCCGGGAATAATATGTTTTGGCGAACTCGCGAGCATATTTAGAGTTTTAAATCCTTCTAACATCTCACCCATATTATAGACGATGGGAAAAGGCCGACCTTGCTCCATATTGGCATAAAAATGTGAGGCATCCGATGCAAGCACCACCCAACCACGTTTGGTCCATACACGCGCAACTTGTAGTCCCATAGTGTGCCCACCAATTCGATGTAGAGTGATACCCGGTGCTAACTCGCTGGTACCGTCATGAAACTTCACCCGTCCGGCAAATACCCGGCGGACCATGGCGACTACGTCGTCTTCTGAGAAGGGGTGGTTTATTGTCTCGTGGCACATGTTACGTCCAGTACAAAATGCCATTTCGCTGTCTTGTAGATGATAAATCGCATTGGGAAATAGTTTTTCGTTGCCAGAGTGGTCGTAGTGCATATGACTAATTATGACGTTTTTAATTTTGGAGGGTTCAATTCCGATCATGCCCAAACCAACGCCCGGGTTCCGCAAGTATTCTCGACCCCGGATTTTTGCCGTATCCAAACTAAATCCTGTGTCAAGGATAATCGTTCGTTTCTTGTTGGTGATCGCCCAGACAAAGTAGTCTAGGGGCATTGGGCCATCATGAGCGTCACCACCAATAAAATTATCCCCGGTTCTCCTTTCGCTATGCGCATATTTAATAGCGTAAATCTCGTAGATTTCATTATTGACCATATTAGAGCCTTTATATTATCAGCCTGCAGTATCCCGTTAATAATTCTAAGGTATCGGATAATCGGGTTGATTATGTACCCTTAACCTCAACACCAGCCCGATTTTCAACGCACTGTACTATCGTTGTAAAATCTGCGCCGGGACCAATTTCTGAACATGCGGTTTGCCATAACTTTTGTACTGCACTTGCGACACCTGTTGGTACCTTCAATGATTGTGCTTCTTCAAGAAAGAGTTCGACGTCTTTGTGCATTAGAGAGTTGGTAAATCCACGATCGAAACTCCGGGTTAAAATGGCTTTTGGAAATTTGTCCTGTGTAGCTGTATTCTTGCCGCTACCAGCGTTAATTACTTCGAGCATAATATGGGGGTCAAGGCCCGCTTTAACGCCCATCACCATAGCTTCTGACGTAATCGCGAGAGCAGCTGCGGACAATAAATTATTAGCGAGTTTCATAGATTGTCCGAGCCCCGGCTCAGTTCCCACGTGAAATACGTTACCAATGTTACCCAGCAAATTCCGAAGCCAAGTAATTTGTTGATCTGGACAAGAAAGCATGACAGCCAGAGTTCCTTTTTCGGCGCCCGAAATACCTCCACTCACAGGTGAATCAACAAAGTTAATACCTTTAATCGCGAGCCTTGCCGAGAGGTTTTGAGCGGCACGCGGACCTATAGTGGATAGGTCCACCAGGGTTTTAACTTTGCTGCCTAAAATTATGCCACTTGGACCTAATGCGACGTCTTTTACAATTTCAGGTGTCGGCAAGCTCATGATGACGGTCTCGGCTTCAGAGGCTGTAGCCTCTGCCGAGATGGCAGCCTTTGCGCCGCAATCAACGAGTGCCGAAACAGCCTCTTCACGGGTGTCAAATACTGTCAACGGGTACCCAGCATTTAAAAGGTGGGTAGCCATTGGTTTACCCATATTACCGAGGCCAATAAAACCAATAGGTTCTTTCATGGCTCCGCTCTCCATAACAAATTATTCATTAAACTTCCTAGTAACATAATAGAAAAAGATAAGTTTGAGGATTTAGGATTGATAAAACTATTTTCAATACAGATGGTATGTGATGTGCTCCATTGGAACCTGATCAGTATATCACAAGTCAAGGCCGTATCTCGCCCGTGCCCGGTTCCAAAGGCTTTTAATATCAGAGGCAAACAGGAAGGATCGATCTGCAGGAACGGTGAGCCAATCTTTTCTGGCGAGTTCACTTTCCAGTTGATTTGGACCCCAGCCAGCATAGCCAAAAAACAAAATAAATTCCTCGGGGCTGTTTTCGGAACCTAAGGTTTTCAGTACATCTTTATTGTTTGACACAGTGACACCGTGGCTGGAACAGATACCATCTTCGTTTTCAATTTTTTTACTATACATTAGAAATCCAGCCTGAGTTTCAAGGGGGCCGCCGAAGCGAATTTGAACATCGCCTGTTACTCCATCACTGGGTACGTCGAGTGATTCCATCAGTTTAGACATTTTAATTCGGCCAGCCGGTCTGTTTAATACTAGCCCTAATGCACCCTTAGAATCATGACGACATACAAAGACAACTGTTTCCGAAAATCTTAGGTCGGGCATATCGGGTTTGGCAACTAGCAGCTGGCCTACATGAAATTTATCTTGTGCCAGAGGGGCGTTTACAAAATGACTAGTGAGAGCCATTAGTAACACTAGGAAACCTATTAAATAGTTTCTATTTGTCATCTCAAAACTCAAAAATAATGAGAAGAAGTATTTTCATTATTGAATATTGGCAGAAAGCAATGGGGAAATGAAGTCCGTAGTTGATGCCAAATGGGATTATTGGCTTTTAATCGTTTTAGAACTTATGGCTAATAAATTTGACATCTACCTGTATTAACACCCAATCTAAGTTGAGATGTTGTTCCCGCTATCCGATGATTTGCGATAAAGAGCACAGAATGAAATTAAACGGGCTAAGTCGGTGACGGCACCGCCAGGGGCTGGAAAGTATTCAAGGACATCAAATCGACTTTCAATCATTTTTTTAATATTAATTCCATCATCCTCCCAACCTTTCCCGGTTGGAAGACAGCGATAATCTAGGTTCATAACAAGAAACGTCGAGCCAACTGCCAGCGCATTATATATCAAGTCAATATCCTCCTCTGGGTTCTCGGCATGCTG
>PTLH01000154.1 GCA_002938035.1 Alphaproteobacteria bacterium MarineAlpha3_Bin6
TTGGAAGGTGACTTTTGACGGGCTGCTCCACGTGAGGGTTACGGGCCTTTCGGGGGTTAGTTCCCGCCGATCCGCCGTCCATGTAGCGTCAACCGGTGGCACTTCGGTATCTTCGGAAATCCAGCCATAATAGGAGTAATAGGAATTATCTGTTCCAAATGGTTTCAACAATGAAACACGTGGACTGTCAGGCTCTATGGTTTCCCGATAATCCTCCAATGTAAGATCATCAAACCTAGCACCAACAAGGGAAATTGATCCGGTTACTCTGGGAGATACAATTTTTACCCGCGGTGCTGCCTCTAGGATTTTGTTAGCTATCAATTTGGATGTAACTAAAGGTTGATTAGGCGCAGACAAAGAAGACTGACCAGACGCATTTGGTGCTGTGGGCGGTTTTGGGATTTCAGCGTTAGAAGGTGCCTTGGGTGACGGGCCGCTTTTGTCAGAATGGTCAGGCGGCGGCATTGTTTCTGAAAGGTAAAACTGCCAGCCCAACATAATGGCGACGGAAAGGACAATAGCCAGTAAAAGGTTTTTTTGTTCCATATTTTTCAGTTTGGTGTTGGGATAGTCTTCTAGACGTTACTTTCCTGGATCAGCAGAAAGATTTGACTCTCCGATATAGCCTTGGGCGTCCCCAGGTGCAACACACTTCCCACTAATCTGGACGTTCATTCCTTGCTTGACGTTATGATGGGGAGGCACAGGATCAAGGCCCGACGTTCCCCAAGGATGACACCGGGATATTCTCTTCATTGTCAGCCAAATGCTTTTAATAGGTGCATGGTTTTCAATGGCTATAAGAGCGTATTGGGAGCACGTTGGATAATGGCGGCAATGTCCTGAAAATAATGGGGAAACGAAGAGTTGGTATCCCCGAATAAGCAGCCATAGCAGAAAGGTTGATAATTTACTTATAATATTCAATTTACGTCCTCGACAGTATCATTCAGAATTTCGACCCGAGCATCCAGCTTCCGGAGTGCCCAATTCATATCCGATACCATAAAATCAAATGGTCTATCAAAGGCATTCTTTCTGCCTATTAATACGTAGTCTCTATTAGCCCTTGCATAGGAAGATATAACTTTCGCTACTAGAGCTCGAAGTCGCCGTTTCACCCGGTTACGTACTACAGCACCACCAACTTTCTTGCTAACCGAGTAACCAATACGGATATTTTCATGTGGGGCTATTTCTCTTTCTTCATAATTATGGGAGTGCACCTGAAGGATGAAACCTGGAGTAACCCACTTCCTACCTTTGGCTGCAACTTTCAAAAACTGTGGTCTATTTCTTAATTTTCCAAGAACAGTGGTCATGGCTATTATGCCAAGAGTTGTTATGTGAAAGAGAGAGTTAAGCGGATAGTTTTTTCCGTCCCTTTGCTCGTCTCCTTGCTAATATACGGCGACCAGCTGGGGTTGCCATACGAGACCGGAATCCGTGCCGATGTTTTCGCACAAGGTTACTAGGCTGAAAGGTGCGTTTCACTGAAAGACTCCAGAAATTTCTTAAGGTTCCGCGACAAGCTCGGTATATACGGTTTAAACTGCAGTTAGTCAATTAGCTGTATATCGGTCATTTCATACGTACCAACGATTGTTTGTCGAGGTGTCGTGGGATTAATCTCCAATCGGCAAGCCCTCGCGCCTTGGGTCAACTCCCCCTTCGAGACCTTCTTTTGTGATGGCGATTCCGTGCAATCCGCTCACCATACTGCGAATTCGAACTTGATGCCCCCGTTGTTCAAGTGCCGGTTTGAGTTTGACTAACGGCGTTCCTTGTTCAATATCCGTATAAGAGTTTAGATTTACGAAATGGGGTAACTCAAATGCTGATTGAATATTCATTTTCCAGTCAAGAACCGCAATAATACTCTTCGTAACATAGCCTATAATTCGAGATCCACCCGGCGATCCAAGTGCAAAGACTGGCTTCCCAGCGTTATCAAATATTATAGTTGGCGCCATGGATGAACGAGGACGTTTGCCGGGCCAAACCGAATTTGCAACAAATTTGCCATCTTTAATTGGATTGAAGGAAAAGTCTGTTAACTGATTATTCAACAAAAACCCCCTGACCATAAGGTGGGAGCCAAAGGGATTTTCTATTGTTGTCGTCATTGAGACTACATTGCCACTTTTATCAACAACTGTAAGATGAGAAGTTGATTTACCTTTCAAAGACTCATCGGGTGCAAATTTTTTAGTTAGGTTCTGGTCCAGTTCGCCGGAAGCAGCTTTTCCAATAGATCGGTCTATTTTGATAAGTTTAGATCGGCCAATCAGGTATTCCGGATCGATCAGCCTTCCAACGGGAATGTCTAAAAAATCAGGATCACCGATGTAATGGTTTCTGTCGGCGTAAGCTAGGCGGCTGGCTTCAGTAATTAAATGAACTGCATCAATTGAATTAGGCTTAATTGATGCCATCTCGACACCTTGTAACATACCCAGGATTTGAAGAGTGGTAACACCTCCAGAGGTTGGGGGTGGCATTCCGCAAACAAACCATTTCCGGTATGGCATACACAGGGGGTCCCTACGCTTGGCTATATAACCTGCCATGTCATTCATTGTTAGACGTCCCGGATTGATTTTTGAACTCTTCACGGCGTTAACTATGTCTTGGGCAATGCGGCCGTTATAGAAGGCATCAGCTCCTGACTTGGCAATTGTTCTAAAAGTTTCAGCTAAAGCTAAATTGGTTAGGCGGCTTCCGATCATTTTAGCGTTTCCATTCGGACTAAAAAAATATTGTGTCGTTGCTTTAAATTTCTTTAGATGCCGATCCCTTAACACCATTTTATTGAGCCGAGGAGATATACTAAAACCGTCTTCAGCTAACCTAATTGCTGGCTGAAACAGCGCCTTCCAAGGGAGTTTACCATGTTTCTTATGTGCCATCTCTAGCATACGTAATAAACCCGGAACACCTACCGACAAACCACCCGGAATTGCTTCGTGAAATTTAAAACTCTTTCCGTTGGAATGTTGGAACATGTCTGGAGTTGCGCCCTGAGGAGCAACCTCTCTTCCATCATAGGCGTCAATATCTCCGGATTTTGAGGTAAAGTGCAGCAAGAATGCCCCACCGCCAATCCCTGAAGATTGAGGTTCCACCAGATTTAACACCATTTGGATAGCTATTGCGGCATCAACGGCACTCCCACCCGCACGGAGTATATCGTGGCCTGCCCGTGAGGCATAAGGGTTGGCTGTTACGACCAAATGTTTTTTAGCTTTTACTATTGGCCTGGATACTGCCGTTAGTTTTGGACTATCGGATAATTTTGGCTTGGGAAGGCTATTAATTGAATTGGAACGAGTTTCACTGGTCGGGGATACGGTTTCACATGCTGACAGAAATATTGAGGCAGCTAGCAGTCGGATAATTAGGCGCGAAGAGAACGTAAAACAGTTCATTATATTTTCCTCATTCTGCATGATTCAAACTCTAATTGTTAATGACCTATCATGCTAAAATACGTGCCTATTTCTACTATAAATTGGTTTTATATAACAAATTTTGTCAACGATATAATTTCGTGTTATTTGGGTAAAAGGCTTATGTCTATTGATCTATTTGGCTAAACTCATAGTACGTTTAAGGTGTTGGTTGACGTTCAAAATGACACTATAGGTAGAGATTTTCAAACGAGTATGGTATGTCACCGCCTTTTGATTTGGAAGAGTACGGAATGACCCGTGCGGGTTAGTGTGTTGTTCTTGAAATAGTCAATTATACTTGCCCAAAACC
>PTLH01000155.1 GCA_002938035.1 Alphaproteobacteria bacterium MarineAlpha3_Bin6
GAAATTAACCTACGTACCTTCTATCGAGGTAACCATACTTTGGTTGGTGTAAGCAATATGGATCATGATCATATCGTATCCGGTGGTATTTTAGAAAACCTGCGGGAAGGATTTGAAAATGGCACCTACAAACCCTATCCTATCAGAAGCGATAAAATCTTTGGGCTTGATGAGGTAAGGGAAGCCTACAATCTGGTCTTGCAGGATGTAACTCGCGACAGAGTAGTCATAAATCCGCAATAATGAGATGTCAGTGTAATCATCGACGATTATGGTTTGCCTTGCAGTCCTTTTGACAAGGCCCCTGGAAAAAGAACTGCCCTTGACTGACCAAGTTGCATGAATAAATCAATCACATTTCATTAATAAAGAAACAACCCTTTAAAACTACAACACCGTAATTTTAGTGACGTTTCTATTTAGTTGCCTGTATAAGTGCCATGACCAGCACTAGAGACGGAAAAAACCAGATGAAAATCTTCGCAAGCAGACGAACAGACGCCGTCAAAATTATACCTGTAAAGAAGATCGGTTTTAAAAAATGGATGGATGCTCAACCAGTATATGTGAAGAGGTGGATCAAGACGGTTGGCTTTGACGGTGCTGCGGGAAATACTTGTCTAATTCCCAATAACGATGGCTCTTTGGGCAAGATCCTTTGGGGAGTATCCAATATACCTAATATTTGGGACAGCGGCAGTTTAGCCCGGGGTCTGCCACACGGCACTTACACATTCGAAGGATTTAATGATGCCAAGACTTCCACACTGGCGGCACTCGGTTGGGGTCTTGGAGCATACCGGTTTGATAAGTATAAAAATTCTTTAAAACTAAAAACGCTACTTCAATGGCCTGCGGCCTGTGACCGGAAAATTGTAGGACAAACACTTGAGGCTATTTTTCTGGTGCGAGACCTGATTAATACTCCAGCCGAAGATATGGGTCCAAGTGAGTTAGAAAAATCTGCTCGCACTCTAGCAAAAAAATATCAAGCGAAGATCAAGGTGATTAAGGGCAAACAATTGTTGACAAAAAACTACCCTGCTATCCATGCCATCGGTCGCGCCAGCGACGATGAACCCCGATTACTTGATTTTACTTGGGGTAAGCCGACACATCCTAAAGTCACCTTAATTGGCAAAGGTGTTTGCTTCGACACCGGCGGGCTTGATATCAAGCCAGCATCGGGGATGAAGCTCATGAAAAAAGACATGGGTGGCGCTGCCCACGTTTTAGGCCTTGCCTCTATGCTAATGTCTAGCCATTCAAAGGTTCGGTTGCGAGTATTGATCCCAGCGGTCGAGAATAATATTGCCGGTAACGCAATCCGTCCGCTGGATATCATCCGTACTCGTAACGGAAAAACCATAGAAATCGGACACACCGATGCAGAGGGGCGCGTAATATTAGCTGATGCACTCTCCGAAGCTGCGCGTGATAACCCGGGAATTATAATTGACTTCGCAACGCTTACCGGAGCTGCTCGGGTAGCTCTTGGAACGGAACTACCCGCTCTTTTTACCAATGACGACGAGTTTGCAAAAACCCTGCTAGCCTCCGGCATCTCTTGTCAGGATGAATTATGGCGGCTGCCTCTTTGGTCAGACTATCGGCGTCAAATCAAAGGCAAAACAGCCGATTTGACTAATTCTGCGGAATCAGGTTTTGGAGGAGCAATTACAGCGGCTCTTTTCCTGCAGGAATTTGTTGAACCGACGACATCTTGGGCGCACATCGATCTGATGGCCTGGAATACAACGACAAGACCTGGCCGCCCAGAAGGCGGCGAAGCTATGGGTTTACGTGCAGTTTACCAGGCAATACTCGTTTGGATAGGAAAATAGATGCCCCATGGGGGCTCTATGCTAAAAATTCAGCGGACACGGCTCCTAGATGATCAAGTTCGATAACAGCCTTATCCCCTGGAGAAAGCCATTGTGTTTTGACTAAGCTTCCAAGTAGCACAATTTCACCTGCGCACAGAAAGGTCCCCCGGGCAACTTTATGATTAGCAAGCCAGGCAAGTGCCTCAAAGGGGTGGCTTAAAATATCGGCGCCTTTACCATTCCCTACTTCAATTTTATTTACCATCATGCGTCCGGCAATCTCAGCCAAGTCAAGGTGCTGCCATTCCTCGATTTCTTCACCCAATACACAGGCGGCTTGAAAGAAATCATCAGCAACCATCGTCTCTAAGTCGAGTGACCGGAAATCTTGGTATCTGTTATCTACTATTTCAATCGCACTCATACAGCTTTCAACACAGTCAAATACTGAGCTTTGGGTATAGGGCTCTCTAGATGGTGGGAGATCTTTAGCTAGCCGTACTGCAATTTCACATTCAACGCCAACCTGATAGTAAAGGTTTGAAGGTTGTGAGACGCCAAGTGAGTGTACTGTACTTTGAAAAATACTTCCGGAACACGGATGAGGAATCTTCATATAATCCTGCATGACCTTTGACGTGCAGCCGACCTTATGACCGACCTGGGGGCCTAAGCCGGATTTAGTAAGGGCTTTATTAAGAGCTTCCTGTAAATCGTAAGCCTCATTTAGCCCAGATGGTTTGCATTGAGCGGGCAGACTTTTAAATGGGCCGGGCTTCAAACGGTTTTGCATGAGTGCGAAAACAGCATTCTCAATAGCAGGGGTGTCCATAATCAGGGCTCCATTTGTATTAATTATAAGTCACATTAATTTTCTATTTGAACAATATATTTGGTTAAACTGACGAAGTTTAAATGTATATCTTAGACAAAACATAGAGAAGAAAACCAGTTTAAACGAGCCCACTTCGCCAGTTGCAGATAGAATTAAATAGGCTAAGAAATCGCTATAAAAATATTAATCGATCAAATTGTTAATGATAATGCTTTTTGTTTTTAAACAACAAACAAGAAAATCATTATGATTGTAATCTCACAGATAGGGATGGCCACTATATTGATATACAAGGTCTTGCAGTGTAAATTTTGGAACCGTATTTGAAATGAATAAATTAACCTGCCAAATTATGCTCAAACAACAAAATCTGATAACCATAGCCTTGTTGAAAAAAATTTAACGAATAATCCCGATTGGAGGAAGTGCACATGCATGTTTTTAAATTGCACGACGAACAGGAATTTGATTCCTCACACCATGTTGAAAAAATACTCGCTGAAATAGCGGGTGGCGATGTTACTATCGCCTGTTGGGAACCGCAACAGGTGAGTCCCAACCACTGTCATCCTGATGCAACAGAGATCTATTTCTGTTTTGAAGGAGGAGGTGTAATGAATACTCCAGAGGGTTCTGTTGAAGTGGTTCCAGGGGCTTTCGTGGTGCATCCACCCGGAGAACTGCATGAATATGTAAATGGGACTGAGCGCACTCTTCTTTTTAGAGTGCGTTACGGAACTGATATGGCTGCGAGGGTAAAAGATTGGCCGAGCAACAAGAAATGGGAACCTGCGAATGAAGACGTGGCATATTTTAGGAAGTGAAACAGAAGGTATCAAAGACGACCAACCACGCTGAGAATTGGAAGTTGGGCCAGTTTAAAATTCAAGTTTAGTATTTGGTGACACTGCATTACGAATGTTAGTTTCTTCGTAATCCCTAGGTTAGGATCTGAATATGACGTTACCGTAACTGGTGACCGAGATTTAGTAGCTCTCAAGATAGAGTATAATAACCAGAAAATTTACCCAAGGTAGATAGGGTTTTAAAAAAATATTTTAGTTTTCTAATCCCATAGCCTGCCGCCC
>PTLH01000156.1 GCA_002938035.1 Alphaproteobacteria bacterium MarineAlpha3_Bin6
ATTTAAAGGCACCCGACAAAACGGCAGTTCATCTGAATAACGCTGGTGCGGCGCTGACATATGCCGCGTTATTTCATGATGGGACAGGAAAATTTCTGCAACGGGCTATAGCCGTTTACGAGACAGCAGTCGCAACCTATCCCGACCATCTGGTCTCTCATTTTAATCGAGGCAGGATTTTTTGGTTGGCTGGAAAGAGGGATTTGGCGGTGAAAGAGTTAATCTGGGTAGCTGATATGGCGGCGGATGCGACTTTTGATCCCTCGGTCGAAACCATACTCTCTCATCGCATTCATGATTTGAACGAGATGTGTCCCTATGGTCATTATTGGCGTGCGGCTTCCGAGGCAATTGCGGCAAAGGACGAGAGTTTTGAGAAGCCTCGCCGCATCATCCAGGCAACGGCCTGTACATATCTGGCCCAGGATTGTTTTGAGAGGGGAGATTTTGATGGTGCGCGAATTCAGGCTTTGAAGGCAACGCGACTGTTTCCCGATCATTTTCCGGCGCTAGTTCTTCTTGCCCGCACAGATCTCGAATTGGGTGATTTCTATGAAGAAGGCGTGGCTGCATTTCGGCGCGCCTTCTCGGTATATCCCGTTATCATCAATAACTATCTGAGTGTCGGGGTTGCCTTGGAGGAACAGGTGTCGTCGCCAGAGAGAGCATTGCATCTGGTTCGGCAATGGTCGTTGTTCCGTCTAAGAGTCCGCACCGAAGGGGGAGAGTTATGGCCGGCATCAGGCGAGACGATTGAGACCTTTGAACGCTATTATGAAAATCTTCCTGCGTGGGTCCGCGCCCGCATGACAAGGGAAGGTGAGGCGATCCAGGAAGACGAAACAACCATGTCCTTTGAGCAAAAGATGGAAAAAACCCGGTATACAATCGCGCCTTATCTGAAAGAGTACGATGGTATTAAAATGTATTGGCAACCATTTGTGATGACTCAAACCACGCCCGATTACCGCTCGGATGTGGTAAATACCGATTCGCTCGGGTTTCGTTATTCACGTGATCGAAGTGGCAGGGAAGTTCACTTTGACAACTCAAGAGATTGTAAAGTGAACTTATTTGTCGGCAATTCGACAGCGTTTGGGGTCGGCGTGACATCGGACGAAAAAACGTTACCCTCACTTCTGGCTAAATCCACCAAGGAGACATGGCTTAACCTGAGTTTCCGAACGCATACCATTCGCCAGAACTTCATCACTTTCTCCAGCGTTCGTGATCTAATCGGTCCAATTAATAACATTGTGCTATTCGCGGGCGCTACGGACTTGCTCATTTATTTGATAAACAGTCTGCTCCCAAAACCATGGGGAACATTCTATCATTACGCAAACTACTTCGAAAAATTCTACAATGTTCCCCCTGGGTTCCTCTCACGTATTGAAAACCACTATCGTGAAAGGAAATGTATAGTCGACCAGATGCGGCTTGATTTGTCGAACTGGAAGGTTATGGCCAGCGGGTTGGGCGCCCAGCTATTATTCGTGTATCAGCCTATCGCCGAGCTTTCTTGTAAAAAGCAAAGTGCCGAAGAGGTCGCGCTTTACGAGGCCATAGAGAATAGTCCTCACAACCCATACAGCGGGGATTTGAAACTCTCATTCTTTAAAGCCAACGAGTGGTTCACAACCGCGCTTAACGGGTCGTGCGTAATACTTGACATACCATACCTAGATGCCAACACGTTTAACGCCGACGGGGCCTACCACGGTGAATGGCTGTTTACGGACCCATTCCATCTCAACGACAGGGGCAGTGAAATAATAGCCGATTTGATTACTGAGATGATATTAAAGAGTCCGCGACCAGAGGATAAAAAATGAAAATGCAATTTCTACTCCCGCGGCTTCTTTTGTTAGGGGGGGATGGGAAACAGTTTCGATATTATAAAACCTCGTTTTGCGATTGATCTTGGACTATGAATACAAGAGGTCCTATCGTGCATTACAGAAAACGGGTTCATGAAAAAGGTTAGAAAAGGAAAACATCGTGCGACAAAACCCAAGCGTCGTATAAAGCCCAAGCCTCAAATCAAGTCTCGGGTGCATTCGACGCACCTTAATGGGGAACCGGTAGGGAAATCCGTACAGAGTTCGTTGGGCGCCAACAATCCTCTGCAAACACAAACAGACCGGTTGACTTTGGCCGCGGCAGCTCTCGGTCGGGGGGATCCACATTCGGCCTTTGATATATGCCGCGAGATGTTGACACTTAGCCCCTTTGACACTGGCGCACTCAACCTAGCCGGCGTTGCCGCATTTCAGGCGGGGTTGGCCGCGGAAGCGTTAGAACTTTTGCAAAAAGCAGTGTCGCAATCTCCTCAAAATGCCGAAGTACAAACTAATCTTGGCAATGTTCTGGCCCATTTAGGCAAGGAAAGCGCTGCAACGTTAGCCTACGAAAAAGCTATGCAGGCCGATCCAGATTATGCTGAAGCATTTTTTAATTTTGGCATTCTAATGGAGGGGAGTGGTCAGCCAGAAAAAGCTATTGTTGCTCTCAATAAAGCCTTGGAAAAGGAACCTCACCACGTCTTGGCGCTGCATGGTCTCGGCAATGCATTTAAAACATTGAGCCGATTAGAAGAAGCAAAAGCAGCCTTTCAGGCCGCTCTCAAAATTGACCCATCCTTGTCTATGGCACGCACGAATTTAGCGGCGGTACTTTACGAAATTGGGGATTTCAAAGGTGCAACTGAGGAAAGTCAAAGGGCAATCAAAATAAATCCTGACCTTTACGAGGCTCAATATAACTTGGGAACCGCCCTTCAGGAACTTGGTCGTCATGATGAAGCCATTACCGCCTATGAGCAGGTCCTAATACGGCAACCAAAACATGCTGCTGCTGCTATGAATATTGCCTATGGCTTGCAGCAGATGGGGCGTCTAGATGCTGCCTCCACTGCTTTCGAGAAGGCCATTGCCATTGACCCAAGTTTTGCCAAGGCTTATGTCAATCTTGCAGATCTTCGGCTACAACAGGGAGACCCCTTGGCGGCTCTGGCCGTTTGCGATGGTTTTCTTAAGGATAACCCAGGAAAACCCGATTTACTGGCTTTTAAGGCTATGGTACTTGGCGATGCGGGTGAAAAGAAGACTGCCGCAGACCTAATTGATTATGATCGCTTTCTTAAGGTTCAAAGTATTAAGCCGCCAGCAGGCTATTCCGACCTCGCTACGTTTAATGCGGCATTGGGAGCGCATGTTGCTTCCCACCCGACACTCAACTATGCGCCTCAGAGCCATGCTACGCGCGCTGGGCAGCATTCTGGTGAATTATTGGCGGAACCGAAGGGTCCGTTCGCCGATATGGAAAAGTTGATTTTGAATGCTGTCGACAAATACAAAAAGAACGTTGAAAGAGAACCATCTCATCCATTTCTTGGCGCGCAACCCGAAAAAATGCGATTGTCCATTTGGGGGGTTATTATGAGGGACGCGGGCCATCAAATTCCCCACATACATCCAGCAGCTTGGCTAAGTGGTGTTTATTACGCAGACGTCCCAGCAATTGTTGGAGAAGAGGTAGGGAAGCAGGCCGGTTGGCTGGTACTGGGTCGCCCGCCGGATCATTTTCACAACTCTAGAGATGCAGAAATTAAGGCGATTAGGCCTGAACCGGGTTTGATGGTGTTATTTCCGTCCTACTTCTATCATCAGACAATTCCGTTCCATACGGATGAG
>PTLH01000157.1 GCA_002938035.1 Alphaproteobacteria bacterium MarineAlpha3_Bin6
GCTTTATAATTGGTCCGGTTATTCCGACCTTGTAGGGCCTTTGGACCTATGACCATTTTTGTGAAAGTAGAACCATTAGCTTGTAAATCCAGACCAATTGCTGATTTTTTGGAGGGTCATACAAGCAAAATTTTTAAAAGAAACTTTTTTTATTTGCGAACCAGTTCTATCAATTCGTTGTCTGTTGGGAAGCGGCCTTCCTTCTTCTTGGAGAAAACCAACTTATCATCGACAGTTATTTCGAATACACCGCCAGATGAGGCAACTAAATCGACGTTCGTTTTAAACTTCTCTTTAACCAAGTCTCTCGCACGGAGAGCACGAGGCTGATAATTTCACTCTGCACAATACTCAATTGAAATTTTCATTTAATTACTCCTGGTGACCCATAACAATTTTATCACGTTCCTGAATTATAAAGTCTCTATTTGAGATGATCCAACTGAGTTCATCTGTATTTAATGAACCATTATCAGACAACCAATTTAAACCACCAATAATTGCGTATTTGTCATCTTTAATTAGAGCGTTTGACTGGCCAGCGTAATAGAAGACTTCTAGGCGGCCTTCCCATTTCTTATTTACACACCATTCCATTAGATTATCCAGTGTCTCGCTGGTTTCTTGTTTTACGCTTCTTTCAATGGTTTTTGTGCCAGAATTTTGATTACCATATCCGATATACACCATAACACCGCGTTTCAAACACCCACCGAGTATTGATCTGAACTCTTTGTCTTCAGCATAGCTTACAGCCCATCCGGATAGAATAACCACGGTTTCATTGGCTGTTTTGAGTGCGTTAATTAACTTTTTCCTGTGTTCCTCATGGGTTTGAAGGGTGTCGATGGGATCTTTAATAATTGTCTTGATGTGTTCCGATAGAACTTGGTTGTCCAATCTATCGACGTCGGCGATGAATTCCTCATTCTTCCTGCTACGTCGCATTTGACGGTGGTTGAGGTGAAATATAATGACAACGAGTATTCCTGGATATATTGCTAATTTGCCGTGAAAGATGTAAGCGGCAAATATTGAAATGAGTGCGAATGTCCAAATCAGCCAGTATCCAATAATCCCGAAACCAAGCCACTTGGCCAGCTCATAGGACTTATCAATTTTGCGGCCAAATAAGAACCCAAATGTAATTGTTACACCAATGGAACCCACCCAATACAAAGGATCCATGTTAACTACCTCACCTCAATTATGCCGTTACTCTTAATCAATCTACAAATAGGTAGTTATGTTCATTAAGCCCAGCTTTTAATGCATGTGTCAGGAAATCGTCGTGTTGTGTGATTATTTTTTATTACGCTCTATCAGGAACGTTGCGCGACTAGCGTCTAGTGCGAATTTATATATTTTCAATTTCTGTTAGCTGTAACTGAGATAGAAGATGTCGCCAACAGAAGTTTATTTCAAGATAAAAGTAAGTGAGATCATTATTATGGATATCTTGATCTTCAATATATTGGAAAGTGTTAACTAATACTCATCGTTAACGGTTTCGAGCCGAGCCTCGGGTCATTCCTGGACTTATGGGAGAGCGCGAAGGTTTCGGCCCGAAGGATTTGGTGACGGGTTTGCCGCCTTTGTTGGGAATTTCTCCAATTTTTCTTTCATTGGTAGCGGAGGGTTTGTGAATCTTTTTGACACCAGGTTTTCGATTTGGACGTTTGTTTCCGGGCATGAACCTTCTCCGTCGATTGTTGTATTTTCGCCGCCATTGGCGGACAACGCACTTACTAAGGGAATACTAAACAACTGATCCCCTCCCGGCAAACTACTCAGAACTATGGTATCCAAATTAGATATTTTTGTATATTATGACTTCAACCGTACCCCCCCTCATGTCGCAAGCTGATACCACTTATTGCCTTAGGCAATGGCACCATAGTAACTTGTGGTTTAAGTGTATTAAAAGCAGAGAATATAGGAATATTTTTATGGTGGAATTAGGCGATAAAAAGAAACACGCACATACTTTGTTACCGTCTGAACCAGCTCTACGGGTCAAGGCTATTGAAACGTTATTGGTTGAAAAGGGTCTTATTGATCCTGCTGCAATCGATGCAATGGTTGAAGCATTTGAAGGTAGGATCGGGCCAAAGAATGGTGCCCGGGTGGTTGCCAAGGCGTGGAAAAATCCGGAGTACAAGGCGCGTTTACTTCTCGATGCAAGTGGAGCGATTGCTGAGTTGGGTTATTCCGGCCTTCAGGGCGAGCATATGGTCGCCATTGAGAACACGGAGAGTGTCCATAATTTAGTCGTTTGTACGCTTTGCTCTTGCTACCCCTGGCCCGTTCTTGGTGTGCCACCTGCATGGTATAAATCTCCAGCCTATCGTGCCCGAGCAGTTCGCGATCCACGCGGTGTACTTGCTGAATTTGGTGTCAATCTGGCTATGGATACCGACATTCAGGTCTGGGATTCAACTTCCGAAATTCGTTATCTTGTTATTCCGCAGCGACCCGAAGGAACCGAGAGCTATTCAGAGGAGACCCTTGCATCTCTTGTTACGCGTAATTCGATGGTCGGGACTGGTATCGTTACCATTCCTGAAATCAAAAAAGGTTAAAGGGTATGGATGGAATTCATGACCTTGGAGGTATGGAAGGATTTGGTTCACTTCAGATTGAGGAGAACGAACCGGTATTTCATGCCGACTGGGAGGCCCGAACCATGGCAATGCGGGTATTAATGGGATTTTGGCGGAAATGGAACATTGATGCTAGCCGTCACTCTATCGAAAATCTTCCACCTGCTGATTATTTGGGATTTTCCTATTATGAAAAATGGCTAGCTTCATTGGTCAACCTTCTGGTAGGTGCGGAGTTAGTAACTGTCGATGAAGTAAAGAAGGGATTTTCCGCGACAGCTGCTAAAAAATCTATACCTCCCATCGACGCTGCCGGGTTGGAAGCATTTTTACCTGTCGGTAAGCCTGCGATGCGCGAGTTGGGAACAAAGCCACAATTTTCCGTGGGCGACCGCGTGCATACCCTTTCCCATATGCCGTCGGGTCACCACCGTTTACCCCGCTATATCCGGGGGCATTTTGGAGAAATTGTTCTCTATCATGGGGCACATGTGTTTCCCGATACAAACGCATGTTTTGCAGGAGAGAACCCGCAACACCTTTATACCGTCCGTTTTTCTGCAGAAGAGTTGTGGGGAGGTGATGCTAGTATTAGGGATACGGTGACAGCTGATCTTTGGGAGAGTTATCTTGAGCCAGAGTGACTTGCAGGAACAGGTTTTCGCGGAACCTTGGCATGCTCAACTTTTTGCGACCACACATACCTTGGCTTCGGCGGGTCACTTTGAATGGAAGGATTGGACAAATCACTTCTCTGCCGCTTTAAAATCTTCTGATGGCTTAAGTCCCTCTGACGGCGATGCGGCATATTACGAGATTTGGCTAGAAGCGTTTGAAGAATTTCTGATTATCCGACACCTCGCCGATAATGAAGGACTGGCAAAACTGAAGGGCGCTTGGACCAGTGCCTATCTCAGAACACCACATGGGGCACCTGTAGAACTCATTAAACGATAGTCTGTTCTCTAAATTTGAGTTCAAATTATTGAAACCTAGTGATTGCACGATTTAGTTGAAAAAAATCTTGTGCGATACCTATGGCT
>PTLH01000158.1 GCA_002938035.1 Alphaproteobacteria bacterium MarineAlpha3_Bin6
GACGCAGACACGTGCATTCCGGTGGGTGACGTTGAAGTTGGAGTGGTTGTCAGGACAGGCGTGAAAAAACCAAACGTTGATTCGCCGGCGGATGTCAGAGAGGCAATTCTGAAGGCAGATTGTGTGCTGTATAACGAGGCTACATCAGGGATTTATATCCAGAAAATGATAAAGGAGTTAGGCATAGCAAATCAGGTTAATAATAAAACTGAACGATATCCAAGCGCAGCGGCTCTTATGGAAAGAGTCGGTGCTGGGCAGGGTAATGAGATTGGTTTCGGACAAATTCCTGCGATAAGGCGATTTTCCGGGCACGGCGTGGTCGTAGTGGGCCCATTGCCTCAAGAACTTAGCAATACGACGACTTATGTCGCTGCAATAACAAGCCAGCAAGCTTCAGACGACGTCAAGGGCTTTCTCGAATTTCTTGAGATGCCAACAGCACAGAGGATATTAAACGCTGCCGGTATCGTCTAGCTGATGAGCTTACAGTACTAAGTTGGCCAAAGGTTGTGCTTGGGGCGATAAGGCAACGATCAGGGCGCTTATCAACGCAATACCAACTGCGATTTCGATATATGGGTAGAACATCCACTGGTTCCTTATTTGTAGCGACATTTATGCCATCTATTTTATTTGACCAAAGTTTGAACTAATCCTTTTAAAATTTAGTGAATCAAATAAGCGGCAAAGAAGTCAAATCTTTGGGGAACGGAGAGCCTATCGATTCCCTCGCCTTGGGAGTTATGATGAAGCGTGAAGTATCTGAAATCAAAAAGGCACCATTGAGGTTGAAATATGGCCCACGTAAGGCAATCGATCAGGGATAATGTATTCCATTCACAGGTCTACCCGCTTGGCACCAATAAGCTGTCAATGATTTACGTATTTACCGAGAGTGAAATCTTAGAATATAGCCGCCTTGATCAGGTAAGGAAATCGACCCTACTGTAGACATTATGATCGAAGATTACGTGCTGGTGGTTTTTGCTTTTTCCTGTTTATGACGTTTAGCATAGCCAACTTTACAGCTTTCCTGATCGTACCCCCGGTCAACGCTTCAATGTGCCATCGCCACGTCCAAGGTAGCGCCGAAAACGATTAAGCCAAAAAAAACAACAACGACAAACAACTTTTCATGGCTAAGCCGGAACCATTTCGTTACGACGAGCGTGCCATGAAAAACTCTTATTTACTATGCAAATCTAATTTACCGAATGTTAAAATATTTGGCGCATCTTTCCCAATCACACAATATTGAGGCGTCCCTATATGGTTGAGCCAGTAGCGGTTTTAATACCTCACCCCCAAGTTGCACGAGTGAGAAAAGTAGATAGGAGGCCAACGTCAAGGGACGAAGATAAAGATAATGATAATGATAAAGAGAGGAATGCCAAACGGGAAGAAATGCGGTTCTCTCAAAATAAGTCGCTTGGCCATAAAGGCACAATTTGCGATATACTTCTCTAGCTCTTCAGTTAAATTACAATTTGGGTTGGCTACTTTTGTTTAATAGCACACGAGTCTTTTCCGCCAAACTCCAGCATGCATTTGGGTTTGTTATCGGTATAGCTTCCCATCCGGCTTCCCAGTCCGGCGGCAACGATGATGCTTCGAGTGCCTGATGCCAAAATTCTCACCTATGCCGGCATTACGTTTTATAAATGCGATAAATGGTTAGTTGCTCCGAGAGGAATATTACGGTCTAAGCTTTGGGATCGTAAAAAACTAGACCAGGAACCTTTTCTTCGTCTTCAATTCGTCCACGTAGTTCAATAGTATTTTTGTCAGGATCGCGAATAAATACAGATACATGTCCATCGCGTCCAAAGGTAACAGGTCCTTGGCTTATGGCAATATTATGTTTTTCCAATGCAGCTAGTGTATCGATGATGGAATTAATCCGAAAAGCGATATGTGTTAGACCCGGGTGTTTTTCCGGAACATCCATTAAAATATTTTTATTATTATTCAAATCAACGCCATTTATTACCAAATTTATTTCGACACCATTATCATTTTTCATAACGATTACATCATCAAAATCAGGTTCGAAAGTAATCTTAAAGCCTAAAGTTTCGTAAAACAGGACCGATCTCCGTCTCTCGGTAATGCGAATACCAATATGATCAAATTGTTGGATGTTAATCATCAGTGCTCCTATGTCTGTTCGATTCCCGCGGTTAAATAGGGTTCTCAAGCAAACGTCCTTATTTTAAATAAAAGCTAATATTCATAAATCTCTAATGACTAGGCCAAACCAGAAAGGAATGTATGGGATTGTAGGTATTTGCTCAAGTTGAGTGTAATTTCTTTTTTCTAGCAATAATTTCGTCTTCGAGTTAACCGCTATAGTTCTAGGGTGATAAAGGTAGGAAAGATTTAAAAAATTGCCCCGTAGCTATATTTTGGGATGGTGCAAGGTTACACGATTGTATAGTTGTGTACGCCAAAGAGATCCCCTTAAAATCCAAGTAATTCACCGACGTTTAGGCGTAGAACAAAAGTAATTATTCCAAGGATTATGGCTATCAGGAGTAGGTCGACTATGGTAATTTTCATGGCGGGCTAGTTACTAATGGCTTAGCAATTCCGCTAAAGGAAAAAGCCACGCAATTCCACCTAGGACAATGGAAAGTAGAACTAAGTCGATGACAAACCATCTCATGCGGAAACCTACACCAGTCACGAGACAAAAAAATTACTGGATATAAACTGTTACCATCATGCCCAACCAAAAAAATATCATGCCTAATGGAAACTGCATAAATCGGACCATTCTGTCCTCCTTATCGGGCTGCTAATTTAACAGCAACGAACTCATTCAATCAAGGGAAAAGGCTTGTGAAGAGGTAGCTTCTTAAAATGGGGTTGCTGCCAATGCCATTGCTGCAACCATTCCACCTATGAAGATTAGTCCTATTGACAACTGAATAACTTGGAACATTCTGTCCTCCTTAAAAGATTTATTGAATGAAGAGTTACATTCTTTAGGAGGTTGTATTAACAATGAATTAATAAGATCAAAGATTCATTCAGACTTTCAATGCTTGAGGCAAAGTATCAAAATTTGATTTAGAAAGTACTGGCAGGATCAATAAACTGAAAACTGCTAGACGTAGAGCCAAGAAAAAATTAATCACATTTAATTGATCTAATTGGAGGTTGAAAAATTGAGTTGTTTGGGTGGGCACAAAGGGACAAAATAAGCCTTAAACCTCGCTAATCTGGAGTTTAACGCCTTCGCACTTTTGAATCTCTGGCGGGGAGAAATTCATTTTTTTCTTGGGTTGCTGTCACGTCATCAAACTCGCCCTCGAGTATCATCCCCTCTTGGGGGTTTGGGGTATTATGAATATTAGAATTATTTATGTTAATGTGATTGGTTGCGAAAATGTAGCGGGCAAGAAGGCGACGTAGATTAACCCTGAATAACGGAGCAAACAA
>PTLH01000159.1 GCA_002938035.1 Alphaproteobacteria bacterium MarineAlpha3_Bin6
GCGTTCAGTTCAAAGTCAGATATATTCTCCGCCATGAGAAACCGTTCGTGAATACCTGGTCCAAGCTTGGCCTTGTGGGTGCGCACCCAAGGGAGATTGGTGGATTTAACCTCTCCAGCTTGGATAACTCTAAATACATCCCACCAGGGATCCAAACCCTCTGGAGAAACTGTTACCTCTTCGCTATCCGTGAGATGCCCTTCGATCCACCCTATCATGGCCTTGGCGACAGCTGCATCTGCACGTGCTATGGCGTCATTACCTATCATAATTCGTTTTATCTTTGTTTCTTGATGCTTGCCCTTAAGCAAAACTTGAGCCAAACGCGAGAGCATAAGGACGTCATTTGCGAACCAGCCTACCGTATCGAAACTCGGAGCCATTGCACGAGCGCCTTTTAGACTGACACGTCCTAAGGTCGGGCGAATACCCCATAGACCGCAAAAAGATGCCGGGATACGGACTGATCCACCCGTATCCGAGCCTAGAGATACATCTGCAAGTCCGGCGGCGACAGCGGCCGCTGAGCCTGATGACGATCCGCCAGGTAATCTTCCTGGAGCACGGCAATTAATTGGTGTGCCGTAATGCTCGTTGGCACCGGTCAAACTGTAAAAAAACTCATCACAAATAGTCATACCTATTAAGGACGCTCCGGCACCCAGAAGTTTAGATATTGCTTCGGCATTTTCCTCGGAGGGTGTTGAATGACGGTGGAAATCCAGACTTCCATTGGAAGTCCGGTGTCCGATTACATTAAATAAATCTTTTGCGACAAAATTAATTCCTGCAAGTGGTCCTTCGGGAGTTCCAGGCTGGGGATTGTGAAGGTTTTCGGGAACGAAACAGTTAACAGTGTCATTTGGGATATTAATCAATTTTTGGGCGCCGGAACTTGTTTAGAAAACCAATCAAGGATCTGCACTCCATCCCAACAGACAACCCCTGGATGGGATAAGAGGGTCTCAAATGTTTCTCTCACATAAGCTATTCGATGGGGTGATCCGGAGAGATATGAATGCATGGCGAGGGCTACTACCCTCGGGTGTCCATCTAGGCTCTCTTCATAAAGAGTATTGAAGTAATCAAGTGCTCTGTCACGGTAAATATGGGAGAGGTTATTCTGGATGTTCATCATGACGATATCATGAAGTTCGTAATTATAGGGTAGTGCTGCGACTGGCTTATGTTTGGTACGCGCCCAAATTGGTTGGTCGTCGAGGACCCAGTCACCGATGTATTCAATGCCTGCCGCTGATAAATGGTCTAGAGTTTCAAATGTCTGGGTCAATCCGGGGCCAAACCAGCCACGAGGACGGCTTCCAGTAAACTTCTCGATGATATCCATTGAACGATCTATAACGGCTCTTTCATCGTCCAATTTGTGCATTGGCACTTGCTCGTATGAGTGTGCGTTAAACTCCCAACCCGCCTCAAGGCAGGCGCCGGCAACTTCCGGATAATCTTCACAGACACGTGCATTCAGCGTCACCGTCGGGCGGACGGATAATGATTCCATCATTTTTTTCAACCGCCAGAAACCGACACGCATTCCGTATTCGTGCCAGGACCAGTTTGGGTGGTCCGGGGTCATTGGTACACCTTGTGGTGGGGAAATAACCATCCGGGCCATAGCCCGCTCAATACTCCAGACTTCAAGTGCAAGGATAGGCCAAATGATGATGCGCCCGTTATCAGGTAAGGTAAGACGCTCTCGTTTTTCGATTGTAGAAAAATCAATTCGATCTTCCGGCTTCATGCCAGTCATTTTTATCTCCGTCGTGCCTGTCTGCCTACAGTTCCTAGTTGAATGGACTGCCGAGAGTCAAACCGTGAATATAATGGGAAGAATGTTTTTGGTCAGCGTTCTTACTTAAAATTTGGCTTGTTATCATGAGTTCGACAAGTTTGCGTCGTTTAAGTCTTAATAAGCCCAAAATTATAGTCGAGATTTCGATTTTATCGACCGAAAAATAAGTTACCAATTAATGGCTAGGGGTTTGGATATTTAGGAGCTAAAGGATGCTATTTCCATAGCTTCTCTGACGCAATCCTGGCACCTTCAGTTAAAGCAGCCAACTTAGCCCAGACGATTTCTGGTTCAACTGCTGCCTGTCCGACCCAAGTGCCAAAGCCACAATCGCTGCCAGCAATCAATTGTTCTCGTCCGATTCTTTTTGCCATTCTCTCTATACGCTGAGCAATCAATTCAGGATGTTCTATAAAATTAGATTTCGATTCGATTACCCCAGGGATCAAGACCAGATGATCTGGAACGCTTACTTCATCAAATATGGTGTATTCGTGGGCGTGACGTGGGTTGGCTGCTTCAAACGAAATCCCAGAGACGTGGGCCTTGAAAGCTATATCTATGATATCTGAAAGTGGCACATCGCAGTGATGAGGGCCTTCATAATTTCCCCAGCAAAGATGGAGGCGCACAAGGTCAGGGTTGATATTTTGAAGTGCATGGTTGAGGGCGCTTACGTGTATTTCCGCTTGCTTCTGAAAGTTGGCGGTGTCAAGAGCCGCGTACTGGATATGCCGCCCCATAGCCAGGTCCGGGCAATCAATTTGTAGTCCAATGCCAGAATTGGTGATGGCTTCATACTCGTATTTCATCGCATCGGCTACCGCAAATATATAAGCCTCGAAATCTGGATAGTGGGTGTTAGAAAAGAATAGCGAAATAACTCCAGGTGAGGCCGCGCTCATGAAAGAGCTTTCCGCCTCGTTGTTAACAATCGCATTTTGTAAGTTGAGGACATCATCCAGAACTGCCTGTTTGTCGTTTACCGTGATTTCATTATTGCAACCCGGTGTTTTTCGGCGTGATCTACCAGGATCATTGAATACGCGCTGGGCCATACTTGGAAACTCAACGAGATCTTGATACTTCAGGCTCACACTTTCACCGCCAAAACCGTTTAGTCGGTCTTTTATATAGGTGGCGTAGCTTGGCTTGCTGACCTCTCCATCGCTCACGATATCAATACCAGCTTCGATCTGTTTTAGAACGATTTCTGACACAGCCAATGCAATGCGGGCTTTAAGGTTTTCCTTGTCAACTGGATTTCCTTCCTCTTTTTCAAACATCATTTCGATAAGATCTTCTGGTCGGGGAAGGCTACCCGTATGGGTTGTAAGGATCCGTTCGGTGCTGTGGATCATTGTTGTGCTCCTCTTGTTTTACACTGACGACTAGCGCGGCAATGTTAAATTCTAACCCATTAAACTTTCTCTATCTACCGAGGGTAAATTTCAGGCGATACGAGGATAACCATGTCTTACTTTAAAGACGTTAATATCCTTAGAAAAGGCATCTTGAGAGCACTTAACCAACAGATTAGTATGCCCTACCAGGTGGATGTTTGGAATTTTTTCTAATCTACCGATTAGTTTTTAATTACGTCGGGATTAAAGCGTGTGCAATATAAAT
>PTLH01000016.1 GCA_002938035.1 Alphaproteobacteria bacterium MarineAlpha3_Bin6
GATTAATGCCAACCACCAAGTAAAAGGATTTGACGTGGTATCTGGCTGCATCACCAGATTCAAAGACAAAGGAGGATTAGTCGCGAAAGATATTACGGAGGCCACCTCAGATGTCGATATAATCATCACCATGCTGCCCGCTGGTAACGACGTTCGGGATGTATATTTGGGAACATCTGGAATTCTAGAGTCAACTAACTCCAAACCACTGTTGATCGATTGTTCCACTATAGATGTAGAAACGGCGCGACACGTGTCTAACGAAGCTGAAAAAGTGGATTTGCTAATGCTAGATGCCCCAGTCTCAGGTGGCGTGATGGGTGCTGAAGCAGCAACGTTAACTTTCATGGTTGGTGGGGCCGAGAAGGCGTTCAAAATGGCTAAACCAATCCTCGACCTAATGGGCAAGAATATTATTCACGCCGGCGGGACCGGCAATGGCCAAGTCGCCAAGGTTTGCAACAACATGATTCTAGGTATTTCGATGATAGGAGTTAGCGAAGCCTTTGTACTCGCCGAAAAACTTGGTCTTGATCATCAAAAGCTTTTTGATATTTCTTCCACTTCATCCGGCCAATGTTGGTCAATCACATCTTACTGTCCTGTTCCAGGGCCAGTCCCCAATTCACCAGCAAATAAAGATTTTAAAGCCGGTTTTACTGTTGACATGATGTTGAAGGATCTCCGTCTCTCCCAAGAGGCGGCAATTTCATGCGGATCTAACACCCCTATGGGAGCCGAGGCCGCATCTCTTTTTGGATTGTTTGAAGCAACCGGATCAGGCAGCCTTGACTTTTCGGCAATTATTAAACTTATCCGTGGACTGACAGCATAAACCAGTATGGGGCCTATCGATGCAAAAATCTTGGAACACCATAAAATTTGAGAAAAACCAAAATATTGCGGTGATCACACTAAACCGACCAGAAGCATTAAACGCGCTGAATTTAGAATTAACTGATGAAGTATGTAACTTAATTGGGGAAATCGAAAATGACGACCAAATCGATTGTTCAATTATTACTGGATCGGAAAAAGCTTTCGCTGCGGGGGCCGACATTTCGGAAATGCAAAGTCGCAGCCACTCTCAAATGCTTAATGAGAACTTCTTTGCCATCTGGGAGGAACAATTTTCCGTTGCTCGTAAGCCTATAATCGCGGCCGTAGCTGGGTATGCACTTGGAGGAGGATGTGAACTCGCCATGATGTGCGATTTTATAATCGCCGCTGATAATGCAAAGTTTGGGCAACCTGAAATCAAATTAGGCGTCATGCCTGGTCTTGGTGGTTCCCAGCGTTTAACCCGGTTTGTTGGTAAGTCAAAAGCAATGGATATGTGTCTGACTGCCCGAATGATGGGTGCCGATGAAGCAGAAAGGTCAGGGTTAGTATCTCGTGTTGTCCCTTTAGATGCTCTCATTAATACAGCACTAGAAGTAGCATCGACAATTTCATCCTTTTCTTTGCCGGCAACAATGCGTGTGAAAGAAGCAGTAAACCGTTCGTTTGAGACAACTTTATCTGAAGGCCTACTATTTGAGCGCCGTACATTCTATTCATCATTTTCTACAGAAGATCAGGTTGAAGGAATGTCTGCATTTCTGGAAAAAAGGACGCCTGAATTTAAAAATCGCTAAGTAGCAATCAGACCTCACATAATTCCATCTCTCCCAGGGACTGAAAATGTCTATCAACAAGACTAGTGCTTACATATTCCAATGAAGTTGGTTGCCACTCGGGTTGCCCATCCTTTTCGATAATTAGAGCCCTAGTACCTTCGTAGATGTCATTTCCTTTCATGATCTGAAGCACGATGCGGTATTCTTGGGCCATACACGCATTGAATGTCAGGTCACGAGCCCTATTAATGGCTTTTAATGTTACCTTTAAACTGGTTGGAGATTTCTGTCTCAAAGTTGTTAATGTTTGGGTGCTCCAATTCGACCCCAAGGCCTCTAACCCTGTAATAATTTGTTCCACAGAATCTTCGGAAAACACGTCCAAATTGTGCTTACCCAGAGTTTTAAGTGCGGCCGGACCGGGATCAAATTCGTATGGTTTGATGAGGGTATTAATTTCCTCAACTAGATTGGGACCGTAATCGTGGTTGCACAACAAAGATGTCAATTCAGGGAGACAATCATAAGAAACCGATTTATCAGCAAAACCAGTATAAATGGCGTCTGCAGCGTTCATTCGGTCTCCGGTAAGCCCAAGATAGATACCTGAATAATGAGGTGCACGGGAAAGAAAATAAGTACCACCGACATCTGGAAAAAGGCCGATTCCAGTTTCTGGCATAGCGCATCGCGTCCTTTCTGTAGCTATTCGAAAACTACCGGGCACCGACACACCAACACCGCCACCCATTACGATACCGTCCATGATCGAGATATAGGGTTTCGGATAGGATTTAATTCCCATATTTAAACGATATTCGTCGGCAAAGAAGGAAGCACAAAATTCTTCATTTTTAGGCCTTGAATTGTATAAGGCTCTAATATCGCCGCCCGCACAGAATGCTTTTTCTCCTACCCCTTCAATAATAATTAATTTTACATTGTCGTCAGGTGCCCACAGGTTTAGTTGGGCTTGTAACTTCAGGATCATCTCATGAGTAAGGACATTCAAGACTTTGGGTCGGTTAAGTAAAACACGGCCGGCAACACCCTCGCGGGAAAATATAATATCTTCTGTCATTGGAAATTATTTTAATGTTCCGGAAAAATTTTGTCCGTCTTCAGATCAATTGACGTTCCCCCCGAGCATCGCTCGGGAAATGATGACACGCATGATTTCGTTCGTTCCTTCAAGTATCTGGTGTACTCTTAAATCTCTAACAATTTTCTCTATACCGTATTCCGTGAGATAACCGTAGCCGCCATGAAGCTGAAGTGCTTCATTGGCAACGTTAAAACCTACATCCGTAACGAACCTTTTCGCCATTGCGCTGTATTTTGTTGCATCAGCAAAATTATTGGAGAGCTTCCAGGCCGCTTGGTACAAAAATATGCGTGCCGCCTGCAGTTCTGTTTCCATATCAGCAATTTTAAACTGTAGAGCTTGAAATTCCGCTAATTGTTTACCAAATGCATGCCGCTCGTGAATATAGGAAAGGGCCTTATCAAGCGCCGATTGCGCCGCCCCAAGCGAACAGGCAGCAATATTGACACGTCCACCATCCAGTCCAGCCATCGCAAATTTAAACCCGTCACCTTCGGCTCCAATTCGATTGGCCACGGGAACAAAAACGTTTTCAAAATATACCATTGAAGTAGGTTGGGCATTCCAACCCATTTTTTTCTCCAGTGCTCCAAAAGAAAGGCCTTGAGTGTCCTTGGGCACAATAAGGGTTGAAATCCCATGGGGGCTTTCATCACCAGTCCGGCACATAACAATGTAGATGTCAGAGATACCGGCACCGGAAATAAACGATTTTGACCCATTTAATATATAATTATCCCCATCTTGTACCGCTCGAGTTTTTAATGCAGCTGCGTCCGAACCGCTACCTGGTTCCGTTAAGCAATAACTAGCAATCAATTCCATGCTGCATAACTTTGGAGCCCATTTATTTCGCAATGTATCATCACCAAATTGATCAACCATCCACGCGCACATATTATGGATGGATAGAAAACTCGAAATCGACGGATCACCCTTTGCCAAAGCCTCAAAGATCAGGGCGGCGTCAATGCGATCCAAACCCGATCCGCCTGCATCCTCTGACACGTAAATCCCCCCCATACCGAGTTCCGCGGCTTCCCGTAGAACATCAACTGGCAACTTTCTCTCTTCATCCCACTCTAAAGCATGAGGGGCAATCCGTTCCTCAGCAAACTGCTGTGCCATATTTTGAATAGCCTGTTGTTCTTCAGTAAAAGAGAAATCCAAAGTGTGGTCTCCTAAATTTCAAGATATGAGCACTAGATAATTAAACCCTAGATCAAGGTGGGTAGTTCTTGGAGAGAAGTAAGCTCGGCCACAAATTTTCCTGGGAGCCGTTCCTTTCTTTGACCTAATCGGTTAATCCAAACCGCCTTAAATCCAAAGTTAGCGCCACCCGATATGTCCCAAGGGTTCGACGACATAAAACAGATTTTTTCTGCCGGCAATGATAGTTGATCGACAGCGAGTTTATAAACTTTGGGGTGGGGTTTGTAGATCTTAAGACGATCGACTGAAATAACATGATCCAGGTCATGACCAATATCGGCACTGCGAACTGCATTATCTAACATCTTCTCCGTACCATTTGATAAAATTGCAGTCGTTAGACCCTGCTGTTTTAATTTGCGCAAAACTCCGGAAACCTCTGGGTAAACATCCAGTTCTTGATATAGATTTAGTAAACGAGACTTAAGCCCTTCGTTATTTATTTCCAGTGTCTCCAAAGCAAAGGATAGTGCATCTTCGGTTACTTGCCAAAATCCTACATATTCATCCATTAGGCTACGCAACCACGTATAATTTAATTGCTTAGTTCTCCAAATCTCTGCCAACGGTTTCCACTTCTCACCTAGTTCATCCTTGCAATGAGCTGCCGCTGCCATCACATCGAACAAAGTTCCGTAAGCGTCAAATACACAAGCTTCAATATTTCTTATTTTATCTTTCATCACACAGACTTTATCAGTTGACCTATTTAAACATGTTAAAACAACTTTAGTAACGATATGAAACTTTGTGGCCTTTCTAATTTAGAATGGGACAATATTCTTCATATATTTTGTCGTGCCGTCTAGATAAGCGCGAATATTCGGCTCTATGACGGTCAGTATGCGCTCTGCATATTTATCACTGCGACCTCCAGTGAAAGGGGTAATGAAAACATTCTCCATATCCCATAATGGGCTATTATCGGGTAGAGGTGACTCCTCAAATACATCTAAACCAGCTCCAGAAATTTCTCTATTTTTTAACGCGTCAATCAAGGCCGCTTCATCTACGACACCTCCCCGTGCAACATTAATAAGGCAAGCGGACGGCTTCATAGCATAAAATACCTTAGCATCTATTATATTGTGAGTTTCAGGGTTAAAGGGAACTAAAGCAATTAAGAAATCCACGTCCTTTACGGCTTCCGTAAGTTCGTCGCGGCTAAACACCTTATCAATACCTTCAATTTTACGATTTGTCCGTGAAATACCGTAAACGGTCATCCCAAGAGCCCTGAAACAACGTGCCATATGCTCTGCAATCGCACCAAGACCCATAATAGCAACTAAACGGTTCTCAAGCACATAAGGTAAAAACCGATCCCAAGTATGGTTTTCTTGGTTTTTGGCTAGACGGCGTACTTGCCTATATAACGCCAGCATGTGTAGGAGCGTAACCTCCGTCATCTGCGGCCCATGGATACCGCGACCACTGGTAAGAATAATATCCCTACGGTCGGCAAGTGATGCGATCAGATGGTCAGTACCTGTTATATTACATTGTAGCCACTTCAGGTTTTTTGCTTTTTGTGCCACCTCTTTCGTAAACCAGTGGGCAATAGAAATGATAACTTCAGTTTCTGGCACGTGTGTTAATGCCTCTTCGCCATCAACCGCATAGGTAAAATCAACCTCTGGAAATCGCGGTTCAAGAAACTTCTGATACTTTTGAAATTCGCTATCAACAATGAGAATTCTTGTCATGAAGCCCACCAACTAAAATCACAATTGATATTAAAAGGTATCTGGTCACGCTCAATTTGCAGCAGCCTACTCCCCTGTCATGGGTGGATCCAAATTTCAAAATTCTCAACAAACGAAGGCCCAACAAAGAAAATTAGCTTACTCAACTACTTGGTTATTCCTGTTTCCAATTTCATAGTTGAAAACCGGTTTCAAAATTAACGTCATCATAATCGGTATACGACTTGGCACCCGATATTATGCTCGCCATCAAGTATCCGGTCTCCGGCAATAGCTTACTCATGTAAAATTTACCAGATTCAATCTTTGCTTTATAAAACCCCTTTGGATCATCGTTCTGCTTTTTGTAGGAGATATCTGCATAACGTGTCCAAACATACGCTATTGCTGTAAGAGCAAACATCTTTAAATAATCAGCTGCTGGTCCGGCACCTTCGCTCGGATCGGACAACCCCTTTGCCGCAATAAAGGCAGTGACCTGATCCAGTCTTTCAATAGATTCCGTCAACAATGGTACAAAGTCTTCCAGCTGCTCGTTAAGAGAGTTTTCTTCAATATAATTCTCAACCAAGTCAAAAAAACTTCGGAGCAAACGGCCATTGTGCTGTGTAAGCTTTCTCCCGACCAAGTCCAAAGCTTGAATTCCATTCGTCCCCTCATATAGTTGAGCAATCCTTGCATCTCTAATGAGTTGCTCAACGCCATGTTCCTTGATGTAGCCGTGTCCGCCATAAATTTGGACCGCCAGGTTAGCTGACTCAGAACCTATATCAGTCCCATACGCCTTAATGATGGGCGTCATTAGCGCGACCCAATCCTCTGCTTTTTGTTTTTTTAGTTTATCTTTTTCTAATCTTGCTACATCTACCTGTGCAGCAGTCAAAGCAATTAGACCTCTAACCCCTTCGCTTAAGCTTTTAATTTTTAGTAAGTTTTTTCTAACATCTGGATGTACCAGAATTGGGTCAGCCGGCTTGTCCGGATGTTTAGCTCCTCCCGGATGTCGTCCCTGCAATCTATCTTTCGCATAAAACAAAGCCGATTGATATGCAATTTCAGTCATGCCCAAGCCTTGAACACCAACCATCAACCTCGCGCCATTCATCATAACAAACATGGCGCTCATACCTTTATGCAATTCACCAACTAACCAGCCTTTTGCATCGTTGTAACGCATGACACACGTTGGGCTCGCTTTGATTCCCATTTTGTCTTCAATCGAACCGCATTCCACACCATTATTTTTGTCAAGAGATCCATCGGGATTAGGAATAATCTTAGGAACCAGGAATAAACTTATACCCTTAATTCCCTTTGGCGCTCCCGGCGTTTTAGCTAACACCAAATGTATTATATTTTCACTGAGGTCGTGTTCACCACCCGTAATAAAAATCTTCGTTCCAGTAATCCTATAGGAATCATCATCCTGAGGCAGAGCCATGGTTCTGGTTAGGCCCAAATCGGTACCACATTGTGGTTCTGTAAGGTTCATGGTTCCGGACCACTCGCCAGTTGCTAGTTTTGGCAAGTAAAGATCCTTGAGTTCTTCAGATGCACTTTTTTCGATGGCAGCAAATGCATTAGTCGTAAGTCCAGGAAAATTTCCAAAACTCATATTTGATGAACTCATCATTTCGTCCAGGAATACACCGAGTACATATGGGAGACCCGAGCCACCATATTTCTTATCCAGTGTCGCACTTTGCCAACCGTTGCTTACGTATTTTTCATATGCTTCTTTAAAACCAGTTGGAGTGATCACCTGCCCTCTTTCGTAACTGCAACCTTCACCATCGCCGGTTTGATTAATTGGCAACAACTCTTCTTCACAGAAACGTGCGGCCTGATCCAAGATCAAATCTAAATCGGAGAATTCAAAATCACTATTTTGAAAAATAATGTCGAAGCCACCATCATAAAGAAAATCCTTAAACAAAAACTTCATGTCGTTTAAAGGGGCTTTATAAACTTGCATTTCCAATCACCGCGTAATTTTATCTGTTTCCATTAGATTATCTACTTCTCAAAAGAAACAATCTTAAAAAACTTAATCCAAAAAGATATCAGAAGCTAATGGCTTTTCAGAATTCACGCGATATTTACTGAAATCGGTAACTCCATCTGCTGCTAAAACTTCCTCATCAATAAAGAAATTACCGGTACAGACTTTACTATCTTTTATAAGTATTGCGTGAGCAGCATCTGCCATAATTTCTGGTGTTCGCCCAGTCTCGGGGTCAACCCCAGGTACCAATCTCAAGGCCGCCGTGTTAATAATTGTTTTCGGCCACAATGCATTCACGCCAAGACCTTGTTTAATGAACTCTTCTGCCATACCGAGAACACACATGCTCATCCCGTACTTCGCCATGGTGTAGGCGGTACTTCCGGCAAACCAAATGGGATTCATGTTCAGTGGAGATGCTATATTTAAAATGTGAGGATTTTCTGATTTTAATAAGTGTGGGATGCAAGCTTGAGAGGCAGCAAAGGTACCGCGCACATTAATTCCAAACATAAGGTCAAAGCGTTTCATTGGAGTTTCCAATGTCCCGGTTAAACTTATTGCTGAAGCGTTGTTAACAAGAATATCCAAACTACCAAACGCATCGATGGCTTGATCAACTGCCGCCGAAATTTCTTGTTCATTCCGAATATC
This sequence comes from Alphaproteobacteria bacterium MarineAlpha3_Bin6, assembly GCA_002938035.1. Classification (GTDB taxonomy): domain Bacteria; phylum Pseudomonadota; class Alphaproteobacteria; order Rhodospirillales; family UBA2165. Next base: position 8,302 of record PTLH01000016.1, read on the forward strand.
CATTTTGATAGGCAAAGCATAACCCCCGGCCTTTTCAAAATCATCAGCCGCATCAAAAATTGTGCCTGGAAGCTTCGGGTGAGGTTCAGTGGATTTAGCCGCGACGACTATGTTGGCACCGTCTTGAGCGGCTCGAAGTCCAATCGCCTTTCCAATGCCTCGACTAGCACCCGTTATAAACAGAGTTTTATTTTTTAGATTAGCCATCGTATTTTTCGATTATCCTTTAAATTTTGGTATTCGTTTGGCAATAAAAGCGGAAATACCTTCATCAAAATCAGGCTCTACCGCACAACTAGAAAAACTTTCGGCCTCTGCCAGAAGCTGCCTCTCCAAAGTTGTATGTAGAGATTGCTGTAGTAAAGCCTTGGTTCTACCAATAACAGTGGTAGGCCCCTCCGCCAGTCGTTTTGCCAATTTTGACGTCTCAGTCTCCAAATCGGTGCCTGCCACCACCCAATTTATTATCCCTAACTCCTTAGCAGCAGCAGCACCAAAACGATCGCCTAAAAAAGCTATCTCCGCCGCTTTCTTATCGCCGAGAATTCGAGGTAAGGCAAAAGTAGATCCACCGTCGGGACTGGTCCCTATATTCACATATGCTAGAGTGAAGAATGCATCTTCAGTTGCTATTGCAAGATCACATGCCATAGCTAGACTTAGCCCAAAACCAGCTGCAGGACCTCTGATCGATGCCACAACAGGTTTCGGCATGCGCCGGATTGAGATGATAATTTTATGAACGTGGTTAATAAACCCCTCAAACATGATCCGCTTTTCATTGAGGTTAACATCAAAATTTTCGGCAAAATATTTAAGGTCGCCACCAGCCATAAACTGTTCGCCACCACGAATTACAACACACCTGACTTTCTTATCTTGCTCTGCTGTCAGTATTGTCTTCTGCAAAGTTTCAGATAGCTCCCTATCGAGGGCATTTAGCGCTTCCGGGCGGTTCATGGTGATTGTTAGGACACCTTCCTTCCTTTTTGTTAAAACTGTATTGCTCATTATAATCCACCTCTTTCTATCAGAATTCCGCAATAAAAACATTCAGCTGGTCTGACAACATCATCCCAACCCTGGTTGCATTTTATTCATTTTAAATCTCCAAGATTTATGGAGTTCTATCAAGCGCAGACAATCTAATTTTCGGAGATTACCCGCCTGTATGCTGCAGAGCTACCTTGGTCAATTGCAACGTTTTTCCAGACTTCGTTCCCCCTTAACGTATTCCACGCTTTATCGTTTATTGCAGAAATGTCATCGAACTCATGGAACAAAAATACTCTCCGATTACCTTCTATAATTGTATATCGCCGCAAACGCACTAATGATTCTATTTCCTCGCAACCAGGCAAGTATTCATCAATAAACCACTGATTAAAATTCTGAAGATTTTTTGTGGTTAGATCAAACCTATCGACGTAAACAAATGGCAAAAAACCCGGTGTACCGGCGGACAACTCTGGTCCTACCCAAGACAAAGTATAACGTTCTGCATCCAGAAATCTTTGGTGAAATGCCGCGTCTTTTGTATCGCGCTTGCGGCGAAGAGCCTGATACGGCTCTGAATATAAAATACCCAGAGATGCTGTTTCGTATACAGTTAGAAACGCTGGGTTAGGTATTTTGGCAGCATTCGTCTCGGGTAACAGGTCATAGCTAGCGCAGGCGTTAAAACCGATGTTCATCCTTGCGGAGAACATATCCTCTTTGAGCCATATCCTGAAATCATCCCGCCATCTAGGATCTAGATTGACAAACATTGCCAGCATTCCAGTTCCTTGCTGAGCCGTGTTGCTAATCATGACATAGAAACTTCAACGCGTGAACAATCAAACTCAGAAGTACGCCTGCCCCGGCCCGACAGTTGGTGTCCATTCACAGTCACCAAATGGACCATCACCCCCGTTGGCAACATAAGCTATCCGGCCATCGTGAGTTGTTTCATTAACAAGAACGCGTTGAAGCCAATCAATAACATATTGATGACAATCCAAACCACCAAGGTTTGGGAGGCCCCAAAGGGGGTGAAATTGATCCTCAATCACCCACATTTCCTTACGGCAGGTAAGATCTTCATAAACTTCGATAGCGTCCTCCAACGGACACAACGGATCAAACTCTCCAGTCACTAGCAACGTTGGGCAAGTAACTTTATCAGCGTATCCTTTAACCGTCATATCCGCAGCCATCTTGTCAAACTCTTCCTCGTCATCCATTCCGGCCATATACATAAAAACCTGTTTAAAACGTGGAGATGATTGGGAAAAAATCGTATTATTGGGGTTGAAGCAGGCAACGCCGCTTGCAAGGGCTGCAGCTCGGTGATCATAACTCGCTAGGCGGAGTGACCAGAAACTACCCATACTTATGCCGTAGACACCAATTTTTTCGCTATCTACCTCATCACGTGCTTGAAGGTAATCCATTACCGCAGCACCAGCTCGTTCATAATTGTCACCAACGGCACGGATCTTTTGTAGATTAGAGCTTCCTTGCCCGGGTCCATCCATGGACAAAATATGCATTCCGCGGGCAATGGCAGGATTGTTAACAACCTTTGGAAAGGCCTCCTTGGTTTGGTCCATACCGGGCACATAAATAACACATGGTGCCTTGCGACGATCCGGTAGCAAATGCAGTAAACAGGATATAGTTTTGCCATCGTCGAAGGGTACCTCGACACGCTCTATAGGATACGGTGCCACTTCGCATCTGCGATCAACCATTTCGCAGAGTCGATCATACGTGGCTATTTTAACCGGATTGTCATCGTAGAAAATTGGATGCTGTGACATACGGTAAGCCTCAATCGCATGGTCGTAGTGCTCAGTTGCTGAGGAATTAAATCCTTGGGCCTGAGCCTGCTTTGCCAGACGCTCATCGTGCTCTCCTTTCTGACGCCACATCTTAGGTAACATGCGGTAATTGTGAGCACGCTTCGGTGTTTCCCAATCGTCCCGTTCAAAATTTTGAACTCTACCCCGCATGTTAAGGGCTAGATCAAGCATCCACTGTTGATTGTCCCGCCGTGTTCTAAGGTCTTTCACTGGCATCATATCTCTCCCGTCTGACTTACTTATTTCAAAACACGGCTTTGGTACTTGTGTTAATGACTGAGGGCAACCATAAACGAAAAACCTTACGAATTTTTCGAATTCACATTGGGGTAGCCAATCGAACCTCATATTTTAGGTTCTAATTACGGAGAACAACATGTCACGACAGGCACATCTCATCGGCAGCATTGGCCTTGAAAATGCTGAGACTGCTATGACCAAGGCCGCAGAAATACTCGGTCCATGCTGTTCACGTATCCCCGACGGGGAGACTGGTGGGCGAGGTTACTGGATACGTTGGCAACAAAGTACATTTGATAATTGCAAAGATCTACAAGAGGGGATGGTTCAAGAAGCACTTCCTGGCTTTAAAGATTCGGTGCGGAGACCCTTTTATAAAATTAAACAGGGAGTTAACCCAAGCGATATCGAACTAGGCGATCTCGGTTATGCTAAGGAAGCACTGAGTTCATACCAAATTTTTTCCAGGCTTGTTACCGAAGAAAAAATCTCATCTAACGTGCGTTTCCAAGTTTCTATACCAACCCCAATGGCTTTAGTTTGCGGTTTTATCATGGCTGAAGATCAGTTGAATGTTGAACCAGCCATCGAAAGCGCGATGATCAAAGATGTAGATCAAATACAGGCAGAAATTCCTCCCGACCACCTCGCTGTGCAATGGGATGTGTGTTACGAAGTAGTGGGCTCCGATGGTGGCCCCAAACTTCCCTATGACAAGAGTATTCCCGGTACAGTTGAACGACTAGCTAGGCTTTGTGGTTCAATCGACGACCGCGTTGAGTTGGTTATTCATTTGTGTTACGGCGACCCAGGTCACCAACATATTGTTGATCCTGTTGACCTTGGAACCTCCGTCGAATTTGCTAACAACATTTGTGCTGCCTCCCCTCGCATGATTAATGCCGTCCACATGCCGGTAATGAGAAACCGCACCGACAAAGCCTATTTCAAACCACTTAAAAATTTAGACATACCAAACGATACCAAATTGATATTGGGGCTAGTTCATTTTACGGATGGTGTTGAAGGTGGAAAGGCTCGTATGGCGACTGCAGACAAGTTTGTTGATGATTACGATATCGCTACGGAGTGCGGATTTGGGCGCCGCGATCCAGACACTATTCTTGAACTCCTCCAAATACATCGAGATTTATGTTCGTGAGACAAAGGAAAGATTTTTTGAGATAGCCAATGTGTATTGCAAATAAGGGATCAAATTTTTTAGGACTGCCAATTAGGATCTTCCTCCTCAGGACTAGGCACTAACCCTGCTGATTTGATGGCCTTAATTGCACAATACTCATCCCGCTCTGATGTATCGCCACTTATACCAACTGATCCCAAAACCTGGCCGTCGTGGTTACAAATAAGGACGCCACCTGGTACTGGAATAAGTCGTCCCTTTGAAGCGATCGCAATAGCGTTTTGGAAAGCTAATCGGTCTTTTCCACGGTCTCTGATTGTGCGGCTAGAAATTCCCATTCCAAGTGCACCCCACGCTTTCCCCGAGGCTATATCCCCTCTCAGAATTCCTGAACCATCTTCGCGCTGAAACGAAAGCAAATGCCCCCCCGAGTCCAAAACCGAAACCGTTAGTGGAAGCATGTTATTTTCGCGACCTACTTTGAGAGCTTCTTCCACAATTACGTTAGCCTTTTCAAGTGGTAGACTGACGATTAACTCCTTCACATCATTTCTTGGCATGTTCGTTTCACCCTATGCTAAAAGTAGTTGTCAAATTTTTAATCAGTTTTACTCAAATTCTTTTCTAATCGCCGCTGTATGCTCACCCAGCTCCGGCACACTTCCTAGAGCTATGGTTTCTTCATCAATTTTCGCCGGGGGAGCGGGAATATTTGCAGGTCCAGAAGTGGTTTCCACTTTGACCCGCCGCAAGTCGGAGTGTTCAGATAACGCCTTTACAGAGTTTAGACGACCATAAGCTATTCCAAAAGTTGTCAGTTTTTCATACATTTGTTTGGCATTGAACTTCTTAAAAACCGCTGCGATCTCTGCTTCCAGTTCTACTCGGTTATCAACTCTGGAAATGTTGTTTTCAAACCTTGGATCTTCAGTTAAATCAGGCCGAATCAATATATTGTTGGAAAATTTAGCCCACTCCCGATTATTTTGAATTGAAATAACTATCTTTTCTTCATCCTTAGTTTCGAAAGCTGCATATGGAGCTACGGAAGGATGTCGAAGACCTACCCGATCTGGTGCTTTACCCCCATAGTCATAGTGTAAGAGAGGAACTGCCATCCAATCCGCCATTCCATCGAATAGTGAACAAGAAATGCTTTTCCCCTCACCTGTTGATTGCCGCTCTAATAGTGCCAGTAAAATTGCTGAGTGAGCATACATGCCTGCTGCAATATCACAGACAGAAACCCCTACTCTCCCCGGTTCTTGCGGTGAACCTGTGATAGACGCGAGCCCTGTTTCAGCCTGGACCAACATATCATAGGATTTCATATCACGAGATGGGCCATCCGGATCATACCCCGAGATATCACAAGTTATTAAATTGGGTTGCTTTTTTCTAAGGAATGCACTTCCAAAACCAGCACGAGCCGACGCTCCCGGAGCCAAATTCTGAACAAAAATATCTGCTTTAGTAATCATGCGTCTCAATAAGGCGGCATCCTCAGTATTTTTAATATCAAGGACTATTGATTCTTTTCCTCGATTTAACCAAACAAAATACGAACTCTCTCCATGCACTACGTCGTCATAATCTCTTGCAAAATCACCAGCCGCACGCTCTATTTTGATAACACGTGCACCTGCATCAGCTAACCGGGATGTGCAGTATGGCGCTGCTACTGCCTGCTCTAGAGCGACGACCAAAATTCCATGAAGTGTTCTTTTCTGTGAACCTGACATTTAATTACTTTTCGCCCATCCTTTTAACGCTGTTAATCAGCATATCCACTTATCGGAGAGAATGCCGTTTTGAAAGTGTAATGTACAAACTTTCTAGTTGATCTCTATACAAACTGAAGCTGCGTCAACCGGCGTTTTCAAAATGTTTTTGACAATTTTTGAACGTTATTCGTAGTAATCTGAACCAGAGAGAGCAACAAAGATACAGTTTCTTTTGATAATCGAAGACTAAATTTGTTTTCTTTCTTTAGAATAATCGTCGATAAATTAACAATATTCTCATTGATTAAAGACTGTTAAGGATAGAGTACAATGGTCAACCTCTTTGTCCAAAAAGGTGGTTCAGGGAATATAACTTATGTCCTCCTGCATGGTTTGGGGTGTAGCAGCGATGTTTGGCGAGGGCTTATTTCCGTTATTGAAAAGAAAAAAGCTGGTAAGTGGATAGCCCCTGACATGAGGGGGCACGGACGATCAGAATGGCAGGATAGTTACGCGTTAGGTCATCATGCAACCGACCTAATACCGATTATAAGGACCGAAAAAAGTATATTTGTCGTTGGTCATTCCATGGGCGCACTCGTAGCTATGGTTCTTGCTACCGGTATTTTTGATCTCAGTATTAAAGGCGTTCTCGGGATTGGTCCAAAATCTGATTGGCCTGCTGAAGAACGGAAAAAGTTGATCGCCTTCGCCAACAAGCCGACCCGCTGGTTTAAAAGCAGAGAGGAAGCAATTGAGAGGTATCTTCTGGTTTCAGGGCTAAAAGGGATACTCAAACCTGGTGATGATCGATTATCCTCGGCAATTTTCCAAGGACCTGAAGGGTTCCGGCTGTCAGCAGATCCAAAAACAGTAGCCGTTGGTGGTCCGGCTAAAGGACTTTACGCTGCTGCAAGCTATGCTTCAAATATTCGGCTTGCCTGCGGGGAATATGATAACGTAACTACCATTGACGGGCTCCGCACCTGGGATCCTGATGCAGTCGTTTTGAGGGGTTTATCGCATAACGCACATGTAGAAGACCCTAATGCCGTCTGGTCGGTGATCCAAAGCTTGGAAAACAATCCATCTGGATAATCAAATTATTGTTTTCGTTTTTTATCTGCAATCTGGATATAGAAGTGCTGGATTAAGAGCCAAATCGTATAACTATTCGGCCGCTTCCATAACATTCGATTGCCCAAAATATTCTGAACTCAGTTTGTCTTGGTTTTGCTGAAACTTAAAAATGCTTTGATTTTTTACGTGGCCGTAACCTCTGATGTCCTGTGGAAGAGACGTTAATGCTACAGCAATTTCCATGTTAGCTGGACTAAGGCTCCCCATTACCTCTAGCAACAATTTCTCATAGTCCCCGAGCAATTGCCGCTCTATTTTGCGGTCCCTGTGATATCCGAAAAGATCACAGGGTGTTCCGCGTAAAAACTTCATCTTAGAGAGAACCAGAAGAACATAAGACATCCAGCGGCCGTTATACTGGGTCTTTCGCGGCTGGCCTGTAATTGGATTTTTTGGGGCAAATAACGGGGGGGCAAAATTAAAGCTGACGGTATAGTCACCATCGAATTGGGATATAAGTTTTTGCCTAAACCGAGAGGTACTGTAAAGCCGCGCCACTTCGTATTCGTCCTTGTAAGCCATCAGTTTAAATAGGCTTCTTGCAACTGCTTCTTCAAGTTCACGGCTAGAACTTCCCGCTGCTTCTTCAGCCTTCCGGACCTTATCCAACCAAGCCTTAAAGCGGCCAGCATAATCTGCATTTTGGTAGGCAGTAAGATCAAAAATCCGATCTTTTATGAAGTCGTCAAGTGATATTTTTGGCGTTTCCGGTTGTTGCACAGGTTCACCCGAAAGCGTCTCCACTCGGTCCGGTTCTGCAGCAGTAATACGTCCCCATGAGAAAGCCCGGAGGTTAGTATCAACAGAGACACCATTGAGCCTAATAGCTTCAACTATCGAGCTCAGAGTTAGCGGAATTAGGCCTTTCTGATAGGCGTATCCCATAAGAAAAATATTCGCCGTAATACTGTCTCCCATCAAGCGGGTGGCTAGCAATGTTGAGTTAATGAACTCTACGCGATTATCACCTATGCGAGCACGGATGACATCCGTATAGCCATCCGATGAAAGTGGCATATCGGGCTTAGCAGCGAAGGCTGCAAGGGGCACAAGGTGGTCATTAATTACAGCCGTCGTCCGATCTCCACTCATGGAATTAACTGCCGTCTGACCAGCAGCCACAACCATGTCGAACCCCAACACCAAATCAGCCATACCTGTTCCAATTCGAGTTCCGAAGATTCTGTTTTCATCATCCGACAGGCGAATATGGGTCATCACGGCACCATTTTTTTGAGCCAGTCCTGTTTGATCAAGAACCGAACACCCTTTGCCATCAATGCTTGCAGCCGTTCCTAATAGCGCACCAGCCGTGATCACACCGGTACCGCCAATTCCTGTGAGTAGAATATTGTAAGAACCGTTAATTTCAGAGGCCACAGGATCACATAGATCATTTGCAGGATCATGACCGACAAGGTCTGGAGGTTCAGTCTTGCGTATATTACCACCATGTATTGTGATAAAACTTGGACAAAATCCCTCCAAACATGAGAAGTCCTTGTTACAGGAGGATTGATCTATAATCCGTTTACGACCTAAATCTGTTTCTAGTGGAAGCACGGCAACACAGTTCGATGCCGTGTTACAATCACCGCACCCTTCACAAACCTCTTCATTAATAAATAGCCGCTTTGGAGGATCGGGATATTGATTACGCTTTCGCCGCCGCCGTTTTTCGGCAGCACACGTCTGGTCGTAAATGATCGCCGTGACACCCCATTCTTCCCTGAATTCTAGTTGTAAGGCTTCCAGCTCATTTCGGTGATGAATATTAACGGTCGGCGCCCAATTGGTTTCAGAAGGATACTTATCAGGCTCATCAGTGACGACCGCGATACGTCTCACTCCCTCCGACCAAAGCTGCTGAGAAATGTGCCAGGGCATCAAGTCACCGTCCATCGGTTGCCCACCCGTCAAGGCAACGGCGTCGTTGTAAAGAACTTTGTAAGTCATGTTGACCCCAGAAGCCACGGCTGCGCGGATAGCTAGCAATCCTGAATGAAAGTAAGTACCATCGCCAATGTTTTGAAAAATGTGCTTTTCAGAAGTAAAGGGAGCCTGACCGATCCAAGTCCCCCCCTCCCCACCCATGTGAGTGTAAGCTTCTGTATTTCTATCCATGTATACTGCCATCGTGTGACAACCTATACCGGCGAGAGCCCTGCTGCCCTCTGGTAATTTAGTTGAACTGTTGTGAGGGCATCCCGCACAGAACCAATGGGAACGCTCAGGCGGAGCCGTTGGAAGATTGGATGCGTCTGTTCTGGCATTTAAACGAGCTATTGCCGACACCAGGCAACTTTCTTCCTCTTCCTCTAGAAAACGGTTAGCTATTATACGAGCAACGATCGTCCCAGAAAGTTCACCAAATTCAGAAATTAGCGGATTTCCATGACTATCATTTTTACCAGTGAGACATGGTCGAGTGTCCTGAGGGAGGTTGTAGATAATCCGTGCTATTTGATCCTCTATGAGGCTGCGTTTTTCTTCTATGACTAAAACTTCATCAAATCCTTCGACCCAATTTCTGACTACGGTGGGTTCTATCGGCCAAGTCATAGATAATTTAAACACCCCAATGCCGAGATTACGGCGATCGGTTTCTGAAAGTGCTAATTCCTCAAATGCCTGACAAACGTCTAACCAGGCTTTTCCGGACGAAATTATACCAAGGCTCTTTTTCTCTGTAGAATGGCTAACCCGGTCCAAGCCATTTGCTTTTACAAAGGCTTGTGCCGCCTTCAGTTTGACAGAAATCATTCGCCTTTCCTGATCTACCGGCCCGTCAGGCCAGCGCAGGTGGACGCCGTCATCGGGAAAGTCAAAATCAGGAATGTTGATTTCGACACGCTGTGGGTCCAATGAGACGTTTGCCGAACCCTCCACCACGTCTCCAACACACTTGATGCCTGTCCATGCACCCGAGAAACGTGACATAGCTATCCCAAATAGACCGTAATCCAGATACTCTTGAACCGATGCCGGATATAGGACTGGTATCATAGCCGCCACAAATGCCTGTTCCGACTGATGAGCTGTGGTGGAGGATTTGGCGCCGTGGTCGTCTCCCGCCAAGACCAACACTCCGCCATGAGGTGATGAACCAGCCATATTACCATGCTTCAACGCATCACCTGAACGGTCTACACCCGGTCCCTTGCCATACCAGATAGCGAAGACACCGTCGTAATTTGCCCCTTCCCACAACCCAACTTGTTGGCTACCCCAACAGGCTGTTGCAGCAATATCCTCGTTAACTCCTGCCTGAAACTTGATATGGTGCTCATCGAGATGATCCTGGGCACGCCATAAGGCTGTGTCATAGCCTCCTAGCGGGGAACCACGATAGCCTGAAATATACCCCGCCGTATTTAAACCGGCTTCCCCATCCCGCCGACGTTGAACTAACGGTAGACGAACCAGCGCCTGGGTACCGGTCATAAAAGCCCTACCCTCAGTCGCCGTATATTTGCTATCGAGCGTTAGAACGCTTTCACCATCCACACCTGGACTCCCTTACCCCACACAACAGAGCAACATTAAAGCGATAAAATTCCATGCAATCAATCCACTACCTCGTCCACGTTCCTGCTAAACATAGGGTTTCGTGATTCTCGGCTAATTAGGTAAATACCACTCGAGACTATGATGCCCGCACCGGTCCAGACGTACCTATCTGGTACCTCGCCCCAAATCAAAAAACCGAATATCACGGCCCAAATTAGGACGGTATATTCAAACGGTGCTACCAGTCCAGTCGGCGCCACCATAAAGGCCCGCGTAAGAAAAATGTAGCCTAAAATCGTGAATAATCCTAGGGCTGCAAAGATGATCCAGTCGCCCAAATATACCGGTATCCAGAAAAACGGCAAAATGGCACTGGAAAGGACTGTAATTCCTAACATTAAATAAAAAACTTGTCTAAGGGCACTTTCTGTATCCCGAAGCCATCGCGTCGTCAGATTGATGCCTGCGAAAGATAGTCCTGCAAGCAGTGCAAAGACCGCTGCTGTGGTGAAAACACCTGTACCAGGGCGGAGGGCGATGACAACACCCACCATTCCAAGAACTACCGCGCTCCAGCGATGAATACCAACCTTCTCCTTAAAAAAAAACACAGATAAAGCTGTGGTCATAAATGTAGATCCGAACACGATAACAGTCACGTCGGCAAGTGGCATATCACGAAGAGCCCGGAACATAAGCAGTGGTGCAAAAAAACAGATCAGGAACCTGAGGCTGTGCCCCCAGGGACGACTGGTTTTCAACGCACTAATCTGCCGTGTCACTAGCACCCACGTAACCAACATTAAAGAGATAAACCATCCCCGGATCGCAATAACCTGGATAATCGGATAATCAGTGCTGACCAACCACTTGGCAGTTGCATCTGTAAGCCCCATTCCCAGCATTCCCAGAAGCATAAATAGGATGCCCGTGAGATTACCCCGCCGCGTGTACACCATAGGAAGGACCATGCGTCTCATAAATAAAAATGTCGAGGTCAGTCTTTAGTCGCGTTAATTTTTCTGGTTATGAGTTGCATAACTTGGAATATATTCTTTAGGGATTTCACCGCCGCGCCTTCTTCTTTCGAGCGCTTCTTCCGGGGTTTCAGCTTTCGCCGCAATTTCTAAACCTTTTTTTCGATCGGTCGGATAAGGCTCCATGAAGTCTGGAGGAGGCAAAGAAGAGGCAGGATAGTAAGCAATTTTTGTATCGTGGCTGACCTTCTTTTTTGGATCAATCGTGGGCCGATTAGCACCCTTAGCTTTTTCGACGTGGTTCTCAGGGTTATATTTAAAAGACCGCTCTCCCATGACCTCCAAATCTAGCCACCATTTTTTTGCATCATTAGGGTTGCCGTTGCCTAACACATCGTCAAGCCAGATGGCTATGGGTGGGAGGAACGGTTTCAGCCACATAGCATTTATTCCCAGCCAACTTCCCAACCTATGAAGCAATGGACCGTCCCATGTGGTATCTTTACTTAGAGGACAGGTTTTAACACATCGACCACAGGCCGACCCTTTTACATTCGTAGCCCGATATACGGTGCACCTCTCACTATCTGGCTTCCAGGTTTCGTAGCCATTGAAGATAACCTTGTCACCGTATGGAATAGCCTGGACAGGGCATTCGCGTGCGCATTTAAGGCACTTTGAGCAAAATGTCTGAACACCAAAGTCAATCGGCTGGTCAGGTATCAAAGGTATATCAGTAGTTAAGACGGATGTTTTGAAGCGCATTCCTAGGAACGGATTAATAGCGCTTTCTCCAATGCGACTTTGCTCGCCTAGGCCCGAATGCAGGACCAAGGGTACATGAAGGACGTGGCTGTCAAGGTTAGTATGTGCTCTCGCGGGATACCCCATTTCCCTGATAAAGTCGGCCATTACGCCGGTAACTTCCGCACCACGTAGGTAGGCTCTCATGGATTGAGAACCAGAAATCCAGTCATTCCCGCTTGCACCTAGGAATGTCTCGTGACCCTGATCAATCAGAACGACTAAAGCATATTTGTGATAGGGTTTAATCGGATCTCCGCGTTTGTCGTGAGAATACCAGCAATAATCAGGAATTTCGCAAATTCCGGTGATAGCCGAACCAAGATAATGACTTAACGCTTTCAAGGCCTTGGAATTGGCCTCGGGGTCTTGGGTCTTAGAAGCCGTCTTCGTAGCAGATTGCCCCTCCTGAAGTGACTTTAGGCTCCACATGGGACGGACAAGGCCTTGCGAGACAGGATGCTTTTGAGACCAACGATTTGCCTCCTTTGACGCTTTCTTGCCTAGATCGCCGAAATGAGTTCGCACGTACATATTTGCCCTGGTTGGTATCCGCGGAACTTCGTCCTCGAAAATCAAGGTGGTGGGTTTGTCCACTCGCCTTACAGATTCGACCGGATAAGGTCCCAAATGGGATGGACGTCTCCTCCGACGCCAACGCTCGAGGCCAGATATTGCTCCGGATAAACCAAAATAATAGCTGAAATCTTTTCCGTTTCGTGACGAAAGATGCAAAGGTTGATCCACATTTAATGCATAGTCGGTAGTGACAGCTGCAAGGGAAAACATTTCATCGACGTAGGGATTGACGAGCAACTCCTTCTCCCTTAACGCCAACCCCGAAAGAACAGCTAACATTTCCAAGTCTACATCCGTAGCTCCAAACCAATGGGCACAACTAAAAAATCCCATGGAAGAAATCTGCCCTGATAGGTTAATGGCGATTTCTGCAGCCCTGAGCGTTGCCAATAAATGTTCGTTGCCGGAAATCCATTCCGAAGCGTGATTATCTCCATCTATTGGGTCAGAATGTTCGACCAACACAACAATCGCAATTTGATGAGCGGCGTTATTGTTCCCCGACCACCCATTATTCGGCATTTCACATATTCCGATCTGCGAAGCATCCGCAAAGTATCCAGCACCCTTAATATCCCGCGTGCGGAGAGCTAGATCTTTCGGTACGGGGGCCAATTTTGCAAATGGCTCCGGTTCCCGGAGCTCTTTATAAGCTTCTAAGTGGTTGAGAGTTGCCCTAACCAAGGGCGTAGCTGAGCCGTTTGAGCTTAATCCCGAAGTTTTCGGGGTACGCAAAAGTTCCTCCGCCAGAACACCTGGATCCCTGCGGAGGGTTTCTAAAGGATAAGGTCCAAGTTCAACCGGACGCTTATTGCGGTTAATGCCCAACATCAATAACAACTCACGTTAATAGTAAAAATAATTCAAACATCTTCCAACAGTGAATTTTGATTACCAGATATCAAATACATGCTCCAAAATGCATTGTTTCACATCACGACTATAATACACGCCCATTCATTATAATAACTAAAGCTATAACTAAAAACTAAAAGCAACAAGAATTGCTATCTGTAGCCAGAACCAGGATTTATTATTAGGTTAAACTGAATGGCCATGTATTAACCAATTAGAACTTGATGCCGGAACCGACGGGAGGAGCGATAGTGAACCTGCCAACAAGAGACGAAGGCCAGGAAAGGGAGAGATTTCCAACAATTGTTCATTCCCTCATCGACGCGGCTAAAAAATACCCTGAAAGAACCGCCGTCATTTGTGATGGAAATTCTCTGACCTACGAGGAGGTTAATCTCGCCGCCGCTTCATTGGCCATCACTCTTCGGCAAAGAGGAATTAAGAGTGGCGACCGAATTGCCGTAATTGCACCTGCGTCGCTTCAGCTACCGCAAATAATATTTGGTGTGATGGGAGCCGAGGCTCAGGTCACTATGATGAACCCCAATTTCACCCAGCGTGAGTTGGAACCATTGTTTCGCATCTCCGAACCCAGCGCTATTCTATGCGATCCAAAACTTGAGAAAACTCTTTTACTTCTCTCCATGAAATTAGGATTTGAAGTCATCTCCATTTCAGATGAACTATGGTGTAATTCAAATGATTGGGTCATAGATAGGCTTCCTAACGGCGCTAATATGGCTGTATTGTTGTTTACTGGAGGTACCACCGGTATTTCAAAGGGCGTACCCCATACCCATGAGCAAGTCATTGCGTCATTGTTGGCAATTGAAGACCGCTGGCCAACCTCACTTGACAGCGAAGTATTTCTGAATATACCCCCTTTATTCCACATCGTCGGCTTATATCACGGATGTTTCCAACCCGTATTTGGACGTTCGACTGCACTCCTTATTTCACGGTTTGAACCTGAAGAAGTATTCAATTCGATTAACAAGTACAGAGTTTCCATTTTCATAGCTGGCGTGCCGGCAGCCTATATAGCCATGCTCAACCACCCTGCCTTTGATAAAGTAAACTATAAAAGCATACGATTTGCATGTGGCGGAGGCGCTCCCTTAGCAAAAGAAACGCTGAACGAATGGGAACGACGTACGGGCGTGCCTGCCCTTGAAGGCTACGGCATGACAGAGGGTGCACCCACCTGCAACAACCCCTTTTCAGGTGAGAGAAGAGTATTATCCGTAGGCAAACCCGTATACGGCATCGAGTTAGAAATTGTTGATGTAGCAACTGGAACAATAAAAATGAATGATGGAGAACATGGTGAAATCAGGGTCCGGGGAAGCCACATCGCTAGTGGATACTTTAATAATGTAGAAGCAACGTCATCTGCTTTCCGGGAGAATTGGCTCTATACGGGAGATATCGCCTACCGTGACCGAGATGGTTTCATATACATTGTTGATCGGGCGAAAGACATGGCTATCGTTAGCGGCTTCAACGTTTTTCCCCGCGAAATCGACGAAATATTGATGGCCCATCCCCATATAAAGGAAGCAGCCTCCATCGCCGTTCCAGATGCTGAGAAAGGTGAAGTGATAAAAGCCTTTGTCTGCTTAAATGACGGCTACAACCTGACTGAGGATCAAATAAAGGACTACTGTCGGGAAGATTTAGTAGGATATAAAATTCCTAAACAAATTATATTCCGAGAGGGCTTACCAAAAACCCCCGTTGGCAAAATTGACAAAAATCAACTACGGAAGTGATATTTGTTCCGGTTTGGTATGCATCAAATAGTCCTTAATTTTGGAGCAACCGACCACAACCCTTAAGCACAAAAGAAAAAGGAGCATGAGTACTGGACAACCCTGCTACCATGGTTTCTAAATATCATTATACGAACGTATCTTATAAGATTTTAGGGGTCCGTAACAAATGCCGTTAAGCTATCCATTAGTTGATGTGAACGATGTTCCAATCGTAAATACCGGGCTTGCGGGGGAGCTTCGTATTCCAATTTCCGGCAAAGACGGTAGCACGACATCGGCGTTCCATCTCACTCTTCAACCTGAAGAGGAAATCCGTCCTCACCGCAATGACGATTGTGAGGAAATCTCAGTTTATCTCTCGGGACATGGGGAAAGTATTATAGAGGGCCAAAGTTTCAAGGTTCGTGAGGGCCATTGCATGAGGGTACCGATGGGTGTCACCCATCAATTCCAAAATACGTCGGAAGAACCGGTCCAAATGGTTGGGTTTTACATTGGCGCTGATACACTTGCTGCGAGAGGATTTGAAACCGTTGATACAGTTGGTGTAGCAACTCTAAATGGTGAATACGTTATCCATTGGAATGACGTAAAACCTGAGAATATGGATAGAAATGAGGGGTGGCACATAAACGACTTTCGCCTACCCTTTGGAACTCACAACGGCAGTACTACAACCCTGTTTCGGGCCCAGTTTTTTCCGGGAGCCGTGCACAAAAAGCATGCTCACATAAACTGTGAGGAAATATATTACCTGATTAGCGGACATGGCCTGGCTGGTGCGGGAGACGACCGTGTCGAAGTCACAGCTGGACAATTTCATTATATTCCTTCAGGTGTTGAACATTGGCTCCACAACCTCAGTGAGACTGAGCCAATTCACGTGATAGGTGTTTATATTGGATCTGGAAGCGTAGCTGATACTGGCTACGAATATCGCGGTGACGTGACATCCGAAGATATCGCCGCGCGGACGGCCTAAACAAAAAGGGAATCCAAATGTTGAATGCAGCGGTCATTGGGCTTGGTTGGTGGGGAAAACATATCATTGGATGCCTAGACGGAAGTGACTGCCTCAAAATCGTCCAGGCAATGGATATAAGCTCCAATGAAGCCGGCAACTTCGCTGCTAGCAAGGGTATAGAATTTACTTCGGATTTTGAAGAAGTGTTAAAAAATCCCAATATTGATGCCTTGATAATTGTTACTCCCCATAGTCTACATGAAGAGCAAGTATTGGCAGCCGCAGCGGCGGGTAAACAAATCTTTTGCGAAAAACCATTTTCACTCACGGAAAACTCAGCAAAACGTATGTTGGAAGCGTGCGCAGAAAATAATCTCGTTGTCGGTATTGGTCATGAAAGAAGGTTCGAAGGCGCACTCGTGGAAATGAAACGCATGATCGATGAAGGGGAACTTGGAACACTACTGCATTTAGAATTTAACGCCTCCTATAACTTGTGGGCGGGAACACCGGCATCCGGTTGGCGACAGGATCCCAAACAAGCGCCAGCAGGCACCATGACAGCATTAGGTATCCACCAAACTGACTACATTCAAACCATTGCCGGTCGCGTCAAAACCGTCAATGCTTGCATGTCCCACCGTTCTGCTGATTACCCATCAGAAGATATCATCTCCATTCAATTCATCTTTGAAAGCGGTATGCTTGGTTCTTTCTGTTCGCTTGCAACTACGCCGTTTTACACCCGCATGAGCGTATTTGGAGATCGCGGTTGGGCGGAAGTACGAGAAGTCGATAATGTCGACAAGCCACAACCCACCCTATTTACTTGGCGGGGCATCGACGAGGAAATTCATACTCGGACATACCAGAAAAAAAACAAAGATACCGTCACCATGAACCTTCACGAATGGGCAAATGCTGTAGAAGGTAACGGGGAATACAGATTTACTCCTGAACAAATTCTTCACAATGTACAAATTCTTGATGCCATCGTGACGTCAGCTGAAAAACAGAAACCGATTGAAATAAACTAGGCCTGTTCGGCAGACGCAAATATAAAAACGCGTTATTGCTCCTAAAATAGCAATTCCGCGCCGTCATTGGAGATCATTTCGACTGGAAGCCTTTTTATTGCCGACGAATTTTACATTCGTTGCAAATAAAAACAGTCAATCTGCTAGACATCTTTTGGATAATCATTGATCTCCCGCAGTCAAGGGTTTGAAGGAGATGTCTGGCGGTCAAATTCCTTTCCGTTACCTAATTCCTTATTGTGTGTTTGACCGTGAGCCAAGACCCGGATATCAAATTTAGTTTTCGTATTATTTCTTTGTCTAGGTAATTGTCGTCTTAATCCCTCTTGTCAATAGCTTATTTCCGCCGATAGATTATGTCCGCTAAATACCGAATTGGCTGCAGCTATTATTGAACTTCAATAACAAAATTTGATATTAGGATCTTGGCTCATGGTCAAACACACAATGAGGAATTAGGTAACGGAAAGAAATTTGACCGCCTGACATCTCCTTCAA
>PTLH01000160.1 GCA_002938035.1 Alphaproteobacteria bacterium MarineAlpha3_Bin6
GCCTCATTGGGCCAAATGGATCCGGTAAGACAACGTTGATCAACTGTATTTCCGGCTCGATACGGGACTATGAGGGTGAGGTTCAATTTAATGGCCAAGAGCTAAATGGGTTGGCAGCTCATCAAAGAACGAGGGTAGGTATTTGTCGCAGTTTCCAGATCCCGAAACCATTTGCCAGCATGACAATTAAGGAGAATCTACTGGTTCCCTTGGAATATGCTGTCCAAAAAGGGGATTTGGGCGGAACCTCGATTTATGAAGAGGCCGATAACATCATTGACACCATAGGTCTGGCCGAGAAAGCAGATCAATTAACGTCGGGACTGACCCAAATTGAAATGAGAAAAGTGGAACTCGCACGTGCAATGGCTGCGAAGCCCAAATTACTGATTTGCGATGAAGCCATGGCTGGGCTTTCTAGTTCAGAGGTGGATGATATTCTCAAGATATTGATCGCTCTCAATGAAGCGACCAAAATAACGATAATCATGATCGAACACATTATGCGAGCTGTTATGAGTTTTTCGGAGAGAGTAGTGTGCCTAGATGCGGGAAAGGTTATTGCAAACGCCACACCGGATGAGGTGATAAAAATCCCAGCTGTAGAAAAGGCTTACTTAGGTGAGTAAACTCGTCATTGAAAACATTAGTGCCGGATACGGTTCGGTCCAGGTTCTGCATAACGTCAGTCTTGATGTGAACCCCGGTGAGACGGTTGTTCTGTTGGGGACCAACGGGAATGGCAAAAGTACACTGTTAAAGTCCGTTATGGGCCTTTTACATCCAAGTAATGGTGCAATCAGGCTAGAAGTTGACGGACAGGAAACCGACTTAATTGGCAAGAGCACCGAGGAAATTGTAGAAATAGGGATCGCGATGGTTCCTGAAGGAAGACGACTTTTTTCATTGCTGACGGTCGAGGAGAACCTAACCCTAGGTGCGTATCGCGAAGCCGCACGAAAAAAAATAAATGATAATCTTGATTTTTGCTTCAGTACGTTTCCTCGGCTCAAAGAAAGACGGAAGCAACAGGCGGGTAGTCTGAGTGGTGGTGAACAGCAGATGGTTGCCATTGCACGATCTCTAATGTGCGACCCAGATATCTTGTTGGTTGACGAGCCATCTGTTGGACTAGCTCCCATTCTCGTAAGTCAGATGATTGCCAAAATAAAAGAACTGAAAGAACTCAAAAACCTTACTGTTCTGATGGCAGAACAAAATTTTAACCAGGCCATTAAAATTGCGGACAGGGGTTACGTAATTGTTCATGGGCAAATCGAATTTGAAGGAAAAACAGCGGCAGAACTTGAAAACAATGAGATGATTAAGCAGTTCTACCTAGGAGCCTAAAGCTGTATTTATACTCATTGATTAATTTATTCTTTCCTGGTGTTCAGATAGTTGATGACGTTACGTGCATCATCAATACCAGGCATGTCAGAAATTTTCCTTTTATCCCCGACCGTTTCTCTTGAGGTGCCGTTAGTCGTCCCAGTAGTTTAACTCAAGGGTAATATTGTTTCGATCTTCGACAAATAGTTGGAAGAGGTTCATTTCTTCGACCATACGTTCGCGATAGGGAACGTTTAGAATTTTTAAACGGTCGATCAGGTCTTTGGAGCCTGACGCCCTGAACGCCAGGTGGTCAACAGCACCTCCACCGGAAAGTTCTGTGACATTGACTTCACCTAAATACTCGTTGAGGCCCTCCGGGTTGTTTTCGTCAATACCAATCAGATGAATGACAGCATGATCACCTAAATAGAGCCAATAGCCGGGGAAAGGTAGTGGGGGACGGTCTCCCGCCTCCATCCCCATCGCATTTTCATAGAACGTTCGTGTTTCCTCTAGTTTAAGGGTTCGTATAGAAAAATGATCGATGCGATCAAGGGGCATGATGTTAATCCTGAATTATTGCTAATGTTTCGAAACGAGCCATTAGTATCCAATTTAAAATACTTTCCTTAAACTTATGTGTTCTGATAATAGGCACAGTATTAGAAAAAAAATACCTGCTTCTTGCCTGTCGGTCAGTTGCCGAAACCCTCAGTAGCTTCGATAATAACGTTTTCAACCTCACCAGAACCATCGCGCCTGAATGCTGCGGCAGATTGGTATTCTTCACTTTCAAAACAGGCTGTAGCGTCTTTCATTGAGGGAAATTCAATCACAATAAAACGATTAAAATACTCCGGGCCTTCCATAATCTGATAATTACCTCCCCGGGATAAGGCCTTTCCGCCGTATTTTTTTAATATATCCGGCACCAGGTCAGTATAACGTTTATACCCTTCCGGATTGTTGACTTTAGATCTTGCTAACCAATATGCAGTCATATTCATCTCTCCTTTGATTTTTTCGAATAGTCATTAAGGCATAGGCATAACCTGATCATTTTCAGGTACATTCCAGCCTCGTTGAACGGCAGGACGTCCCGCTAGGTCAACATACCATTTAGCAACGTTAGGATAGTCATTGAGGTTAACCGTCTGCCAGTCATGTCGCCCAATCCAGGGGAAGATGGCGATATCAACTATGGAGTAGTTTACACCTAAAAAGTAGTTTCTATCGGACAGGTGATTATCCATCACACCATATAGCCGGTGGCATTCTTTAAGATAGCGTTCACTGGCCTCAACGTTTTTGCTTTCGCCATAGCGAACAAAAGTATGCACTTGACCAAACATAGGTCCAACGCTGGCCATCTGAAACATGAGCCATTCCTGCATCTTCCAAAAATCGGTGTCGGTTGCCGGCAGGAACTGGCCAGACTTCCTGGCCAAATACTGAAGAATAGCTCCAGACTCCATCAGGCTTAAACCGTTATCGCGATCTACGATTACAGGTATTTTATTGTTTGGAGCAATTTCTAGAAACTTAGGGTCATGTTGCTCGCCCTTAGTAATGTTGATGGCATGAACTTCATAGTCCAAGCCGATTTCTTCTAACATGATAGACACTTTCCGACCGTTGGGTGTAGACCAGGTAAATAAATCGATCATTCTTATTTGTCCTTGAGCTTTGTGGAGGATGATTAAAGTATTTTGTTTAGCGTTTTTGTTTTCGTACGCATCACAGAGAATTTATAGCCTTGGGAGGATTGGTTCAATGCACAGTGGGTTACCAAATTAGAACTACGATTATTGTTAATTGGGTGAAGGATGAATAGATATTAAAGCTTATATTCTACTGTAGTTCGAATTCTGTAGTGCATTTATTTCTGCACTAATCAAGAACCGCCGTTGCCTCAATTTCAACAACCCAATCGGGGTGGACGAGGCGAGGAACCTGGACTGTCGTGGATGTGGGTTTATTGTCACCGAAGAATGCGATGACTTCCGGGGCGCCGTTAGTTACATAATCATCGACGTTGAGAGCATAGAC
>PTLH01000161.1 GCA_002938035.1 Alphaproteobacteria bacterium MarineAlpha3_Bin6
CTTGGTCATTGTCGAGTCGGGAAACAGCCTCTGGCGAATAGCTCGAAGAACTTACGGCAGTGGGTTTCGCTACACTGTAATCTATGAAGCAAACAAGGAACAGATAAAAAATGCTGATCTGATCTTTCCTGGGCAAGTATTTGCATTGCCGTCTACCAGATGATCACTGTGTCAAATTGTCTCTACATCTTGCAATAAGATAGTAAGATCTTATAAATCATCAGGTAATTTACATCCTGATTAACGTCTTAAGTTGCATTCTTCTGATCAACCATCGCGGAATGTTAATAGTTGATTGATAGTAGAAATTCCCACCCATACCATGAAGGTAGGATTTAAAAATGTTAAAGACGGTTTTCGTCCCTATTAACAAGGCTGGTTGGCCGTTTATATTTCTTTTTACAGCTATCACGGTTGCCCTGGCATTCCTTTGGAAACCACTAGGTTGGGTTGGTTTAATTTTGACCATTTGGTGTATTTACTTTTTTCGTGACCCACCGAGGGTCATCCCGATGAAGGATCATTTAGTTGTAAGCCCGGCAGATGGATCCGTGCTAAAGATTGTCAAAACCGTGCCACCAAAAGAAATAGAACTTGGGAATAATCCGCTTAACTGCATTTCTATTTTTATGAACGTATTCGACGTCCATGTGAACCGAATTCCTGTTTCCGGAAAGATCACCCGGGTGGCCTATAATCCTGGTAAGTTTGTAAATGCTTCCCTAGATAAGGCTAGTGAATATAATGAACGCCAATGTATACGAATTGCGACAAATGAAGGCCTCGAAATTGGCGTAATACAAATAGCTGGGTTGATTGCACGTCGCATCAAGTGTGATGTATCAATAAACGAAATGGTAGATACTGGGGAACGTTACGGGCTCATCCGCTTCGGTAGCCGTGTGGACGTGTATTTACCCAGTGAAACTAATGTATTGGTCGCGGTTGGCCAAATAATGGTTGCCGGAGAAACCGTAATTGCGGATTTGGGTTCTCAGGAAGAACAAAGGTTTGGTGTAGTAATATAAATGTTTAGACCCAAGCGTGAACGGATTAAAAGCCAATCCTTCAACAGGATGATTCCTAATATATTGACCATGCTGGCGTTGTGCGCGGGTCTCACGGCGCTGAAATTTGGTCTTGAGGAGAAATGGGAAGCGGCTGTCATTTCTATCGTTGTTGCCGCGGTTTTGGATGCGCTTGACGGCCGAGTTGCAAGGCTCCTTCGCGGTACGAGTAAATTCGGTGCCGAATTGGATAGCCTCTCAGATTTTATTGCTTTCGGTGTAGCGCCGGCACTACTTCTTTTCCTCTGGACAATGAAAGAAGCTGGCCCCATCGGATGGGTACCGGTGCTTTTATTCAGTGTTTGTTGTGCCCTTCGGCTTGCAAGATTCAACACCAATATGGATGGGCCGGAGCCACCATCTTGGGCTAGGAATTATTTTATCGGTGTTCCTGCGCCTGCTGGAGGTGGATTAGTCCTTTTACCATTGATAATCTCATTTCAGCTAGACACCGAAATTGTTCGCATGCCTGCCTTAGTTGGAGTTATCATCATAGTTGTCTCATGCCTCCTTATCAGTCGTCTGCCGACATACTCTTTCAAAAAATTTAGGGTGCCCCATCGTTACATCTTATTGACGATGCTATCTATAGGTATCCTGGCAGCCCTAACAGTCAGTACTCCGTGGCTAACCCTTACTATAATGATTATCCTCTATATTGTTACACTTCTATTCAGTCCACATTCATTCAAAAAACTAGAGCGGGAAGCTTCTGCCAAGGTATCTGAAGATGAAAATACTTAACTCTTTGAACCAGTAACGCGCTCAAACCCTAGCTATTTCAAATTTAGCAACTCAATTGCATTACCACCTCTTACCTTGGTAAGTTCCTCCTCACTGAGGTTCCTTACCTTTTGCAACAAACCAATGGGATCAGTTTCGCCCATATCGTAAGGATAATCGGTTCCAAGCAAAATATGGTCAGCACCGTACTTATTTATCAAAAATTCGAGTTGGTCCGGATCAAATACAATACTATCAAAATAAAATTGCTTTAAATAATGTGTCGGGGGGTTGGGCAATCCTTCGCGTACATCTTCTCGGGCGTGATAGGCATGGTCCATACGGCCAGCGTAAGAAGGCAAATATCCACCCCCATGGGAAACACATATTTTCAGACCCGGATGACGCTCCATCACACCATCAAAAATCAAATAGCTTATGGCTATCGACGCTTCAATCGGATGACCAATTAAGTTGAGAAAATAATGCTCACCCAAACGGTCAGGATGGGTAAAACCAGCTGTATGTATAAAAACTAGTACATCCAATTCCTCAACTTTTGCCCAGAACGGCTCAAGCCGTTCCGAAGACAATTCTTCTCCCACCACATGGCTGTTGATCTCTACTCCCTTATATCCTAGTTCATTTATACAGCGCTTCAGTTCGGTAATAGCCATCTCAGTATTTTGGAGTGGAATGGTTCCTAGACCAACAAACCTATCGGGATGAAGAGCTATATCCTCCGCCATCTCATTGTTAATAAGCCTGCATACATCCCTTCCTGCCTCTGGCTCAGCCCAGTAGTAATATTGATAAGGTGAAACCGATACAGCTTGAAGGTCGACACCCATATTGTCCATATCCTCTAAACGCTTTTCGATCGATTGCATTTTCGGCTTGATAAACTCAAGCTGTTTACGGTTGACTTCCTTGGTCAATTCACTACCTAAGGAAAGAGCTGAAAAACCTGCCTTTTGGGCTTCCCCCTGCATCAAATCGCCAGCGGGATAAGATTGACGGTGGCAGTGTATATCAACTGTAATGGTTTTAGTTTCGCTTGAAACGGTTTGGCTACCACCGTGTTCAGCTGCACACACCTTTTGGGTTCCGCGATGACTACAATTAAATAACATTTCCTAAACAGCTCCTCGTTGAATGATCAAATTCGGAATGAAACTACAGAATTACTAAGCTTTGTCCCGCAATTACACTATTTTCGATACAATTATTTTTATTTAGTTAAATATCATGTGTTTGTTACTTTTATAAATCACCAAATCACTGCTCTCTAATATAAAGATGAGACCAACTAGAGACATATGAATTGAGACTTTAAAATTCGTTGGCTGGGGGACCCGGATTTGAACCGGGAATGCGCGGGTCAGAGCCGCGAGTTTTACCGTTAAACTATCCCCCAACAGTGCATAGCGCTCAATATTCGTATCTTACCACCGGACTTAAACCGAAGTCTCGATCAAGATTTTTACCTCATGTAGTACCAACGTCCCAAAATTGTCGAGAAAAATTTTGTTTTAATGATCTGATAATCGTTTCCGATTAATTGAAATATAA
>PTLH01000162.1 GCA_002938035.1 Alphaproteobacteria bacterium MarineAlpha3_Bin6
AGGGTCTTATTACTCTCCAGGAAGCAACCAGAGAAAAATTGGCAATCGAAAAAACACTGAGTTTATATTCGGCGCCCGTGCCAAAGAAAGTTGTTAAAAAGGTAGAAAAGAAGAAAGCCGCACCTTCGGGTCCCCGTCCTGCTGTTCATATAGCGTCATTCAGGTCTCGTAAGGCTGCAGATCGGGGTTGGGCAGGTTTACGCCGTGCGCACCGCGCGCTACTTGGAAATATGAAGCCTGAGATCACCCGGGTCAATTTGGGAGGTAAAAAAGGCGTTTTCTTCCGCCTTGTTGTAGGCCCGTTGGCAAGTAATGCAGACGCTGTTTCTGTCTGCCGTCAGCTGAAACGTCGTCGCCAATACTGTGAGCCAGCATTTATGGCTGGCGGTTAGTAAAACCCAATCGAAGGAGCATTGCCGTGACTAAAAGGGGTAAGCTGGTTTGTCATGAAAATTTGATGTTTTTTGCCTTCGATATGCATAAGTTAACCCGGATGGGGTTTCATAATTTAATGGCCAATTACTCCACCTTCTGAAAGCTCGTTTATTTTTTTTCCGCTGTATCCCAATACTTCAGTGAGTATTTCTATGGTGTGTTCCCCTAGTTTGGGAGCAGGTTCCGTCGGTAGTGTAGGAGCTTCAGAAAGAAATGGGGGCGAGCGTGCAAACAAATGTTTGCCCACTTCACTATCAGTAATTGGCATAAGGAGGCCTCGAGCATTCACATGGGGATCAGAAAATATGTCCTCGGCAGTATTAACGGGCCCGGTTGGAACACCGGAGGAATTTAATTTTTCAACAGCATCGTCGCGTGTCAGTTGTTCCAGCCAAACTTCTATGATTGGCTGAATGTAATGGGCATTGGCTGCGCGCTCAACGCCAGTCTTGCAACGAGGGTCCTCAATCATATCAATCCGGTTTATCGCCTTACATAGTCGCTCCCATATGATGTTGTCAGGGACGTTAAGGGCTATATAGCCATCCTTGGTTTTGAAAGCGCCACGTGGAAAAATATTTTTTGGGGTGCCGCGCATGGGGGACTGCCCCGCGACTGAGTGGAGCGCCACCATTGACTCGTTTAATGAAAGCATATTGTCGAACATTGCCGAATCAATTAGTTGGCCTTTGCCCGTGCGTTCCCGCATGAAGAGGGCTTGCATAATACCGAAGGCAGTCACCATCCCCGTGTATATATCCGCCATGCCATATAGGGTATCTGACGGCGGTTTGTCGGCATAGCCGACCTGGTGCATAATGCCACTCATGGCTTCGGCAACAATATCGAACGCCGGTCGATCACTATAAGGCCCCCTATATCCCTTTAGCTGACCAAAACCAGAAATAATTGCCCAAATAAGTCTGGTATGAGAGGAACTTAAATTACTGTAGTTCAATCCAATCTTATCCATGGCCCCAGGTCGTAAATTTTCAACTACCACATCAGCGGTTGTCGCTAGTTCATGGAAAATCTTTTGTCCTTCCAAGTGTTGAAGGTTTAGGGCAAGGCTTTTCTTGTTTCGATTGTAGCTCATAAATCCAGCTGCTTTCCGATTCCCTTCTTTTTCAGCAAATGGCGGCATTGATCGACGGGGGTCTCCTTTACCAGGTCTCTCTACTTTAATAATTTCCGCTCCCGCGTCAGCGAGTAAAAGAGTGCAGTAGGGGCCAGCTATGTATTGTTCGAGGCCGATAGCCCGTATACCTGAGAGTGGTCTTTCCATAGGTTTTCCTAATCCCCTATCCACTCAACCAGTGTGGACTCGCCCATGCCAACTCCGACGCATAGGGTAGCAAGTCCGTAAAAAGGACGTTGCATATGTGCAGCTCTACGTTTCATTTCATGCATTAGTGTTACCAAGATGCGAGCACCTGAACAGCCCGTCGGGTGACCGAGTGCAATTGCTCCTCCATTAACATTAGTGTTGTCGTGACTGATTTGTAAACGCCTCATGCATCCGATTGTTTGAGCTGCAAAAGCTTCATTAAGTTCAATCAGGCCGATATCTTCAATCTCGAGATTGAAGCGTTTAAGCAGCTTTTCCGTAGCGGGTACTGGTCCATACCCGAAGTACCTGGGGTCGGTTCCGGCAGAAGCTGATCCCAACCAGCGCAAGAGTGGGTTCAAGCCCAGTTCATCGGCCTTTTCTTGATTGCAAAGGAGAAGTGCCGCGGCCCCATCGTTGATGCCACTGGAGTTGCCTGCAGTGACAGAGCCGTCCTTTCTAAAAGCGGGTTTTAGTTTACTGAGCTCAGGCATGCCTATTGCCAGGTTGAAGCGCTGATTAATGCGTTTGAGGCGGGGGTGCTCGTCCGTATCAAATATTAGCGTTTTGCCATTTCGTTGAGGCACTTCAACAGGCGTAATTTCAGCTTTAAATTTGCCCTCATTGATAGCACTGGCGGCGCGACGGTGGCTTTCCAGAGCAAATATATCTTGTTCTTCTCGGCTAATCTGCATTTCTTGTGCAATCAATTCTGCACCTTCGCCCAAAGAAATAATAGGGTATATTGCGTCCAATTTTGGGTTTTCGTATCTCCATCCTACCGTGGTATCAAAAATCTTGGGTGGCGAGGTGGACGGTATTTTGGAAGGCTTTGGCATCGACCATGGAGCCCGGCTCATACTTTCCACGCCACTACCAATATATAGGCTACCCTCTTTCGCAAGGATGGAGCGAGCAGCTAGGTTGATGGCGCTGAGGGCAGAAGAACAATTCCTGTTTACTGTTATGCCTGGTATTTCTTTGGGAAATCCTGCCAGCAAAACTGACATCCGAGCTACATCTCGATTGTCTTCTCCTGCCTGGTTGCCACAACCGGCAAATACTTCGTCCAAATCGGCAGGGTCGACCCCAGTACGTTGCACGAGGGAAATATAAGTTTTTGCCAGCAGGTCATCTGGTCGGACAGTTGATAATCCCCCACCGTATTTTCCAATAGCCGTTCTTACGCCATCGACGATAACTACATCACTCAAGCTGATATCCTCCAGGGTAGAAATGTGTGTGTCCAAATTGAATTGATATCATTATTAATTCATTCACAAAGATGAAACCATACCGTGATGTTATATTTGTCCCCGAAACAGTCAGATTGTCCCGGTAGGTGTAGGGCTACTCAGGTGACCATAATAGAGTGGTGTCGGAGCGGGGTGTGACAGTAATATGGTAATGGGAAAAGACTGTTTCACTGTAAAATTTCATAAAGATTAAGACGTTCTGACAAATATAAGATGTAACATTTTGAGACACGAATTGCTTCATACAAAACACCTCCGCGAGTGTCGGTGATTATTAGATTTCCGCTTTATATTATGGGTAAAGTAAAAAAGTATATGCTCAAGAAGCAGGTAC
>PTLH01000163.1 GCA_002938035.1 Alphaproteobacteria bacterium MarineAlpha3_Bin6
CTCTCTTTCTTCTTAACATCGATCCAACGATGGCCATGAAGTGGCATTTCTGCCGAATAACCAGGATGTTCATTTCTCTGATACTCGTCCGCGACGGATAGAAAACAATTATTGCTGTTATGACAGCGACCAACATCAACGATGAGATTCCATTTTTTCATTTGATAACTCTAATTACTCTGCCAGCACTGAAACAGGCTCATCGACACTCTCGACGGATGACCTGATACCTCCACCTATGTCGGGATCACCATCCCACAACTCAACTTCTATGAGACAGGAGTTGTAAGCAGCTGAGTGGGTTTTCAAAGATTGCGTTCTATTCGGGGTCAACTGATTTACGCAACCACCCCTATCTGCAGAATAACCTGGTTTTCCGACGGGATCATAGACGGCCGAAGCTTGGCGAGAATGGATTATGCCTAGCATAACTCGATGCGTCACATGTGCCGCACAAATGACAGCACCACGATCATTGTACAGCTTAACCAAATCATTTTCTTTGATCCCGCGTGATGCGGCATCGGACGGGTTAAGGCGGGCAATCCAATAAAAATAACCGTCAATTTCGCGTCGATGGTCAGTTATATCGTTAATAGCACTATCTTTGCCATCACCCTTTGTATGAAAACTATAACGCGCATGAGGTGAGATCAACTGTATTGGATACTTAACTATTAGGTCAGAAGAGTGAATACCTTCCCACGCGGGAATATATTTATTCAAGGGTGGCCGTTCGGGATCCTTGCCAAATCGTTTAAGGCTATTTGATTCAAATTCAATCTTACCAGACTGAGTTTGCAGCCCATCCAAAAAGTTTTCACCATAGGATCCTGGTAGAGGATGAGGTTCTGGTACGTCTTTTTTCCGTCCCTCAGCAAACCAACGATAAGAAGTTTTAGTACGGGTAGCTTCAGGCTCAGGGGGCACCACGTAATACCCTTTCCTCAAAAACTTTTTCCAGCTTATATGCTTGGGCAAATCAGAAGCATCAAATATTCTCTTCACCCAATCCAACTCCGTCAACCCCTCACTGAAGTAAGCGCCATGACCCAGTCGTTTAGTAACTTCATGAAAGATTTCGAAGTCAGATTTTGATTCACCTAAAGGTTCGATTGCTGGATGCTGAATACCAATGACCCTATGATTGAGTTGCCCGATCCAATCGTAACCATAACCTCCAGGGTTAGCCCATTCGCCAATATCCCACCTTTCAAAATTTGTACATGCGGGTAGGATAATATCTGCAAACTTTACTTCTCCTTCATTCCATATTGCCTGGGCAACCACAAACTCTAGTTTTTCTGATTGATACATTTTTACATAGCGGTTGCTATCAGGTTGGGTGCCAATGTAGGAACCACCGTACTTGTACATTATCTTGACTTCAGAATGCCCAGGTGACGGATAACGAACAGGGAAGAATTGCCCTTCGATAGACCGGATATCGATGGGATAACCTTCGGCCTTTCCTTCTAAAATGGCCTCAGCCATTTTTAGGCGGGGGACCGACTGCTGAGTCGGGTTCATACTGATAAGGTGCGGCATACGCTGGTAAAGGCTAATTGCATTACCGGAGTTTTGCAGATCGCCCGAAAAGCCGCCTTCAGCATAGCCAGGAAAATAAAAGTTATAATCGATAGGTGAGCCGAATTGTAGGCCGCCAAAGTTGATCCCAGGTTTTCCGAGTCCTTGCATTGCCATTAGGCAGATCATCGAACGTGCCCATTGAGCTCCAGTTGCCGAACGGCAGGCGCCGCCTAATGTAGTCCCCATGCTGCCAGCCGAAAGATAAGTCTTCTTCGACGCCCATTCCCGGGCAAGGGCACGGATATCTCTAGCAGGAACTCCTGTTTCTTCTGCAGCCCATTCAGGCGTCCGGGCTATTCCCTCATCATCTTGGCCAAGGATGTAGGCACGCCACTTATCAAAACCGGTAGTCCTGGTTTTTACATACTCTTGATCATAAAGCTCCTCCTTCACCCAAACATAAGTTATAGCTTGAGCCAGTGCTGGGCTCGTGGAGGGACGAGGGGCAATCCATTTTCCGCCCAGAAAAGCGGCGGTTTCGTTTAGATACGGATCTATATGGATCATTTTGATTCCGAGTTCCTTCGCCCATTGACGCCGGATAGTACCTTCGAAAGATCCATACACGCCGTTTGTCACTTCCGGATCACTCGCCCAAAAAACAATTAGATCGGCTTCCTTTAGACAGTCCTCCACTTGGCCATATATCTCTGCAGCACCATTACGCATGCTATGCCCATAATGATGCATGGCACCCCAATACCACCCTTCCCAACTGTCAGGATTTAGTAAGGTCGTGGTTGCGCCGATAATATTAATAAATCGATTATATGCGCTTATGTAATAACCAACATTACCCCATGTGTGGTGGGAGCTCCGGGCAGCAAGGATAGCGCCAGGCCCATATTGTCTATTAACCCTCTTTATTTCTGCCTCGACAATATCTAATGCTTCTTCCCATGAAATACGCTCATAGCCTGATGTTCCCCTGTTTTGCGGATTTCGTTTACCATTAGGGTCAAAATCAACACGCTTCATGGGATAAAGATTTCGGTCCTTAGAATAGACTAGGGATTTTGAGGCCAACCCGTGGGGGGAAATAGAAGTCTTCCTGGGAGGCGAAAACTGTCGACCGCGCGCTTCAATGGTCCAGGTGTCGGGGTCATCTTTATCAAAGGCGATGGGTGTCAGGCGCACTATCTTTCCACCTTTCGCGTAAACAAATACGGGACCACCGTTGGTATTATTTACATATCGGATTTCACCATTAGAAACCGGCGTCCCCCAACGCCAGCTTGCCCGCTGCACCATATAAATGGTTTCAGAAAACCAGTTCACCAATTCGTCTGGACCAATGGCAATCAAACTGAATGACTTGATTGCCTCGATGCGTTTCAAATGATCTATGGGAGGCGACATTAGTTCCGCACCCAAAGCTGCCGTTTTTACAGAAATGTCAACGTCTACATCTGACTGAACGCCCGAACTAGATGTCACGCGGCCATGGCGAAATGTAAACGTTCGGCCAACAGAATTATCAGCGACCCTGATTTGAACTTTCAGATCCTTTTCTTTAAGCCGTTTTTTAAAGAGAGGATAACGCCAAGAAGAAAACCTTAAGGCCCAGTGGAGACCGTATAAAATTAGGGAAAATTTCATTGCCAATTCTTAAATGCTCAAACGGCTGTCAACTTTGCTATATTTTTGCACATGGCCAAGTGAACCAACCATTTATCCCAGATTTGAACAAATTTTTTGACCATAAGCAAACAAGCTGTAGTGACGGATTACAGATCATCAAGAA
>PTLH01000164.1 GCA_002938035.1 Alphaproteobacteria bacterium MarineAlpha3_Bin6
GAATAACTCAATTATTACAAAGAGTTGATATTGGAATCTGGAGTTATCACTCGTTTTGCCCCCTCCCCAACCGGATATTTACATATTGGGGGTGCAAGAACGGCACTTTTTAATTTTCTTTATGCCCGGCATACCGGCGGCAAGTTTTTATTACGGATCGAAGATACCGATCTAAAACGATCAACAAAAGAGGCTGTTGATGCCATCTTGGAAGGCTTAGAGTGGCTAGGATTGTATTGGGACGAAGAACCAATTTCTCAGGCCTCCCGTCGCCATCGCCACGTAGCATTGGTAAAAAAACTAATAGAAGAGAGTAAAGCATACTACTGTTATTGTTCGCCTGAAGAACTCGCAGAAATGAGAAACTTGGCAAAAACGGAAGGTAAATCAAAGTTTTATGATGGCCGCTGGCGGGATCGCGACCCTGCAAATAGCCCGAGTGGTGTTAAACCAGTGATAAGGTTAAAATCTCCGTTGGATGGCGAAACTACTGTCTCAGATTTAATACAAGGAGATGTTAGTGTTTCAAATGATGAAATGGATGACATGATTTTGCTTCGGGCAGATGGTTCACCCACGTATATGCTGGCAGTCGTAGTCGACGATCATGACATGAATATCAGCCACGTAATTAGAGGTGATGATCACTTAACAAACACATTTAGGCAGTTACAAATATATAAAGCTTTTGGTTGGGATCAGCCAACTTTCGCGCATATGCCCCTTCTGCATGGATTAGATGGAACAAAATTATCAAAACGTCATGGTGCCTTAGGGCTAGGGGAGTATCGGAAAATGGGGTTACTCCCTGAGGCCATGAATAATTATTTATTGCGCCAGGCTTGGGCGCATGGAGACGATGAGATAATTTCCCTTGAACAAGCAATTGAGTGGTTTGACATAAAGGATGTGGGCCGTTCTCCTTCAAATTTCGACTTTAGCAAACTCATAAGTCTGAATAGTCATTATCTTCGGGAAGCAGATGACGGGCATTTGGTGACATTAATAACACCAATTCTTATTGAAAACTTGCATGGTAAACTTGATAATCGAGCCTTTGATCGAATAAGAAGTGGAATGTCCGGTTTAAAGGAAAGGGCAAAAAATATTGACGAACTTGCTAAAAATGCAGAGTTTTATGCTTGCCGACGTCCCATCACAGTAAGTGATAATGCGTTAAAGGTGCTAGATGTATCAGGTAAGAGCCATCTCAATAATCTTCAGATTCAACTTGGTTCTATTGAAGATTGGTCAAGTCTTTCGCTGAATGATGCCATTGTCAAATATGCCAAGAAAAAAGATATCAAGCTTGGGGTTATAGCCCAACCATTACGAGCTGCATTAACTGGTAATACGGTTTCTCCTGGAATATTTGAAATCCTTGCAGTTCTCGGGAAAGAGCAGTCGTTAGCTCGCATAAACGATGTGTTAACCTGATTACGAGTGAGTTAGAATTTACCTTGGTAGAAGAGGATAGCACCTTAGATAAGAAAGAAAACTTGGGGGTGGATTAAGATGAATTCGCAATCTAACAAAAAGACTTTCACGCTTACTGATAATTCCTCTGGAGAACAGATTGAATTACCAGTAATGGAAGGGACCGTTGGTCCTAGGGTAATTGATGTAAGGCGTCTTTATGCAGAAACAGGGTGTTTCACATATGACCCTGGCTACACTTCGACCGGAAGTTGTGAATCGCGTATAACTTACATTGATGGCGAGGAAGGGGTTCTACTTTATCGCGGATATCCAATCCAAGAGTTAGCAACAAATTGCGATTATCCCGAGGTCTGTTATCTCCTGTTATATGGTGATTTACCTACGCAGAAACAACAGTCAAAGTTTGAACATGATATCACCTATCATACAATGCTGCACGAACAGCTAAATACCTTTTATAGGGGCTTTCGCCGAGACTCTCATCCTATGGCAATCATGTGCGGCGTTGTGGGTGCGCTCTCAGCTTTTTATCATGATAGTCTTGATATCAGCGATCCTCGGCATCGTATGGTTGCGTCTTATCGCATGATAGCGAAAATACCTACCATTGCCGCACAGGCTTACAAGTATTCAATTGGTCAACCATTTGTTTATCCTAGGAACGATCTAAAATATTCTGAAAATTTCTTGTATATGATGTTTGCACATCCGGCAGAAGATTATCAGGCCAACCCGATTCTAGCCCGAGCAATGGACCGAATACTTATACTCCATGCAGATCATGAGCAAAATGCGTCAACTTCGACTGTTCGTTTAGCTGGGTCTAGTGGTGCAAACCCGTTTGCTTGTATCGCTGCGGGAATAGCCTCACTTTGGGGCCCCGCGCACGGTGGCGCAAATGAGGCGGTCCTAAACATGCTTGAAGAAATTGGTGATGTGGGGAATATTTCTAAATTCATTAAAATGGCAAAAGATAAGGATGATCCCTTCCGGCTTATGGGGTTTGGCCATCGTGTTTATAAGAATTTTGACCCTCGGGCCCGTGTTATGCAGGAAACCTGTCATGAAGTGCTGGATGAATTAGGAATAAATGATGAACCGCTATTGGATTTAGCAATGGGACTTGAAAGGATTGCGCTTGAGGATGAATATTTTGTAGAAAAAAAATTATATCCGAATGTAGACTTCTATTCAGGTATTATTTTTAAAGCTCTCGGTATCCCAGCGAGTATGTTTACAGTACTGTTTGCTGTGGCGAGGACTGTGGGCTGGATCGCTCAATGGAATGAAATGATCGAGGATCCAAGTCAACGTATAGGTCGACCCCGACAGCTATACACCGGCGAAAACAAAAGAAAATTTAAGGAATTGAAGAACAGAATTTAGAAGAGGAAGATTGAAGGAGTTCTAGATCTTAAGTGAAGTAAAAAAAGTTATGATTACTAGTCTCTTTCTACTAACTCAATTTTGTAACCATCAGGGTCCTCTATAAAGGCAATGACCCGGGTTCCCCCTTTCATGGGGCCCGCTGGACGTGGAACTGGTATTCCTTCTTTTTCCATCGCATCACAGACTGCATAGGCATTAGGAACTGCAACTGCTAGGTGTCCAAACGCATCACCCATTGCATAAGGTTCTTTTTGATCCCAATTATGTGTAAGTTCCACAACAGTATCAGTTTTTTCATTTCCGTAACCGACGAAGGCGAGTGTAAATCTCCCTTGTTCATAATCTTTACGGCG